>CAZMHF010000007.1:0-64286 GCA_964566025.1 uncultured Lachnospiraceae bacterium | reverse complement strand
GAACTGGAGGAACTGCTGAACCGCATTGAAATTGTGGATGCGGCTTCTTGACCCCGAAATTTGTAAACACTTTTCAAAAATATTTAGTCCTTACTTGACAGCGGCTGATGATGGTTACAGTGGTACAAATTTCGAGCGACCAGATTGGCTAAGACTCATTGCAGAGGCAGAGGACGGAAAAATTTCAACCGTTATCGTCAAAGATATAAGCAGGCTTGGTAGAGATTATCTTAAGGTTGGCTACTACAGCGAAGCAGCTGAGAGGTTAAAATTATATGGAACTGTATAGGTGAGTTTTCATCGACAGATACAACAGGCAACGAAAAACGGCATAGCCAGAAATTAATCTAACTATGCCGATATTCTTTTAAAGAAATAAATCCCTAAGTTGCACCCCCTAAATGCGGGAGAGATTTTTTGCGTGCCTAAAAATCAATATGAAGTGTTTTGTTTTTTTTCAATGTATAAGACGTTGCATGATTAATGGGGTAATGAATCGTGAAGGATGTGTCAACCTTCGCATAAATATCGGCGGTTCTCATCACGCCATTACACCAAGTAAAATCAATCGTTAGACCACCTCGTGCGCAAACACCCTTGACAGTGCCACTTTGCATACTTGGTAAAAGAGCTGGCAGAAAGCTAATCTGCCCATCATGGCTTTGAATTAGGGCTTCAATTAATCCAGCGCTGCCACCAAAATTGCCATCAATTTGGAACGGTGGATGTGAGTCCAATAAATTTGGATTCGTGGAATGTGCCAATAGTGCATATAGATTTTCTTCCACCTTTTCGCCATCTAATAAGCGTGCCCAAAAATTAATAATCCATGCACGACTCCAACCAGTATGGCCACCGCCATGTGAAAGGCGACGCTCAAGAGTGGCACGCGCGGCCAGAGCTAAATCAGGCGTTTTGGAAGGCGTAATTAAATTGGCAGGATGTAGGGCGAACAATTGAGAAACATGGCGATGACCAATCTCTACTTCGTCATAATCAATGGCCCATTCTTTTATTTGCCCATACTTACCAATCTCAGGTTTTGGAAGGCGTTCGATATAGCTTTGCAATAGTTTGGCATAATCGTTATCGATATTTAGAATGGAGGATGCCTCAATGACATTTGAAAAAAGGACATATAAAATTTGACTATCCATTGATGGACCGATGCAAACACTTCCAACAACGCCTGCCTCTGTTTGATACGTGTTTTCAGGAGAAGTAGAAGGGCCAGTTACAAGATGACCCTCCTTATCTTCCATTAGATAATCGACAAAAAAGAGGGAAGCCTCTTTGAGCGTTTCGTAGTGCTCTTTCAAAAACAAAGCATCCTTTGTAAATTGATAATGATCAAATATATGAAGGCATAGCCATGCTGCTCCCATAGGCCATATTGTTGCTGGCATCCATAAATCCTGTGGTGCGCAATCCCCCCAAATATCTGTATTGTGATGACAGACAAAACCTCGACAATGATACATTTCGCTGGCGACCTTGCGACCGTGAGGACGCATTTTTTCAATCTGATCAAAAAGTGGTAGGTGACAAGAAGAAAGGTTCATCACTTCCGCCCCCCAATAATTCATTTGTGTATTGATGTTAATCGTAAATTTACTGCCCCAAGGAGGAAGCATTTCATCATTCCAAATACCTTGCAAGTTAAGCGGTAATGTATGGGGGCGACTCCCACTAATCATCAAATAACGAGAGTAATTGTAATAAAGAATCAATAAGCCCGAATCATAGCCACCTTGTTCGCGCAACCGAAGTAAACGCTCATTTGTCGGCAACGTAATAGGAGCACTACTTTCATCAATGGTAATTTCGTGGCGCAAATAAAGAGCCTGATAATCGGCAATATGGTCTGCTAGAATGACAGAATACGGTTTTGATAAAACGGACGTAATCGTATCCTTTGCCAGTTGTAAATAGTGTTTTGTATAGTAGCTCGTATGACAAGATAGGTAAATGGTGAGCTCACTCGCTTCTTCGATAACAAGGCTTCCACCAACTGTTTTTACAATTCCATCAGGAGAAACGGCAGTAATGTGCGAGGCAAAGCAAATGCCATCTGTGCCACCACTTCCGCCAGTGTATAATAAACAAGAATCAGACACAGGACGATTGTCATCATAAAAACCATCTCGCCCATCAATTTCAACGCTTATATTTAGCGATTTTTTTTTTGAAGCGCTCATATGAAGAACGAGAACTTGGTCAACAGCGCTTACAAAAACTTCGCGACAAATATGGTTGTCGTCATTGATAGTATATTCAACACGAGAAATAGCTTTTTCCAAATCAAGAGAGCGCTTATAGTTTGTATACTGAAGCGCTTCATAATGATAGAGAAATAAGTTTCCTAGTGGCATATAGTGGCGCATATTGCACTTGACACCTGCCATAGTAGAAAAAATGATGTTTTCCGCTTCTTTTATCTTTTCTTCCAAAAGCAATTGACGAATGGTTTGAAAGCCTTCGTAAGCGTTTGGATTGATGCGGTTTCGCATGCCACCTGACCAAATCGAATCCTCGTTTAGTTTTAGCATTTCGCGGTGTGGATCGCCACAGACCATTGCGCCAATGCGACCATTTCCAACGGGAAGAGCCTCATTAAAATCATAATTTTCACTCCACTGCTCCTTGATTAGACGAGCAGGAACGTTGTACCAAAGAATTTGTTCGCTCATAAAAAACTCCTCATAAGATGGATGTTATTGATTAGTATTAGTATGCCATAGGAATAAATAATAGTAAAGAAAAATAGTCGTTGACAAGAATAAAAGTGTAGTGTACTATAAGTGTAATGAGTGTATTAACTCAAGTAGTACACATATGAATCATAAAACTAAGCCGATTCAAAATGTAGAAAGGAGCAAAGAATGTTTACAGTAGACATGATGTCTAGAATACCTGTTTATGAGCAAATTATTGAACAAATGGAGCGATTGCTCTTATGTCATATTTTAGGCCCTGGCGATCAAGTTCCTTCCGTAAGAAGTCTATCGATTGAGCTATCCATTAATCCTAATACCATTCAAAAAGCGTATACAGAACTTACACGAAGAGAGCTAATTTATTCAGTACCAGGAAAAGGGTGTTTTGTTTCAAGTGAAGCAGTAGAGCTACTCGAAAAAAACAAACGAGCTAATTTGGATGAATACAGGAAAGTAGCGCGGGAATTTCTTTTGGCAGGAATTGAGGCAGAAGAGTTAATAAAAATTATACAAGAAGAAGACAAGAAACAGATGGGAGGGGGATTGGTATGATTGAAGCAATTGGCGTAAGCAAACGATTTGATAAATTCCAAGCACTAAATACAGTTTCATGTAAGGTGCCAGAGGGAAGTATTTATGGCATGGTAGGTTCAAACGGCGCTGGAAAGTCGACATTATTAAGATTAATGACAGGAATTTATCGACCAACAGAGGGCGAAGTTTTAATTGATGGAGAAGGTGTATTCGAGAATATAAATATAAAATCAAAAATTGCCTTTGTCCCAGATGAGTTATATTTTTTAGCAGGCGCAACATTAGAGCGTATGAGCGATTTTTACAAAAATGTGTATAAAAGCTTTGATGAAAATAAGGCAAAAAAATTGATTGAATTATTTGAATTGCCTAGCAAGAAAACCTTAAATACATACTCAAAAGGTATGAGAAGACAAGCAGCGACGATTTTGGCATTAAGCTGCAATCCAGATTATATGTTTTTTGATGAAACATTTGATGGACTAGATCCTATTATGAGAAATTTGGTCAAAAAAATTGTCTGCGAGGATGTCATGGAAAGAAATGCTACGGCAGTCATTACGTCGCATTCCTTGCGTGAACTAGAAGATACATGCGACCAGCTAGCCCTACTTCATAAGGGTGGTTTGGTAATGGAAAGTGATGTGGAGAACTTAAAGACGACATTATTTAAAGTGCAGATTGCTTTTTCACAAGATTATGACAAAACAAAATTCTCTAAGTTAAGTATGCTTCATTTCTCGAAAAAAGGATCGGTAGCAAGTATGATTATTTCTGGTGATAAAGAAGAAACAATCTCTTATTTGATGGCAATGAATCCAGCACTTATCGATATATTGCCACTTAGCCTTGAGGAAGTGTTTACATATGAGATGGAAGCACTTGGCTACTCATTTCAAGAAGTGATGGAGGGTTAGATTATGAAATCGAGATTAAAGATTTTTGATTTTGGCTTATATAAAGAAGCACTACGCCGAACAAAGTTATTAGGTATTATGTTTTTATTAATAGGGCTGGCGATCGTATTTGTGTCAAACTATATCCTTCTAAAAAGTGGTGGCGATGTTAGTTTTTTTGCAGAGGATGCTATACTCAATATTTATAGGATGAACCCAGCTTCAACCGTATTGTATATCGTCGGCTTTTTCATGAGCTTGCAATTGTTTTCAGGTATCATGAGACGAAATTCAAGCGATTTTATTCATGCTCTTCCTCATAAGAGAGAGACAATGGTTATTTCAGAAATTGCAGCAATCATCACATGGATTGCAGGAATTTTCATTGCAACGACAGCAATGGGGGCAATTATGACGGTACTCAATCCGTTTGTTAGCTTTGTTCCTGATGATTTATTTTTGCTGATTGTCATTCAATTATGTATGACGCTGATGCTGATAGGTGCTGCCTTAATAGGTGTCTCGCTTTCGGGAACAATGACAGCCACATTCGTGATTGCATTTTTTATTCTATTTGGATTTCGTATATTTTGCAATAGCATCGTGCAAATGGTGTTGACAAGAAACCCATTGCTTAATGCGAATTCATTAACGAATATTCTTTCGCAGGATATTAATATTCTTTGGGCTTTTTGGGGAAACATAGAAAGTGATCTGAAAAATATATCGGGAGTATTACCGCTTGGTGTGCAAATGGTGTATTCGTGGGGAGTTGCCATTTTATTAATCGTTTTGGGAATCGTATTCTTTAAAAAACGTCAAAGCGAGGCAGCTGGACAAGTGGCAATTAGCGGTTGGTTACAAGCGACCATGCGTATAGCTATGACGATGCTTGTAAGCTTGATTCCGATAGCACTTTGGATATCATTACAAGAAGTTCCTTACAGTGAAGGAACAGGAGTTTTTACTTCCTATATCTTTGTTGGCCTATTCTATTTTGTGTATGAAGCAATTATGACAAAAAACTTAAAATCCGTGGTCAAATCATTAAAAACGGTTTGGATTGTTATTGCTCTAAATATTCTTATTCTCGTGGGAGTCAATATAACAATTGATAATAGCTTTAACTTTATGCCAGAGGCAGAAAATGTGGAATCCATTACAATCAATCGAGTTGTTGAAAATGAATATGCGCAATACAGTGAAGCAGCGCTATTTGCAATGGAAGGCGTAGTGATAAAGGACGAAGAAACGATAGAGCTATTAACAGATTTATTAAGAGATCTGACAACAGAAATAGAAGAATATAATCCAGAATTCTATGATGACTGGGGTATCCTTACAAAAATTAAGATGGACAATGGAACAACAAAATTGAGAAATCTTTATTTGAATGAGACAGTTCGGGACATTTTACTAAAGAAAATGAGCAAAAATGATGATTATCAAAAAAATATTATGAAAATAGAAATCAATAACTTCTCAGGGATTGGTATTGAAATCACAGATAATACTCATAATAATTTTGAAATTTTGTCGACACAGATATCAAAGGCGCAAATGAAGAAACTCATTAATCTTCTTCAACGAGATATTGATGCAATGGGCTATGAAAAATGTCTTGAAGCACTTGATGATACAAGGATTCAAAGCAGTGAGAAAATGGTTTTTGTTGCTCATCTTAAAACCAATATATCACATGTTGCGAATGTACGATATTTCTTACACGATGATTTTATATTAGCCAATGAATATATTCAGCAATTAGTTTCGGAAGGAAATGAAAAGATGCAAGCAAAAGTTGGAGCGATGCTGTTACAAGAGAATCGAGAAAAAGAGATTTCAAAAAGAAGCTCTGCAAGAGTATGGATTTACATGAATTACATAGGCAAAAAAACGGCAGTCTATTCCGCAATTTATGATGAGTATTCAGAATATTATTCATATGGGGAAATCGTCGAGCAAGGAAACGTATACGAAAAGATGATTCCAGAAGACACCACACAAATTGGGTTTTCAGGAGACGGCAGTGTCATTGAGGGTGAAGAAGTCCAAATAAAAATGGAAATCGAGGATTACGATACATTTTATAAAGGCTTATCAGAGTTAGTGCTTCAGTCGGAAACGGTATTTGATTGCGAAAAAAATTATATCAATATGCAAATGGATATTGATGAAAAGAAGGGAACAAAAAGCTATCAATACTTCTTGCCACTAACAGAAGAGGTAAAAGAGTATTTCACATCCTATATTGCTATATACAAATGGGATACAAATAGTTTCGGCGAAAAATATCAAGATTAATACGATAAGAAAAAAGTGCTCAGACCATTAATGGCCTGGGCACTTTTTAGTTTCACAGAATGGACACATTTTTTTTGAGTGCAAAAAAATTTACCTTAGACTATTTCATAGAGTGCATGCTGAAGAAAACTAAAAAAAGTTCATGACTCTATGGTCTTTCACAGAATGGACACAATTTTTTTGAGTGCAAAAAAATTTACCTTAGACTATTTCACAGAGTGCATGCTGAAGAAAACTAAAAAAAGTTCATGACTATATGGTCTTTCACAGAATGGACACAATTTTTTTGCATAGTGTACACAGAGTTTTTTTATAATGACTGAACATAAATGCATAAGCATTAACAAGGAGGAACGACACAGTGATACAAGTAAAGAATCTTGTTAAACGGTATGACAAGCTCACAGCAGTGGACCATATCAATTTCACGATCGAAAAAGGAAAAATATACGGGTTTTTAGGCCCAAATGGTGCAGGAAAGTCAACCACAATGAATATGATTACTGGTTATGTAGCACCAACAGAAGGTGAAATTATTATCAATGGATATGACATCATGTTAGATCCAGCACAAGCAAAAGCACAATTGGGATATCTTCCAGAAATTCCGCCACTTTATACGGAAATGACCGTTATGGAATACCTAAAATTTGTAGCAGGACTTAAAGCGATTCCTAAAGCAGAGCGTAAAAAAGCAATTACCGATGCACTTTTTATGACCAAAACAAAAGAAGTACAAAATCGTCTGATTCGCAATTTGTCAAAAGGTTATAAACAAAGAGTTGGATTGGCACAAGCGATTTTAGGGATGCCTGAAATTATCATCTTGGATGAGCCAACAGTTGGTCTTGATCCACAACAAATTATTGAGATGCGAGAGCTAATCAGAACACTAGCACTCAATCATACAGTCATTTTAAGCTCGCACATTATGCAAGAAATTAGTGCAGTATGCGATCATGTCATTATTATTTCCGAAGGAAAAATTGTTGCCAATGATAGCACTGAAAATATCCAACGTATGTTTTCAGAAAATGAAGTGCTTGATTTAGAAATCAAGGGAGAGCCACAGGCAATTAAAAACGCCTTAACGGGTGCTATAGAAGAGGGCAAGGTACATTTACAACCAGATGAATTTAAAAAAGGAATAGCGACAATTCGTATTATTACGCCACTGGGAACGGATGTACGTGAAAAAGTGTTTAATACATGTTCACGCCTAAAAATGCCAATTGTTTCGATGATATTGAAAACACCAACATTAGAAGAAATTTTCATTGAGCTAGTGAACAAAAAGACGATATTACCTACCTTGCAACAAGAGAAAATTGAAGATACTAGCGAAGTAGAAAGCGAGGAATTAGCATGATAGCAATTTTTAAAAGAGAATTCCGTTCTTATTTTGACAATATGATCGGCTATATTGTTGTGGCCGTTTTGTTTTTCTTCTTTGCACTATTTTATGTTGTAAGCAATATTAGCGCGGGAACACCAATTGTCTCATACGGTTTGTTTTCAGTTGTTACCTACTTGACGATATTGGTTCCTTTATTGACAATGCGTACATTGGCAGAAGATCGCAAAAGCAAAACCGATCAAATTTTATTGACATCACCTGTATCAGTATTTAAGGTGATTATGGCGAAGTTTTGGGCGACCTGCATGGTTGTACTTATTCCAACGGCTCCAACCTTTATTTTTTCGTTGATACTAAAAGCAAAAGGTGGCGATTATCTTCTAACAGATATCGTAGGTATTTTGGCATTTTTATTATTGACATTTGCTTATATAGCAATCGGTATGTTTATTTCATCTATTACGGAAAGCCAAATTATTGCGGCAATTCTTAGTGTCGTAACATTTTTTGTGTTAAATATTATTTCGGTATTCGCACAGTCCATTCCAGAAACATCACAATCTTCATTAGTTGCATTGATTATCACAGGTATTGTCGTAACGATTATTACCTATATCAACACGCGCAATATTGTTTTGTCTGAATGCGTATTTTTTGTATGGGAAGCGGCAGTTGTGATTGCCTTTTTAATTAATAAAGCATGGCTTGTTGGCTTGATCCAAAAAGCATTGATGTCCATTAATATTGCAACGGCTATTAGCACCATACCAAATTATCAAATCATTGATATGGCTGGCGTTGTAAAACTCATTTCGGTAATTGTATTTTTCTTGTTCTTAACAGTACAATCACTTGAAAAACGCAGATGGAATTAGGGAGGAGAATTTGATGAAAAAAGTAATACAATATATTAAAAAAAGCTTCGGAACTAATACATCAAAATTCGGAACAAGAAGTCTTTTGTTAGGTGCGATTTTACTTGTTGTCTTAGTGGGAATTAATATTCTAGCAACAAAAATACCATACAATTTCAGATACGTTTCGCTAAGAAAAGATAAGTTTTCAGATATAGGTAAAGAAACCGAAAATGTTCTTAAAAATGTTAACGAAGATATTATGATTTATTTATTAGCAGAAGAAAACTCCGTAGATGAGCTTATTGAATTGCTTATACAAAACTATGTAGCTGGTTCAGAGCGTATTTCCTACAAGATTATCGAACCATCAAAAAATCCAAGTTTTCTTACAAATCGAAAAATTGAAAATGCGGAATCGAATAGTATTATTGTAGAATCGGATAAGCGATTCAAGTATATTGCGAGCAGTGAAATTTACGAAGAAACAATTGATTATGTGACATATTATCAAACGGGCCAGATGAACTCAACCGTTGAATTTGATGGCGAGGGAGAAATTACGGCGGCAATTGATTTTGTGACGATTTCTGATTTGCCACAAATCTATGTGGTAGAAGGACACAAGGAAAGAGCGATTGATGATTATTTCAAATCATCACTTGATCAAAACAATTTTGAAACAACGAGCATTAACTTGCTTACAACAAAAATTCCAGAGGAATGTGATATCCTTTATATTAATTGCCCATCAGTTGATTATTCAAAGGATGAAGCAGACGCTGTGATTGAGTATTTGAAAGCGGGTGGAGATGCCGTTATTGCACTTGGAGCGATAGCCGTTGATTTTACGAATTTTTATAGCATTTTATCCTATTATGGCGTGGATGTTGTAGAAGGGCTTGTTTTAGAACAAAACGCAAATTACTATTATCAGACACCAACGAATTTGTTTTTACCAATAGTAGAAGGCCACGAGAGTCTTGAAAATATTCCGAAGAATTCATTTGCAATGGTTCGTTATGCAGTAGGTTTGGCATACCAAGATAATAGTCGAACAACTATAACACATACACCATTGATGCAAACTTCTGCAAGTGCTTTTTGTCGTCCTTACGAATTGATGGAAGATTCAACCGTCGAAAAACAAGAGGGTGATATTGAGGGAACGTATGATATGGCTGTTGCAATCGAAGAAGAAGTGGGACAAAATAACGTGACGAAGTTAACGCTATATGCATCTCCTGACTTTTTAAGCGGTGAAATCACAGCAAATTTCCCTTCATTAGTCAATACGAAAATGGCAGTTGAGAACATGGGAAATATGTGTAATCTAGAAGCAACCGTTTCTATTGCAAAGAAAAATTATAGCCTTGAACCAATTATTTTTAGTGAAAATGCGTTCAAATTTAACATGATACTATTGGTATTTGTGATTCCACTAGGTACAATAGTTGGTGGATTGATCATTTGGGTAAAACGTAGATACAAATAATTTGATTGCTTAGGAGGCTTATTATGGAACAAAAGAAAAACCGAAAAGCAAGGAGAAATATGCCCTTTGTGATTCTCGGAATACTTGTTATCATACTGATCGTTGTAATCATTTTTATTAATCAAAGCAACGCAAAAAAAGAAAAACAAGAAGAAATCGAAGCATCAATCGAAGCTTCAAAAGAAGCGGCAAATAAAAAAAGTTTAATTGATTTTGATATTGAAGACTTAGTAAAAGTAACCGTTGTTAATCCTAAAGAGAGCTTGTCCTTTTTGTATGATGGAAAGATTTTTAGTTATGCGGATAATAAAAATCTTGCAATGAATCAATCAAAAGTAAAGTTCATTTTCAATGCAGCAACGAGTATTCGTTCAAACGCATTAATTGCAACAAATTTAGACGATGCTGCAAACTATGGACTAGATAAGCCAGAGCGAAAAGTCGTTATGGAAAAGAAGGACGGAGAAATCGTCACCATCAATATAGGTGTTTATTTTGACACATATTACTATGTCAATATCGAAGGCGATCAAAATATTTATACGATCACAACACTTGGTAGTGAGTTAGACAAAGTGATATTTGATTATATAGAGGTGGATGAATTACCGACGCTTACCGTTGAAGCATTGCTAGATGTTATATATGAGGATAAAGATAAAACGATTGAAGCAAAGTATTTTGAAAAAGGCTTGCCAGAACGTGATTTATCAGGAACACAGCTTTGGTTTTTCAAAAGTCCAGAGGATAAGTATTATTACATGGAGGATGCAGCGCGAAAAGCTTACTTTGAGAAGATTGTGGCATTGGCATTTTCTGAGTGTGTAGATTTTGATTTGGATGATGAGAAATTAGCAAAATACGGACTAGATGATCCAACAGCAAGTCTTGTAGTCAATTATTTTACTTCTGAAAAAAGTGAAGTTGAAACAGGCGAGATGGAGACAGCGGCGGATGGTTCGACAAAGCCAGTGACAGAAGAAAAAACAACAATGGTGTATCATGATTACAAACTTCTGATTGGTAATTCCAATGAAGCGGGAGATTATTATGCAAAGTTAGAAAAATCCGATCAGGTAGTCATATTGAAAAAAGATGATGTAGAGTTTTTCTTAAATGAACTTCATAGCACGTATCTAATGTCCTTGTATCCATTAATGGCAAGAATTACAAATGTCGATTGGTTAGAACTTGAAATTGGCGATAAGAAATGGGAAATGAAAATTGTCGATACGGGCAAAAAAGATAAAGAGGGTGCTTTAATCTATGATTATTTCATCAACGAAGAGGAAATCGAAAAATTAGTATTTAGCCAATTGTATCAAGCGATTATCGGAATTGATGGGGATCGCCCAATCAAAGAAGCAGATGCCTTAAAAATCGAAGATGAAGAAGATACGATTTTTATAAAAATTCATGGCACAGATGACCACTTAGTGACGGCAACATTAAGAGAATTTAATGAAAGTTATTATGTTATGACAGTGGAAGATGAGCTTTTGCTATATGTGACAAGAAAAGAAGTGGAATCTTTGATTAATCAATTTGCAAAATCGTATGAGGATATTCAAGCAGAATTGGATGCAAAGGGTAAATGATAGACGATTAGAAGATAAGGATAGAAAAAATGATAAAGAATGAATTAATCTTTTTAGAACCTGTATTTAAAGAAACCATATGGGGCGGAAATCGTCTCAAACAATATGGATATGAGATTCCAAGTGATCATACTGGTGAGTGTTGGGCCATTAGTGCCCACAGCGCTGGTGATTGCGTAGTGAGGGAAGGCGTTCATAAAGGAAAAACATTAAGTGAGTTGTGGGAAAATCACAAAGATCTTTTTGGAAACCTAGAGGGCGATAAATTTCCGCTATTAGTAAAAATTATTGACGCAACGGATGATTTAAGTATTCAAGTTCACCCAGATGATGCATATGCAAAAGAATTTGAAAATGGTTCATTTGGAAAAACAGAATGCTGGTATATTTTAGAATGTGACGAGGATGCGACGATTGTTATCGGGCATCATGCAAACGATAAAGAGGAACTAAAGGAGATGATTGAAAATAAGCGCTGGAGCGAATTTATTCGAGAAATCCCGATTAAAAAAGGTGACTTTTTTCAAATTGAACCAGGCTGTTTACATGCAATTAAGGGTGGAACGATGATTCTTGAAACTCAACAAAGTAGTGATATTACGTACCGCGTGTATGACTATGATCGTTTACAAGACGGAAGCTTGCGTCCGCTTCATGTTAAACAAAGTATTGAAGTATTAACGGCACCATTTAAGGAAACAACAATTAAAGAAGAACTAAAGACAATTGAAGATGCAAGCGTTACTTGTTTGATTGATTGTCCATTTTACTGTGTAGAAAAGATTGCACTAAACGGCAAAGCACATATGACATATGATAAGCCATTTGTCAATGTAAGCATTTTGGATGGGCAAGGAAGCATAGATGGAAATCCAGTAAAAAAGGGAGATCATTTTATTGTTTCTTGCAAAAGTGGCGCCATCGAAATGGAAGGTAAGATGTTTATGATCGTCTCAACCGTATAATTGAGAAAATAAATATTTTTCGAGAGAGTATACGAAAACATTTAATGAAAAAGGGCCGAGAGGCTCTTTTTATGTGCATAAAAAAAGGTTGACTAGATAAAAAAAAGGAACTATAATGAGTTTATTAAACCAAGAAAATCGAGGGAAGTAAAAAGTGAAAAAAAGCTGGAAATATTTCATGGTGTGTAGTGGCATTATTATTATAATATGCGGAATATATTTGTATAATAATACGCTGGCATATAATAGTGGTGCGCATACAGCATTTGATTCGGAAAAAGAAAAAGATTTAGTGACGGATGAATATAATTATGAGAGCGGCGGCTATATTATCGATAGTACGAATATGTCATCAAAATTGTTTCGTTTGGTGAAGATTTCCTTGAATGTACATGTTAGGTCAGGAAAAATAACATTTGTTGTTGTAGACGAAAAAGGAAATGAAACGAAATTGGTAGATGTAGCGGAAGGTGAATCCTTGAGAGAAGAGTATACAGTCAAAGACCTAGGAAAAGAATATTATATAAAATGGATATTGGAACCGCAAACAAAGGTAAGTATTCAAGAGAAGGTAGCTCATTATGGATATCGCAGGGACTAAATGAAAAAAGAGGAACATAGCGTGATACGATTAGAACAATTAACAAAAACCTATGATGTAAGAGGAAATAAGACAGAAGCTCTTAAAAATATTACGTTAACAATCGAGCGCGGTGAATTCGTAGCCATTATGGGGGCGTCTGGATCAGGAAAGAGTACTTTGCTGAATATATTAGGATGTATGGATAATGCAACGAGTGGCGAGTATATTTTCAATGAAACGGCTGTGAGTCAGATAAAGCGAAATAAGATACATGAGTTTAGAAAAACGCACATAAGTTTTGTTTTTCAGAATTTTGCCTTGCTAAATCAATATACTGTGTATGAAAATGTAGAGTTGCCGCTCATAGCGAAAGCTATAAACAGTAGAGAGCGCAAACGAATTATTGAAAAAACATTGAGTTCAATGAATATACTAGATTTGCGAGATAAACTTCCTGTACATATTTCAGGAGGACAACAGCAGCGCTGTGCGATTGCTAGAGCGTTAGCATCAGGCAATGAATTGATTTTGGCTGATGAACCAACGGGGGCACTAGATAGTAAGACGAGTGAAGAAATTGTTGAGTTGTTAAAAGAGATAAATGCAGAAGGAAAAACAGTGCTTATGGTAACGCATGATTATGCTATTGCCAAAAAGGCAAAAAGAATCATATATATTAATGATGGGAGAATTGTTTTAGAGAGCGAGGCTTCAAGTGAAAAAAGCTAAAAAATGGGCTAGGGCGTTGTTTCGTTATCCATTATCTGATATGTATATGTTTTTGTCGCTTATGTTATCCTTTATCGCTTTTTATTTGGGATTTTCAATTACAGCCTCTGTATTTGATAGAAACGTGGATCAAGAAAATTATTCATATAAAAATACATATGAGGCGGAAATAGAATTTTTCACAACAGAAAAGGTAGAACTTTTAGAAATCTTTGAAGGTTGTAAAGGAAATATAACAATTAGGGATGTTGAAATGTCATCTGAAGCAGAAGAAGCGATGCAGCTAGTTGATGTAGTGCTTGTAGTAAATGAGGATTTTATTTATCAATACACAAACGGAAAAAAGGTGAAGGCAAGCGATTATTCAAAAAAATCGGGAGCTTTGATTGGCAAGGAACAAAAAAATAAAATCATTACTAAAAATGGCGTACAATATATAAGTCTCAATGGAGAACTGTATCAAGTCGCTGGATATACAGGAGTAAGCACATCAGATATATTTGATTATTTGCTGATATTAGATTACAAGAGCTTGGGTGAGCTCTCTCTTGAACGACTATATAGTGCAAACAAATTTTTGTTTCACTTTGAAAGCAATTATAATGATATGTACGCTAGTTGTTCAAAGATGCAGAAAAATGCAGAGTCTCTAGGCATTGATGTAGTTGTCCAACCAATATTTATTTATATAGCAGACGATTACGGAAGTGAAAAATCTGAAAGTGTTATGTATTATACATTATTTGTTTTTTGCATAATAAATTGCGTAATTGCAGCGGAATTTTGGCTTTCAAAAAGATGGAGAGAGATTGCTATTCGCAAAATTTTTGGAGAAGAAAACAAAAATCTTTTTAGCCATATATATTACTCGTTATTGCGTATAGGAGGTATTTCCGCTTTCTTTTGTTTTGCAATTCAATGGGGCGTTCGCTTAAGCGGTGGCAAAATATTGGGGATTTCCATTCGGTTATCATTCTCCAATCTATTGATTTCCGTAGCGGTTTTAATCGGTGTGACACTTGTCATAACACTTAATCTTATGAGAAAGGTCAACAAAATATCAGCAATTGAAGCGTTGGCGATAATAGAGGAGTAGTAATGAAAATACGACATATTATTAGATTTTCATGTGACAACATCATTATGCGAAAAAAAAGCTTCTTTTGTGTAGTGTTTATGATTTCAATTTCATTTTTCTTGATTGGGATGTTCTTAGCAAATTATTTGTATGCAATTCGACATATAGAAGATATTGAAAATCATGTTGGATCGGATTTAGAACACTTGCACGTTATGAGAAGTATATATTTCGCAGACAAACCAGAATATTATTCTGATTATGGAGAATTTATTAGTCAGCTAAAGAGCTTAGAGGGAATACAAACAGTAGGCTGGATTGGCAATTCTACGGTTGCATTTGAGCAGCTGCTTAACAACCCTGCTTACTACAAGCTAAATGCAAATGAGGGATTGATGCTAGGCAGTATGAACATGGGAGGTTATTCTAACCTATATCAGATAAGCGATATTGATTTTTTGAATACTACCAAAGTTGAGATCGAATTGGAAGAGGAATTTAAAATAAGAGAAGATGGGGCGTTTCCTATATTGGTGGGAGATAAATATCGCAATGTATTGGCTGTGGGTGATATTTTAACAAGAAAAGAAATGATAAATAAAAAAACTCTTTTGTATTATGTAGTTGGTTATATAAAAAGAGATAGTGCAATCTTGCCAGCGGCAGGCATGTATGATGGAGCAAATACGGTTATTATGAATGACTCTTTCTTGACGCTACTAACAGACGATGAGAAGCTTTATGGTGGAATGAAAATGGCTGATACGACGTATTGGTTAGCGCAAGAAGGAGCAAGCCTACCTGGGTTAAAGGACAAAATAGAACAGTTAGCAAAAACATATAAGTATTCTGTGAAATCACATTCGATAAAGCAAGTGTGTAATAACTTATTAAAAGCGGAGAAAGAAAACAATAGAACTCTTCGAATTATGATTGCTTTTTCTTTGATAATTTGTAGCATATCAATAATATCAACAATGGGGATTATGATCATTAGTCGACATAGAGATATTTCGGTTATGTGGGCAAATGGTGTCACAAAAAAAGAGTATTTTATGATATTGATCGTTGAAAATTTAATCAAGATAGTTAGCGGGTTGTTTGTTTTTGTCTTAGGGTATTATTGGTTGATTAATTATGCGTATGAAAGGGGTATGAAAGAGATATA
Organism: uncultured Lachnospiraceae bacterium; assembly: GCA_964566025.1. GTDB lineage: Bacteria > Bacillota > Clostridia > Lachnospirales > Lachnospiraceae > RGIG8306. Next base: position 48,008 of record CAZMHF010000007.1, on the reverse strand, counting down.
TTGGTCATTAGTGCCACGAATAGTTGGTTTTCTAAGTATGATAGGAGTTGTATTATTAATTACTACAACTTCAATTCCCATTATGATGTTAGCAAAAAAGACAATTAACCAATTGAGAAAATAAATATTTTTCGAGAGAGTATACGAAAACATTTAATGAAAAAGGGCCGAGAGGCTCTTTTTATGTGCATAACCTTGATAAAGATGTCCCCCACTTCTAAGCAAAGCGAAAGTGCGAGTAAGTAACACTGCTATTAGCAGTGTGGATTACGAGTATCCTATTTGACAAAAAGAAAATCCTTAAAAGCTATTCACCAACTAGAAGTGAAATGGTATAATTGGTAACATATATGAAACGCAGAGAAATGTTTACTTGATAAAAGGAGTTGTTTATGCAAATTAAATTCATTGTAGGAGATGTGGCAGCAGGAAAATCAGAGAAGTTGTATAACGAGATTATAGAACGCTCAAAGGATTTTTCGCAAAAAATAATGGTGATTGTTCCAGAGCAGGCAACTGTGCAGACGCAACAAGCACTGATTCGTTTGCATCCTGAGCATGCTTATATGAATATTGATGTAGTCAGTTTTACAAGACTAGCACACCGCGTGTTTGAAGAGGCAGGCATTGTTTTGCCAAAACAATTAAATGAAATTGGCAAAACAATGCTTTTAAAGCGAGCGATTATTTATACAAGTAAAGACTTTGTGTTTTACACCAAAAATGCAAATACACAAGGTTTTTTAGCGGAAATAAAAAAAACATTGATGGAGTTTTCGCAATATAACATTGGAATCGATCAATTAATCAGTATAAGAGATGATGAAGGAAGCGGTACTCTATTGCGCAAAAAAATACACGATATTATTTTGATTAAGACTCGTTTTGAAAAGGAATTGGGCGATACGTATTTGGTGTCGGAACAAATTTTAATAGAGGTTGCGAAGATTATTAAGGACTCAAATTTAATACAAAGCAGTCATCTTTATTTTGATTTGTTTTCAAATTTTACGCCTTTGCAATATCAAGTTGTGGAAAGCTTGATTTGTCAAAGTCAATCAGCGACCTTTACCATCACATTGCCAGAAAACGAAAATTTATATAGCATTCGGTCAAAATATGAGCAATTTTATTTAAGCAAGAAAATGGCTCAAAAAATCATGAATATGTATGATCGAGAAAAAAAGATAAATAGCCAGGCAATCAAGGAAGAGGATTGTTTGCTGATTGCAAGCAGTAAGCCTATTAGTGAAACAATATGTGAGGCAAAAACACCAAAAGAAGAGGTGAGTTTTGTGGCAGCCCAAATACGAAAGGCAATCCACCAAGATAAGATGCGCTATAAGGATATTGCAGTGGTTTGCGACCAAATAAGCACATATCGAAAATTTATTGAAATTGAATTTGAACGATGCGATATTGCGTATTTTATGGATGTAGCAAATAAAGTTGAATACAATATCCTTATTCAGTTAATCGCACAAATGCTATCTGTCATAAAAGAAAAGTATTCATATACAGCTATATTTACGTATTTAAAAAATCCGTTATTGTATGACCAGACAATTGTCAATACAATGGAAAATTACGCGCTCGCTAAAAACAAAAAACGAAAAAAAGCATTTACTACGCCATGGTGTACAGAAGAAGATAGTGAGAAAGAATTTGAAACCGTTTTGCTTGGTGACTTAGAGAATAAGAGAAAAGAGTACTTTGATGAGTTTGTCAAAATGGAGCAGGTTCTTTTGAAGAAAACGAAGGTTGGAATCAAACTAGATGCTATTGAAAAGTATCTTGACAGTATCGATGTAGAAGAAAAATTGACATCGTATATTGCGTTGCTTGAAAAACATGAAAAATTAGATAAGAAAATCGAATATCAGCAAGTATTTGAAAAAATTAAGGAGCTATTTGAACAGTTTAGAAGGATGCTTGGAGAGGAAATGCTATCCTTTGCTGAGTTTGATGCATTGCTAAAAACGGGATTAGATGAAATAAAAATAGGTATTACGCCACCTACGTTGGACTATGTTGTTATTGGCGATAGTAGGCGGTCAAGATTTCAAGAAAAAAAGCTACTTTATTATATCGGCTGTAATGATCAAATTGAGATGGTTTCGGCAGGGAAAAATAGCATTTTGTCGGATGCGGAGCGAACCATATTTATTGGAAAGGGATTAGAGTTTGCACCAAGTGAGCGAGAGGAAAAATTTGCAGATGAGTATTATCGATATTGTATACGAAAAATGCCTTCTCAAAAAGCAATCTACACATACGCTCGTCAGGATGAAAAAGGCGAAAGTCTTTTTCCAGCGGAATTTATCAATCAAATCAAGAGACAACGGAAAATACCCGTTAATTTTTATAAATCTGTTGAAGATATCGAACGAGTGCATAGCGTACATGCAGCATTGCAATCCATTGCTTTGCAGTTTGAAGAAATAGCGAATGTTGGCGCTGATTCTAATCGTCAATTTCTTGAATTAGCAAAATGCCTATACCAAATGAAAGAAACAAAAACACGCATGAGGCAATTGCTAGATGGCGGAACGTATCGCTATGAAAACAAAGGATTTTCACCAGATGTTATTAGTCGAGCGGTAAAAGGGATTAACGATCTTTCCGTATCAAAACTAGAGGCCTTTGCAGAATGCCCAGCCAAATATTTTTATGAGTATACGTTAGGCGCTAATGAGCGATTAGAATTTGAATTAGCCTCTACGGACATTGGAATCATTTATCACTACGCAATGGAAATGTTTTTTAACTTATTAGAAAGTACGCGTATTGAAATCATAGATTTAACAATTGAAATGCAAGAAGAATTGATTGACAAGGCATTGGTATTAACAAAAGAACGCTTTCCAGATATATTTGATCAAGAGGTGGAGTTTGATATGAATTTGGTTTTGATGGAAGAGACCGTTATAAATTCGCTAAAAATGATCCTTGAACAATATAAGCTAATGGGCTTTAGAGGAGAGCAGAGAGAAGTTAGGGCTACCTTGCCAATTCAAACAAAGGGAAATCGCAACATTAACTTAGTAGGGCAAATTGATCGCATTGATGTGGCAAAAAAAGAAAATACGTTATTTGTCAATGTCGTGGATTATAAAAGTTCAGATCGAAAATTGGAACCGACATTGGTCAATGAAGGAATTCAGCTTCAATTATTGCTTTACATACAATTTGCCATGAAACTTCAAAAAGCAAAGCACCCAGACCTAGAGATTATTCCTGCGGGCGCGTATTATATGCAAATACAAAATCCCATTATTAATTTTAAAAATGAAAGAAGCATTGACGAGGAGAAGCTGTATAAAGAAAAAATGATGAAGCATCGTTTTGAAGGAATTGTGATTGATGATGAAACGGTGGAAAATCTCATTGTAGATAGTAAGGTCAGACTAGGGACGTTAGTGGCGGGAACTACTCAAGCAAAAAGAAAAGTGGTTTCTAATGCAGAGAAATTTGAAAAGCTTCTAGAACATACAAATCAAAAAGTGAGTGAGTTTGTAGAGGAAATTGTGAGCCTCGAAGCAAAAATCAGTCCTTACGAATATGATGATGGAAATGCTTGTGCATATTGTTCGTATCATTCCTTATGCCAGTTTGACGATACAGTTGAAGGATATGAAAAGCGAAAACTACAAAAAATTGAGGGATTTGAACAATTAATTGAGGAAAAAGAATGGGAGATGTCGAATGGCGATCAAGAATTGGACAAATGAGCAAAAAAGCGTAATTGATGCGGAAAATACCAATATCTTAACTTCAGCAGCTGCGGGCAGTGGAAAAACAGCCGTTTTGATTGAACGTATCATTCAGATGGTGCTAAATGATGAAAAACCTGTGGATATTGATTCGCTTCTTGTTGTGACGTTTACAAAGTCTGCGGCGCGTAGCATGAAAGAAAAAATTGCCGTAGCAATCAATGAAAAAATGCAAGAATTTCCGAATAATGAGCATCTAAAGAAACAGTTTTACCTATTGTCATCGGCACATATACAGACAATCGATAGTTTTTGCAAAACGGTTATTAGCGACTATATTTTTGAATTACCAATTGCGCCTGGGTATCGCCTAATGGATGAGAATGAGGCAAAATTAATTCAGAAAAATTTATCGGAAGAAATGATTAAAGATATTGCACAAAATCGGCAAGAGCAGTTTGGTGATTTTTTTAGGGTTTTTGGAAAAGCAAAAGGCTTTAAAGAAATCAATGAGTATATGATGTCACTTTACAATAAAACACGCTCCTTTCCATTTCCCAAAGAATGGTTAGAAAAACAGCGTGCATTGTATGACAATCGTAACATCGAAGAAATGGCATGGATGAGGGAATCGATCATTCATCTTAAAAAAATGCTGTCGAACTATCCAATCCAGGAGCAATACGATGAATTGTTTGATATTGTTTCCACACCAGATGCGGGGCTAGATTACTTGTATGACTTTACAGAAGAAGAATGTGAGGATATGAAGGTGTTTATCCAGACACTCGATTCCTTTGATACATATGAAGAAATGCGAGATTGCATACAAGCATTTGCACCTAAAAGGCTAAAAAGTAAACCAAAGAACTTAGCGATAAATGACGAAGTGAAGAAGGAATATGATCTAGCTCGAAAAAAGATTTTGGCCCCATTTAAGAAGGGTGGGCATATTGAAAGACTATTGCATTATTCGCTAGAGGAAATTGGAGAGGACTGGTTTCTATGTAAAGAGGCAGTTAGTCTGCTTGTAGAAATGGTTCTGATATTTGACGAGAACTATCAAGCGTATAAGATTGAAAAGAATCTGATGGATTTTGGGGACTTAAATCGCTATGCACTTGATTTGATTGTGGCACATCCAGAAATCGCTAAAAGTTATCAAGAAAAATTCTACGCTATTTTTATTGATGAATACCAAGATAGTAACTTGCTACAAGAGGAATTGTTTAAACTTATTTCAAAAGAACAGCAAGGAATGCCGAACCGATTTATGGTAGGCGATGTAAAGCAGAGTATTTATCAATTTCGACAAGCACGACCACAATTATTTATGGAAAAATACGATTCGTATGGTGATACGGCGCCGAATCTTTTGTTTGAGTTGAATAAGAATTTTAGAAGTCATAAAAACATCTTAGAGCCGATTAATGATTTGTTCAAACAGATTATGAGTGCACAGCTAGGCGGCATTCATTACAATGAGCAAATCGCATTAAAACCAGGACTAAGCTTTGATGAAGATGATATGCAATCAAGAGTGGAAGTTCTTGTTTTGGATACGCAAAAGGCGACTGGAATGAAAGAAGACGGAAAGCTTATTGATATAAAGGATCGTGAGTGGGAGGCAAGGCTGATTGCCTACAAAATAAAGCGATTAATTGATTTGGAAGAGGGCGTACTTGTCAAAGACGAAGAAACGGGTGAGTTGCGAAGGGCAGAGTATAAAGATATTGTTATTTTATTAAGAAGTGTTAGCAATTGGTCGGACATTTTCTTAAAAGTCTTTAAAGAAGAAAATATTCCATGTTATGCGGAAGCAAAGGAAAATTATTTTGATGCAGTGGAAGTAGAATTCGTTTTGAATTATTTACGCGTACTAGATAATCCAAAGCAGGATATTCCATTGATTTGCGTCATGAAATCGCCTGTTTTCGGTTTTTCAAATGAGGACCTCGTAGTGCTTCGCTGTCTGTTAGCAGAGCGTGGAATCAAAAGGAATTTTCATCAAGTTTCTCGCTTGATTGAAATGGAAAAGGATACGTTAAGTGATAATGAACACGCTATTATTTTGCGCTTAAAAGCATTTTATGAAAAAATCGATGAGGAGCGTATGAAATTAAGTTTTCAGCCAATTCATTTATATTTGCAACAGTTTCTAGAAGAAAGTGGATACCTATATTATGCCTGCGCTCTACCGATGGGAAAACAGCGTGGTGCAAACTTAGAAAGGCTAGTGACAACAGCCTGCGATTACGAAAAAACAAGCTTTACAGGTGTGTTTAATTTCATACGATACATTGAGAATCTAAAAGAAAAAGAAATTAGTGTGCCTATTCCGTTGACTTTAAATGAAAATGAAAATGTCGTGCGTATTATGACAATTCACAAAAGTAAAGGCTTAGAATACCCTATTGTATTTATGAGTGGAACAACAAAAAAAGCGAACCTTACAGATGCAAGTGCGTATTTTTTATCGAATGTTGATTTGGGACTCGTATCCAATTATACAGATCCAAAAAAACGATTAAAGAGAACGACTTTTATGCATGAAGCAGTTGCGCAAAAAATAAAAAATGATGCCATTGCAGAGGAATTAAGATTGCTATATGTTGCCTTAACGCGTGCAAAGGAATATTTGTTTTTGACAGCTTGTAGTAAAACAATAGAAAGAGAAAAGGAAAAAGCGCTTTCCTTAGGAAGAACGAACGAGGGAAAATTGTTTTACGCTGATTTGGTGAAATCTGATAAATATTTCACGTGGATATGGACGGCTTTTGCAAAACAACAAAATCCGCTTGTAAAAATGGTGGAATACGATGTTGATGCACTTGATATTTCGAAAAGCAATGAGCAAGTACAATATTCGGCCATGAAGAATCAATTGCGAGGAGAAATAGAGGTAGAAGATTTGCTTAGCACAGTTTGTGAATACTGGGATAAAAAATTGAATGATAAGTATGACTACAATGTGCTAGAAAAAATGCCAGCAACGATTTCTGTTTCAGAAATCAAGAAAAATAGTCAAGACATGAATGAGGAATATAATGAAGCTGCCCTTGTTAAAAGCCATGATGAAATGTACTCTCAAAAAATGGGAGGTGCATTATATGGCACGCTTGTTCATAGCGTAATGGAACGTTTGGATTATGAAAACAAAACGGCAGTGGATTTGTCGCATTATACAAAGGAACAGAAAGAAATGCTAAGAAGGTTTTCGCCAAAGGCCTTTCTAGAAAATCCATTTACAGAGCGAATAAAAAATGCCTATCAAAAAGAAAAGCTATATCGAGAACAACCATTTTTGCTGGGACTAACACCGAAAGAGCTAGAAGTATACCAACCGATGAAGGAGAAATTAACGGACTGTCAGCTAGAAGGCGATGATTATGTTCTTATTCGAGGAATTATTGATATGTTCTTTGAAGAAGAGGATGGGTTTGTGTTAATTGACTATAAGACAGACCGTATCAATAAGGAAAACCTTCAAGAAGAGTTTAGTAGGCGCTATAAAATACAAATGGACCTTTATGAAATGGTTATTTGTCGTTGTTTTTCGCAAAAAAATAAGCGGGTTAAAGAACGTTATGTCTACTCTTTTTATCACGAAACATTCGTAAAGATATAACCTTGCGGAGTTGTTTTTTGTGTTAAGTGATGCGATAAAATTTTTCAATACAATTGAAAGATAAAAATACTTGTAGTATACTTAAAGGGTACCTAAAGTACACATGCAATGAAAGGGGTGTAATATGTCGTATAAAATTGTTCAATATGATACGTATTTGAAACCATACGAAGCAGATATCAATTTTCGGATGGACAGATATTACAAGGTAAGAGAAGAACTGTTAAATGGGAATTCTATTGTCGATTTTGCAAATGGATATAAGTACTTTGGTATTCAAAAAGAAGGAAAGACATGGGTTTATAGAGAGTGGGCGCCAGGCGCGAGTGAGATGTTTTTCACAGGAGATTTTAACGAATGGAATCCATATTCACATCCGATGAAACGCATTGAAAATGGTGTATTCGAGATTTACTTAGACGAAGAAGCCTTATGGAATGATTGTTATGTTCAAGCAATTGTAAGACACGAAGGACAAGAATTCCGAAGAGTCCCTTCTTACGCAACACGTGTATTACAAGATCCAGAGGATTTATCATGGACAGCGGTTGTCAATTGTCCAGAAAAGAAATTCAGATGGACGGATAAAAAGACGCAAAATTCTGGAGATGATACAGGCCTTGAAAAACCTCTTTACATTTACGAGTGCCATATTGGTATGTCGGGTGAAAAGCAAGGGATTGAGAGCTACGAAGACTTCAAGAAAAAAATGTTGCCACGAATCAAAAAACTTGGCTACAACACCATTCAAATTATGGCCGTTATGGAACATCCATACTATGGCTCATTTGGTTATCAAGTGACAAATTTCTTTGCGGCATCGTCTCGTTATGGCAGACCAGAAGAGCTAAAAAAGTTAATTAACCAAGCACATAAAATGGGAATTCGCGTCTTACTAGATGTTGTTCATTCTCATGTAGCCAAAAACACAAACGAAGGCATCAATCAATTTGATGGAACAACCTATCAGTATTTTCATGAAGGCGCCAAAGGCGAGCATCGTGAATGGGATACAAAACTTTTTGATTACGGAAAGCATCAAGTGATGCATTTTCTACTATCCAATCTAAAATATTGGATGATGGAGTATCATTTTGACGGATTTCGTTTTGACGGCGTAACAAGCATGCTATACCATGACCATGGTATGGGATCTTTCTTTGATTCATACGACAAATATTTTTCGATGAATACGCATGTAGAAGCGATTACATATTTGCAATTAGCCAATGAATTAATTCATGGACTTAATAAAAATGCCATCACCATTGCAGAAGATATGTCAGCTATGCCAGGTATGTGTATTCCAATCGAAGACGGCGGAGTAGGATTTGATTATCGCCTTGCTATGGGCATACCACCACTTTGGATTGATTATTTGACAAATTTGTCGGATGAGCAATGGAATATGTATCGTTTGTGGTATGAGCTAACAAGCAAGCGTCCAAAAGAAAAAGTAATTGCGTATGTAGAATCACACGACCAAGCACTAGTAGGGGACAAGACGATGATGTTCCGTTTGTGCGACCAAGAAATGTACTGGTCGATGAGCAAAAGCGATCAAAATTTGGTAATCGATCGTGGGATTGCGCTTCATAAGATGATGCGTTTTATTACCTTAACAACAGCTGGTCAAGGATATTTAAACTTTATGGGGAATGAATTTGGTCATCCAGAGTGGATTGACTTCCCAAGAGAGGGCAATGCTTGGAGCTATCACTATTGCAGAAGACAATGGAATCTCGTTGAAAATAAAGATTTAAAATATGAATATCTAAATAATTTTGATCGAGAAATGATTGCTTTCTCCAAAGAAAATGAATTATTAAAAGGCCATGTTCACAATTTGTGGATTCAAGAAAGCGACAAAATTATTATTTATGCAAAACATGATTTAGTATTCGTTTTTAGCTTTAATCCAATAAAATCGTTTACGGGTTATTTTATCCCAACACTTCATGCTGGCGATTACGAAATTGTATTTTCTACCGATGATAGCGAATTTGGTGGATTCGAGCGTATCGATAAGAGCCTTATATATGAAGCAACGCCAACCGGAGATGGACGCAATGGATTTATTGCGTATATTCCAAATCGGATGGCGATGGTATTTAAAAAAATAGATAAATAAAATTATTTTTTGTTCTTATTATAAAGAATTAGCAAGCCTTTTAGAAGCAGTTCATCGTCTACGATGATCTGCTTTTTGCATGCAGTGGCAATGCTAGAAGCAAGACCGCCTGTAGCAACAACGGTCGTCGTCATTTCAAGCTCCTCCTCAATGCGTTCAATCATGCCATCAATCATTGAGGCATTTCCATAAATCGCGCCACTTTGCATACACGCAACGGTGGTTGTGCCAATCACTTTATCAGGTTTTTCTAAACGAATATCAGGAAGCTGAGCCGTTTTATTGGCTAAGGACTCAAATGCCACATGGACACCAGGGTAAATCACAACACCTAAGAAAACTTTGTTTTTGTCAATCACAGAAATGGTTGTCGCAGTACCAAGATCAAAAACGATAAGAGGACAAGGGTATTGGTCAATTGCCGCCACGGCACCAACAACGAGATCGCTACCAAGCTGAGCGGGGTTATCAGTTTTGATATTGAGGCCTGTTTTCAAGCCAGGACCTACAATAAATGGCTTAATCGGTGAGAGCTTTGTCACAGCATTTTCAATGTTCTTCGATACGGGTGGAACAACAGAAGAAATGATAATTCCCTCGATACGGGAAAGCTCAATATGGTTAAGTTCAATAATGCTTTTTAAAATAACCGCGTATTCAGCGGCGGTTTTTTGGTAGTCAGTTGCAATGCGCTCAACAAAATAAATTGTTGAGTTGTCCAGGCAACCAGCAATCGTATGCGTATTTCCAATATCAATGGCTAAAATCATAAAGGACTCCTTTCGATATAGATTAGGTCTTTATTTTAATCTAAAATGATAAAAAAGTCTATATGTGCAAAGCATCAGCTGGGAAAACGAAAAAAGTTTTATCGATTTTTTGTTTCGTATCATATATAGAGAGTGTTAGTGGGTTGCGAAAGAATTACCTTGCAACGAAGTGCGATTCGTTATAAAATAAGTAAGAGAGAAATTAAAGGAGATAATTATGTCTGACCTAATAAATGAGATTAATAAGAGACGAACATTTGCGATTATTTCGCATCCCGATGCGGGAAAAACAACATTAACCGAAAAGTTTTTATTATATGGAGGCGCAATCAACTTAGCGGGTTCTGTAAAGGGGCGAAAAACAGCAAAGCATGCTGTGTCGGACTGGATGGAAATTGAAAAGGAAAGAGGAATTTCGGTTACCTCTTCGGTTATGCAATTTAATTACGATAATTTCTGTATTAATATTCTGGATACGCCAGGGCATCAAGATTTCTCGGAAGATACATACCGAACTTTGATGGCTGCTGATTCGGCTGTTATGGTAATTGATGCTTCAAAGGGTGTTGAGGTACAAACCATTAAGCTATTTAAGGTTTGCTTATTGCGAAATATTCCGATCTTCACATTTATCAATAAGATGGATCGTGAAGCCAATGACACATTTGAGTTGCTAGATGAAATTGAAACGGTATTGGGTATAAAAACATGCGCAGTGAATTGGCCAATTGGTTGTGGAAAGAATTTTAAGGGCATCTACAATCGTGAGACAAAAAAGGTTACCATTTTTCATGCTGCTCATGCAGGTATGGAAAAATTAGTGACAGAGGAAATGGATTTAGAAGCATGTCGTGATATTGTTACGCCATTGCTCTATGATAAATTGCTTGAGGAAATTGAACTGTTAGATGGTGCATGTGAAGAATTTGATATGGAGAAGGTAAGTAAGGGGAAACTATCACCTGTCTTTTTTGGTTCGGCACTTACGAATTTTGGAGTAGAAACCTTTTTGCAACACTTCCTAAAGATGACCTTGCCACCTCAAAAAAGAGAAACAAAAGAAGGGGTAGTGGATCCAATTGACGATCCATTTTCGGCATTTGTGTTTAAAATTCAGGCAAATATGAACAAGGCGCATCGTGATCGAATCGCTTTTATGAGAATTTGTTCTGGAAAGTTTAAGGCGGGGATGGAAGTTAATCATGTGCAAGGAAATCGAAAAATGCACTTGGCGCAACCACAGCAGTTGATGGCAGAGGATCGAAAGATTATTGAAGAAGCCTACGCAGGTGATATTATCGGCGTATTTGATCCAGGTCAATTTTCAATTGGCGATACGATTTGTGCGCCAAATATGAAAGTAATATATGATGGCATTCCGACGTTTGCACCAGAGCATTTCGCACGCGTTCGTCAGGTTGATACAATGAAGCGAAAGCAATTTATTAAAGGTGTTATGCAAATTGCTCAAGAAGGTGCGATTCAAATTTTCCAAGAATTTAACACAGGTATGGAAGAAATCATTGTGGGGGTAGTGGGTACACTACAATTCGAAGTTTTACAATATCGTCTACAATCAGAATATAATGTGGAAATTCGCTTGGAGCAACTTCCTTATCAATATATTCGTTGGATAGAGAATTACGAAAAACCTTTGGATAAAATTCAAGGAACAACGGATATGAAACGAGTGAAGGATTTGAAGGAACGCCCACTATTGCTTTTCGTAAATAGCTGGAGTGTAAATATGGTACTAGATCGTAATGAGGGATTAGAGCTTTCAGAATTTGCAAGAAACTAACCTTTATTAATCGGTAGAAGGAGAAATTATGAGATGTCCATATTGTGGAGAAGAAAATACACGAGTGATTGACTCAAGACCATCAGAGGATAGTTCTATTCGACGAAGAAGGGTGTGCGAAAGTTGTGATCGTCGTTTTACAACCTATGAGAGAATTGAAGCATTTCCTATGATGGTAATAAAAAAAGATAATACACGAGAAGTGTTTGACCGAACAAAAATTGAAAAAGGCATTTTATTAGCGTGTCACAAACGTCCTATTTCGACAAAACAAATTCAAGAGATGATTAATGAGATTGAAAAAGAGGTCTATGATTTAGGCGAAAAAGAGGTTCAAAGCACGATTGTTGGCGAGAAAATTATGCAGAAATTAAAGGTTCTTGATGAAGTGGCGTATGTTCGATTCGCATCCGTTTATCGCGAATTTAAAGATGTTAAGACATTCGCTAGGGAGTTAGAAAATTTACAAAGAGCATTAAAAAGCTAGGAGGTTGGTATGCTAAAACGATTTTATCCAAAAGAAACGAGTCATTCGGTGTATGACATTGATTTTGAAACGTATTATAAAGAGGGATATCGAAGCATATTATTTGATATTGATAACACCTTAGTACCACATGGCAAGCCAGCGGATGAAAAAATCATAGAATTATTTGAAAAAATACGGGAAATTGGTTTCCAAACGGTGTTGATTTCAAACAATGATGAATATCGTGTCGCACCATTTGCGAAAGCAGTTGGTTCAAAGGCGATTTGGAAAGCAAAAAAACCAAAGGCGACTAATTATCTTAAAGCCATTGAGATGGCGGACGGAACAATTCCTACAACATTGTTTGTAGGCGACCAAGTATTTACGGATATTTATGGTGGGAATCAATGTGGGTTACATACCATTTTGCTTGATATTATTCATCCAAAAGAAGAAATTCAGATTGTTATTAAACGTTATTTCGAAAAAATCGTTTTGCATTTCTATAGGAAGTCACTTAAATAAGGAGTTTTCATGATTACTGGGAAAACAAAATTGTATGGGCTATTAGCAACGCCAATTGGGCATAGTTTATCACCACTTATTCAAAATCAATTGTTTGAGAAGATGAGGATTGACGGAATTTATGTTCCTTTTGAAACACCAATTGAGAGCCTAATGAAAGTTTATGAGGGTGTGAAAGCCTTAAAAGTACAAGGGATGAATGTTTCCTTGCCGCATAAAGAAGCCATTATCCCATTGTTAGATGATGTGGATGAGATGGCACTTATGATTGGAGCGGTTAATACACTCAAATGGACAGGCAATGGCTATAAAGGGTATAATACCGACAAATATGGATTGACACGCACCATTCTTGAAGAAGGATTTGCGATTGCAGATCAAGAAATCATTATTATAGGCGCAGGTGGAACAGCACGTACAGCTACTATGATGGCAATTGAAGAAGGAGCAAAAAAAATCTATATAATTAACCGCACAAAAGAGCGAGCAGATGAGTTGGCGCTTGCTGGAAATCTAGTAGCTGGAAAAGAAATCGCCATAAGTCTTGCGATGGACGAACTTTATAAAATTGAAGGCTATGGAGAGAGGGCGCGTTACTTATGTATACAAACAACAAATGTTGGTATGTATCCTCGTATAGAGGAATCGCCAGTTTGCGAGGAGGCATTTTTCAAATCGCTTATAGGAGTGGTTGATATTATATTTAATCCAACAACAACACAATTTATGAGTAAAGCACGTCAAGCCAATGTAAAAGCAGTCAATGGATTGAAAATGCTAGTTTATCAGGGTGTACGCTCATTTGAAATATGGAATGACGTTCAAATAGAAGAGGAATTAGCAAAGCAAGTTTTAGGAAAGGCAGCAAAGGTGCTTTCGTGAAAAATATTATTTTGATTGGTTTTATGGGAGCAGGGAAAACAACTATTGGGCAAGCCTTGGCGAAGTATTATGATATTGCATTTATTGATACAGATGATTATATTGCAGAAAAAGAAGATAGAACAATCGCCGAAATTTTTCAAAGCGATGGAGAAGCGTATTTCCGTAGATTAGAGACGCAATGTCTTACGGAATTAGCAGATAGTAAAGAGCCAATGATTATTGCAACAGGTGGCGGTATGCCGCTTCAAAAAGAAAACAACATACTGTTTAAACAAATAGGCATGGTCATTTTTCTTGATTATAAGTTTAAAACGATTTGGAAACGAATTCGAGGTAGCAAAACAAGACCACTCGTAAAAAAGGGAAGAGAAGCTATTTTTCAATTGTTTTTGGAAAGAAGATCAACATATTCGAAAATAGCAGATGAAATAGTCGATGGAGAAGAACTTCAATATGATGAAATTATTCAATATATCGTAAAAATAAACGAAGGGAGAGAAGAATATCATGCAAATCGTCGTAATTAATGGGCCAAATTTAAATTTTCTTGGAATCCGCGAAAAAAGCGTGTATGGAAATGAATCATACGAAACGCTATGCGAGGAAATCAAAGCGTACGGAGATAGCAAACATATCGAAATTGCATGCTTCCAAAGCAATTATGAAGGGGCAATTATTGATGAAATTCAAAGATGTCATATAGAAAAAGTAGATGGAATCGTGATTAATCCAGGTGCATTTACACATTACAGCTATGCCATTTCGGATGCATTAAAAAGTGTAGATGTGCCCATTGTGGAAGTTCATTTGTCGAATATTCATCAAAGAGAAGAATTTCGTCATATATCGGTCACAGCGCCAGCATGTGATGGGCAAATAGTAGGGCTTGGGAAGGATGGTTACTTTTTAGCAATTGATTATTTATACCTCAAAAGCAAGTCCTCTACTTATACACAAAAAAGTAGTTGAAACAAAACGAAAAATGTACTATATTATTAGTGAACACGAAGGAGGATTAATATGATTTCAGCAGGTGATTTTAAAAATGGTATAACAGTAGAGATTGATAATGCAGTTTATCAAATCATAGACTTTCAACATGTAAAACCGGGCAAGGGCGCGGCGTTTGTTAGAACAAAGCTTCGCAACATTATCAACGGTGGTATTGTTGAGAGAACTTTCCGTCCAACAGAAAAATTCCCTCCAGCAAGAATTGACCGAAATGACATGCAATATTTGTACAGCGATGGTGAGTTATTTCACTTTATGGACGTTGAATCATACGAGCAAATTGCGTTGAATGAAGAGTCTGTTGGGGATGCACTTAAGTTTGTAAAAGAAAATGAGATGGTTAAAATCTGTGCTTACAATGGCAACGTATTTGCTATTGAGCCACCACTTTTTGTAGAGCTTCTTATTACAGAGACAGAGCCAGGATTTAAGGGTGACACAGCGACAAATGCACAAAAACCAGCAACTGTGGAAACAGGAGCAACTGTATATGTACCATTATTTATTGAAGAGGGTACAAAAATTAAAATTGATACAAGATCAGGTGAGTATTTATCAAGAGCATAACGCACATGAAGATACACATATTGTTAACACGAAAGCTAAGTTGCGCTTGCTAAGAAGCTAACTTAGCTTTTCTACTTATTAAGGAGTAAAAAGAAATGGGAAAGTACTTTGGTACGGATGGATTTCGCGGAGAGGCAAATGTCGATTTAACAGTGGATCACGCATATAAGATTGGGCGTTTTCTAGGGTTTTATTATAGCAGCGAACACACTGCAAATATTGTTATTGGAAAAGACACAAGACGAAGCAGCTACATGTTTGAGTATGCATTAGTGGCGGGGATAACAGCCTCGGGCGCGAATGCTTATTTGATGCATGTGACAACAACCCCAAGCGTATCCTATGCAGTTCGAACGGAGGATTTTGATTGCGGAATTATGATTTCAGCAAGTCATAATGCTTACTATGACAACGGAATTAAGCTTATCAATGGAAAAGGAGAAAAGCTTGAAGAAGAGGTCATTGAACGAATCGAGCGTTATATTGATTTTGAAGAACCGTATATTGAGTTGGCAAAAGGAGAAAAGATTGGTCGTGCACAAGATTTTTCATCCGCTAGAAATCGTTATATTGGCTATTTGATTTCGATTCCTGTTCGCTCTTTTAAAGGAATTCGCGTAGGGCTTGACTGTGCCAATGGTAGTGCTTCTAATATTGCTAAAAATGTATTTGATGCACTTGGCGCAAAAACCTATACGATTCATGATGAGCCAGATGGCATCAATATTAACGAAAATTGTGGCTCTACACATATAGAGGATTTAGCTCGTTTAGTAAAAGAGAAAAAGCTTGATGTAGGATTTGCCTATGACGGCGATGCAGATCGTTGCCTTTGTATTGATGAAAATGGTGAATTAGTCGATGGTGATGCGATTATGTATGTCTTAGGTTCTTACATGAAAGATAATCAAGCATTAGATGACAATACCGTTGTCACAACTATTATGTCGAACATAGGCCTCTATAAAGCATTTGATGCAATTCATATTCGCTATGAAAAAACGGCCGTTGGTGATAAATATGTATACGAAGAAATGACAAATAACGGCTACAAATTAGGCGGTGAACAATCAGGTCATATCATTATTAGTAAGTACGCAACAACGGGCGATGGTATACTTACTTCCATCAAGATGATGGAGGTGATGGTTGAAAAGAGGCTTGGATTATCTGCATTGAAAAGACCATTGACGATTTACCCACAAAAGCTAGTCAATATAAAAGTAAAAGACAAAGAAGCGATTTTGACAAATAAAGAAGTAAAGGACATAATCCAAAAAGTCGAAAGTGAATTAGGCGATGATGGTCGCGTATTAGTTCGTGCTAGTGGAACAGAAAATTTACTGCGCGTTATGGTAGAGGCATCCACCGATGAACTATGCGAATCAAAAATCGAAGCAATTATGAGCGTTATAAAAGATGGCGGACATCTAGTAGAATAATTTACATACAAAATGCGTAGCACAAGAAGCTACGCATTTTTATGTATAACCATAGTTAAGCAACAAGAGAAATGCTGCGTTTTTCAAGTGAATACAAGTAGATCGAATTTGATAAAATCTCATCTTGTGAAAGATCGGTTTGATTGATTGAGATAACCATATCTTTAAGGCGTTCCATTTCTTGAAAATAGGAAACGGGAACTAGCAAGACCTCATGAATACTTGAAGGCAAAATATAAAAATCACAATTTTGCTTGTAAGCAAAGTCGAAGAGTAATTCCTCATATAAGAGAACATGTGCGCCTAAAAATTGAATACTATTTGTAAAAAGGAATAACTGATTTGAGAGACGGGGCGCATCAACTAGGCAATCATCAAAATGTTCACTTAGCACATCTTCAAGTGGACGAATTGAAAAAGGATATTTTTGCGGTGTGTTTAAAAAGGCAATATCGTATAATTCGCTTGTTGTCGTATCCCATTTTTCAAGAAGTGCGTTGTTGATAATAGCGGTAGATAGTTCACTCGTAGTTGTTCGCATAAGGAGGCAAAACACAATGGCTAAATCCAAAAAAGGAATATGTGCCGTATGCTTTAGGAAGTCGCGATTCATATCCAAATGAACGATTTTGAACGTAATATATTCTTTGGCAAATTCAAAATCATGAAAGTGTTCGAAAACGCTTTGTGGAGGCTTGGAATTTAACGTGTAGAAATATAAAATTTCGTCAACGATACAGTCAAGCGAAGTTCCGTTTTTGTAATTTTGATAATGCGACTCTAAATAAATAGTCGGTGTGATCGTGCGTTCTGGCGGGCGAATAATGATGGCATCACGAAAAATGCCGTTGTTTTTCATAATCGTTTCGCTCGTAATTTGGTAATTGGTTGGGAGTTTTTTAGAAAGCAATATAATTAGATTATCTAAAAAATACTCATAGCTCATAAATCCTCTCTTTCTATTAGAATAGATATGGTAAATTTAATTGGAAGCATTGTGAAAAATATATGAAATATATAGAAATTATATAACGAATGTGTTATGATAAGTGAAAATGCATCTGAGTGGAATCGAACCACCGCACATGGCTCCGGAGGCCATTGCTCTATCCACTGAGCTACAGATGCATACATGAAATAATACTACAACTATTGCTCTTTTGCAACGGAAAAGGGCATGAAAACAAATAAAAAAGACGAATATTTACGGCGATTCATACAATATGCAAAATATTTTCCTGATGAAGGAGCAAACACTTGAAAAAAAACAAAAATAAAAATAATAAAAAAATATGGATTGAAAAAACATTAGAGAATGATCAAGATATTGTTGATTTAGATGAAATTGCAGAAGAAAAAGAAGAAGTCAAAAAAGAAGAGACCGAAAAAGAAAAACCCGAAAAAAAAGAAGTCGAAAAAGATATTGAAGAAGAAGTTGAAGTGGACTTAGAACCTTCTGAAGAGGAAGAAGATAAGCAAACAGACGAAAATGAAAGTGATGCGATTGATGAAATAGGTGAAAAGCCATTTATCGAGCAGGAGGAAGTTGTCGTTGAAAGCGAACAACAGGAGGAGGCCTCCGCGTTTTCACTAAAGGACTCAATTTGGGGACAAAAAGGAGCTTATATTTTGGTTCCTCTTATTTGCATCTCTATTTTTGTCTTAATTGTTTTGTCGTACAATGTGTTATTTGTGAAGCAAAAACAAAAGAATGATCCCAAAGCGACAGAGGGTTCACTAGTTGCAAACCAACCAAGCGAGAGCACGGAAGATTCTTCTATTCCCGAGGATACCAACAATTATTTGATTGAGTATTCATCTTTGCTAAAAAAAGATTTGCATAAAGATGTGAATTCCTTAATTGGTTCGTATTTTTACGCATTGAAGGAATGTGATGTTGAGCGGTTAAATACGATTGTTGTGACGAATTTGGACAATAAATTCACACAAAAAAACTTAGATAAGCAGGCACAGTACATTGAATTATACGACAACATTATTTGCTATTATGTGGAAGGCGCTTATGAGGATACGTACATTGTTTATGTATATCATGAGGTGAAATTTATCAATGTTTCAACCTATGCTCCAGCACTTATTCGCTTATATATTGCAAGGGATGAAGATGGAAATCCCTATATTTACAATGGTACGATTGATGAAAAAGTTTCAGCACGAATTGATGAGATGGACAACGACCAGGATGTGATGATTTTAAAAAGTCAAGTGGATCGCATGTTGGTAAATTGCTGCGCTAAGGATGAAAAGCTTGATAAGGTAGTTAAGATTTTAAGCAAGACAACACCATTAAAGCCAGATGCAACACAAGAAAAAACAACAGAAAACACGACCGAGCCAATAGAAAATCATACAACAGAAAACGAAACATTACCAAGTGATACAGAAACGAAGGATACGAGCGAGGAAGCTTCCACGACACAAAATGGGGAAGCGACATCAGGAGAAGGTGAGTAAACTATGGAGAAGCAAAATTTAGCGAGTGCGGTTCTTGGCGAAATGCGAAAGGCAGTTATTGGAAAAGAAGAAGAAATAAAAAAAATATTTTGTGCGATTATTGCAGGCGGTCATGTTTTAATTGAGGATATTCCAGGACTAGGGAAAACAACAATGGCAAAAGCATTTAGCCAGCTGCTAGGCCTAAAAACACAGAGAATGCAATTTACACCAGATGTATTGCCGTCAGATGTGGTAGGCTTTAATTTGCTTGATAAGAAAACGCAAGAGATGAAGTATATGCCAGGGGCAGTATTTTGTAATTTATTTTTGGCAGATGAAATCAATCGTACATCGCCGAAAACACAATCGGCGCTGTTAGAGGTGATGGAAGAGGGAAAGGTTTCTGTTGACGGAATAACGCGTGATGTGGAAAAACCATTTATTGTTGTTGCGACACAAAATCCATGTGGCTCTGCAGGAACACAGTTGTTGCCAGATTCACAAATGGACCGTTTTATGATCTGCTTGTCGCTTGGTTATCCAAATGACAAAGAAGAGATGGATATTATCAAGTTGATGAAAGCATTGCCAAATGAAAAAGAAATTGAACCGATTATGAGCGCAAAGGATATTTTGAAGCTACAAGAATCGGCATTAGAAGTATTCATGCATGATGCCATATATAAATATATCGTGTCGTTAGTACAAGCAACAAGACAATCGGCGTTGATTGAGCAAGGGGCGAGTCCAAGAGCATCTATTGCCTTAGCAAAAATGGCGGCTGCATATGCACTAATTCATGGTCGTGATTATGTTATTCCAGAAGATGTATTGGCGGTATTTCGAGAGGTTGTTGCACATAGAATTATTATGAATTCAAAAGCGAAAATGAAGCACTTAACAAAAGAAGATATCCTGCAAGAGATTATCAATCAAGTGAAGGCACCAAGAATGGTAAGCTAATTATGTCAAGAAAAAAACGAATCGGCATGTATAGCATACTTGTTGTTATAGTCGCATTTTATACGATATCATTTTATGAACCATTTCCGGTGATTTTATTAGCGGTTCTTTTAGCATTGCCTAGTCTTTCTTATATTTCCCTAAGTTATTATACGAAAAGAATCAAACTTCAAGGATTAAAGATGGCGAGTCAAGCAATTGTCGATAGATCATCAAATGTCGTGGTGATATTGAAAAATAATAGTCGCATTTCTTTGCAAAATGCCATTATTCATTTGCGTATTTCCTATAAGCAAGGGGATTGCGTTGAGTATATGAAGAGCCCTATTGCGCTAAAAGCAAAAAGAAAAATTGAAATTACAATACCCTTTGTTCTTTCAAACGTAGGAGAGGTAGCGATAGAAATTGAAGGGGTAACCATACGAGATTTATTCAATATTTTTGAAAGAACAATTAACATACATAAGGGAAAGCGAATCATTGTATATCCAAAGGAATTTGAAGCAATGATTGAACACAATATGCAATCAATTAGCCTATATGGCGATGAAGAGGAATATTCTTCAACCACTCCAGGAGATGATGTTTCGGAAATCTTTCAAATCAGAGAGTATATACCAGGCGATCGCATGCAGAGAGTTCATTGGAAAATGTCCATGAAACAAGATTCGTTATTAGTGAAGGATTATGCCGCTCCCTTAAAAAATAGATTAACATTAGTACTGAATTTGGATTGCAAATCAACAAGTGACTATACGGCATTAGTAACCTTAGTAGGCTCCTTGTCGGTGGCGCTAGTGTGTGAAAATATACGCCATACAATTATGTGGTTTAGCGAAGATTCACAAAAAGAGATAGTGCATAAAGTAAAAGGTGCTAGTAGCATTTTTATGATGATGAATGAGTTGCTGACAACAAGTTTTGCAAAAAAAGATCGCACGCACGCAATGCTTAAAAGTGAGCGAGGAACTATTAATGCAGAGCAAGTGTTTTTCGTTACAAATTACTTAAATGAAATGTTATTAGAGGCATTTTTAGGAATACGTGATACACATCATAAAAAAATGATTGTCCTGTCGAATGAGTCAATCGAAAAGTACGCAGCGTATGAAGTGCTACAAATAAACACCGAAAATATCATAGAGGAAATAAAAAATATAGTTTTTGAAATACATTAATGAAAGGAGAGGTCATGAAAAGCGATATCACATTCCAAACGCCACAAATCAATGAAGATGAAAACAACCAAAATAGATCGTGGTTTATGGAAGTGAGCGATAGGCTTAGTTATATTGCCTATTATTTCGTGATTCCCACGCTCTTTTGCTATGCGCTATTAGCTTGCTTCTGGGAAACCTTTCAATTGAATATAGCGAATAACAAACAGATGATTTTCCTGTTAGGATTTTTGATTTTCGTTTGCATATGGGGGCTTTTTATCTCCATTATTCATTTTAAAAAATTGTGGTGGCTTATTGGAAGCGCTTGCCAGATTTTTATTTTGCTACGCTATAAAGAAAATTTGATAAAAGGTTTTGAACAAATAAAATACAATGTTGTTGAGCGATTTTCGAAATATTATAATTTTGAGAATACAGAAAAAGTGACGGAATTTGATGAGCGAAGCGTAATGATTGCATTGCTATTTTTAGCGCTATTTTTGATGTATGGAATCGTGTATCATATGTTCGTAAAACCTAATCGCTTATGGAGCACGTTATTTGTTATTGTGGTATGGGCGATGGCGCTATCATGCGGTCAATTGCCTAGTGAGGCAAGTGCTATCATGTTGTTAGTGGCCTACTATGCGTTGATGTGTCGTACTAAAAAAAGCCCTAATGGCAATGAAAATGGTATTGTTTTTTCGGCAGGAATGATAACGATAGTGGCAGTGATAGCAAATATATATCTTGTGCCAACCATCAACCCGAAGTTAGATAAAATCAGAGATTTTATGTATGAGTCCAACTTAAAAGAAAAATTCGACGCATTGACAGGCGGAAAATACTATGAAGATGGAAGCGAAATAGAACCGACCAATAAAAATCCAAACAAAAAACCAAATAAGAAGGATGAAATCGATTCAGGGATGGCGTTTGGAAAAATGGGCATGTATAGTTTGAAGACGGATCAAAAAACGCACTTGGAAGTTTCTTTTAAAAAAGATGCTTATCAGGCTACCTATTTAAAAGGATTTGCAGCAACACAATATACAAGCAATGGATGGGTTAATGGTAACTCTTATAAAAGTGTGGAAAGCTTATGGGAATCTATTCGTTTGTCACAATATCCAAAAGGAGATTTTCTAAAAGAGCAAATTTTAAGTCTTCCTTATATCAATATGAAGGCATATGATGCGAATGTTGAGGTTGACAGTTTAAGAGAATCCGAAAATCGTATATACATTAAAAATGTCGCAGCCGATAAAAAAGTGACGTACGTACCATACAACGCCAGCATTGGGAGCTTGGACGGTATTTTATTTCGCGATTTATATTTGCTTTCAAATGGGAGTGTTACAAGTTCATACGATTTGTTTACCGAAAATGTGGAAAAAGTACGTAGCCATTACGAGAATGAAGGCAATAGACAGCTTATTAAAAATGAATACGACAAATATGCATACGATACGTATCTAAATGTGCCAGAAAGTCTAGA
Source organism: uncultured Lachnospiraceae bacterium (assembly GCA_964566025.1). Classification (GTDB taxonomy): domain Bacteria; phylum Bacillota; class Clostridia; order Lachnospirales; family Lachnospiraceae; genus RGIG8306. The sequence goes on along the minus strand of CAZMHF010000007.1, from coordinate 24,988 downwards.
AAATTTACCGTTCTTTTTTGAAGAGCCTTCAATCGATATTGAAGGAGAAGAAGCAATAGATTGGGAGCAGATGAAAACATCATATCAATATGCTATTGATTATGTGAGGAAGAAGCTTCATAAGACAACGACATATACGACAACTCCGAAGAATTTTATAAAAGAAGGGCAAGATCCAATTGAGTATTTTTTATTTGATGGAAAAGAAGGATATTGTTTGCATTATGCATCGGCAGCAACGTTGCTACTGCGTTATCTTGGCTATCCAGCAAGATATTGCGAAGGCTATGTTGTTCCCCCAGCAGAGGCTGGCAAAACAGTACTTGTTGCAGGAAAAAATGCACATGCATGGACAGAGATATACATAGAAGAATTTGGTTGGATTCCAGTGGAAGTTACACCGACTTATTATGAAACGGATTCGCTTGTGCTACCTGAGGATTTAGCGGTTGATTATAAAGAAAAGCCATCAAGTGAGCAGGCAAGCGTTGATAAAACGAACGAAGAACATAAACCAACAAAACCAATAAAACCATCAAAACCATCACAGATGACAAGTGCCTCAAGCGAAAGCAAAACGTCATTAAGTGTGGTGGACCAAACAGATAGAGATAGCTTGAAGGCGATACGAAAAATCGTCATTACCATTTGTGTGGCAATCATTATTATCGCAGCATTTTATGCAATGTTGATTACCTGGCGGATTATTCGTTTAAAACAAAGAAGTCACGGTTTCAATCAACAAAACCTTAAAAAACGTTGTCGTTATATATATGCGCAAATTGCTACAATGACAAGGCGTTTTGGCGAGCCGATTCATTTCTCCCTTGAGGAAAAAGAACAACTGCGTGAAAAATACCCCGTTTTGAGTGAACAGGCTATTGAAAATCTGCTAAGCTATATTCGAGAAGTTAATTTTAGTGATCATGAGCTCATAAAAGAGGATAGCGAAGAAATTTATGAAATCTATGCTTTGCTAAGAGACGCGCTATATAGTAGACTATCTATATGGAAGAAATTCTTATTTAAATTTATTTGTGCTTATATTTAGAGTGAGGAGTTGTGCATAGTATGCAAGTAAACGATTTTAATTATGAATTACCAGAGGAGCTTATTGCACAAGATCCATTAGAAGAACGCAGTAATTCACGCTTAATGGTGATTGATAAACATACAGGAAAGTTAGAACATCATGTTTTTTCAGAAGTAATTGATGAATTAGAAGAAGGAGATTGTCTAGTTCTCAATAACACCAAAGTGATACCAGCCAGACTATTTGGGCATCTTGAAAAGACAAATGGAAAGATGGAATTGCTTTTGTTGAAACGAAAATCGGATGCGGTTTGGGAAACGCTTGTAAAGCCTGGAAGAAAAGCAAAGAAGGGGACAAGAATTGTTTTTGCAAAGGACAAATTGGTAGGAGAAATTGTGAAGGTTCTTGACGATGGAAATCGCCTAATTCGCTTTGAATACGAAGGGATTTTTGAAGAGATATTGGACGAATTAGGAAAAATGCCATTGCCACCGTATATCACACATGAATTAAAGGATAAAAATCGTTATCAAACAATTTATGCAAAGCATGATGGATCCGCTGCCGCCCCAACTGCTGGCCTTCATTTCACAAAGGAATTGTTGGAAAAGATTGCGCAAAAGGGCATTAATATTGCTTATGTGACATTGCATGTTGGACTAGGTACATTTCGACCTGTGAAAGTTGATACCATTGAAGCGCATCATATGCATTCGGAATATTATTCGATCGAACAATCACAAGCAGATTTGATTAATGAAACGAAAAAAAATAAAAAAAGAGTGGTATGCGTTGGAACAACAAGCTGTCGCACAATTGAATCCGCTGCAAATGAAAAGGGCGAGCTTTCAAAAAGTAATGGATGGACAGAAATATTCATTTACCCTGGATATCGTTTTAAGGTAATGGATGCGTTAATTACGAATTTCCATTTACCACAATCCACATTATTGATGTTGGTTTCTGCGCTATCTAGTAGGGAAAATATTTTAAACGCTTATGAAGTTGCCGTAAAAGAGCGTTATCGTTTTTTCTCTTTTGGCGATGCGATGCTTATTATCGACAAGGAGAAAGACCATGAATGAACCAGTAAGGTTGAATAAGTTTTTAAGTGACAAAGGGATTTGTTCTAGACGAGAGGCTGATCGCCTTGTTGAGATGGAAAAAATCCTAGTGAATAATACGTATGCACAAAAAGGCCAAAAGGTTCTTGAAAGTGATGAGATTGTCATTGATGGCAAACGAATTAACGGTTCAAAAAAAGACAAGAAAATCGTTATGGCATTTCATAAGCCAGTAGGGATTATTTGTACGGCAAGCAAAGAAAAAAATAATATTATTGATTACATTAATTATCCGACAAGAATTTATCCAATTGGAAGACTCGATAAAGATTCAGAAGGATTGATTTTATTAACAAATGACGGCAGTATCGTTAATTTGATTTTGAAAAGTCGAAATAATCATGAAAAGGAATATGTGGTTACAATAAATAAGCCCGTTACAGAGGCATTTCTAAAAAAGATGCAAGAAGGGGTAGAAATTTTAGATGTGGTCACAAAGCCATGCAAGGCGTGGAAAATAGATACGAATACATTTCATATTGTTTTAACACAAGGACTAAACCGTCAAATTAGGCGCATGTGCAAAGAACTTGGCGCAACAGTAACAAAACTAAAACGCATTCGCATTATGCACATCAAATTAGACCATTTACCAGTTGGGAAGTGGAGATTGTTATCAGACGAAGAAATAAAAAAGTTTCGTTAAAAACGATGGAGGAATAGGCATGAGTGATTTGTCGAGAATGAAAGAATTGATTGGTATTCTGAATGAGGCTAGCAAAACCTATTATAGTGAAGGCAAAGAAATTATGCCGAATAAAGAATATGACGAATTATATGACGAGCTTTTAGCGCTTGAAAAAAATGAGGGCGTTGTATTAGAGGATAGTCCAACAAAGCGAGTTGGTTATGAGGTAGTTAGCTTTTTACCAAAAAAAGAACACGAATCGCCAATGCTTTCTTTAGACAAAACAAAAGAAATTGATGCACTAGCTAGCTTTCTTTCTAATAAAGAGGGAATCCTATCTTGGAAATTAGATGGCTTAACGATTGTAGTCACTTATGAAAATGGTCAATTAATTGAGGCACTAACACGTGGAAATGGTGTCGTTGGCGAAGTGGTGACGGCAAATGCACGAACCTTTTTAAATTTACCGAAACGAATTGCCTACCAAGGAAAACTTGTATTGCGTGGTGAGGCAGTGATTAAGTATTCTGATTTTGAAAGATTAAATGAAGAAATTATTGACGAAAATATGAAATATAAAAACCCACGCAATCTTTGTGCGGGATCTGTTAGACAATTAAATAGTGAAGTGACAGCAAATCGGTGCGTGAATTTTTATGCGTTTTCATTAGTTGATTTTGAAAAAAATCATGAAAATGAAGCATTGGAAAGATCGAGAGTGGCACAACTAACATGGATGGAACAATTGGGATTTTCAGTAGTTGAGTATAAGGTGGTTAATGCAATAACTATCTATCAAGCAAAAGACTATTTCGAAGAGCATATTAGAGCGATTGATATTCCTTCCGATGGACTGGTGCTAACATATGAAGATATATTGTATGCAGACCGTTTAGGAAGTACAGCGAAATTCCCGCGTCATTCACTTGCATTCAAATGGAAAGATGAAGAAGCACAAACTATTTTGCGTAAAATAGAATGGAGCCCATCAAGAACAGGGTTAATCAATCCCGTAGCGATTTTTGATTCGGTGGAATTGGAAGGAACAACGGTATCACGCGCTAGTGTGCATAACCTTTCGATAATGGAAGAATTGGAATTAGGTATTGGCGATAAAATTCTTGTGTATAAGGCAAATATGATTATCCCTCAAATATCCAATAATCTAACGCGAAGTGGGAATCTACAAATACCAAGCAGTTGTCCAGTATGTAAAATGGAAACACGCATTAAGCAGGAATACGACGTAAAAGTTCTTACATGTGAAAATCCACAATGCCCCGCTAAACAAATTAAGAAGTTTGAGCTATTCGTAAGCAGAAATGCTATGAATATAGATGGCATCTCCGAGGCGACCTTACAAGTGTTAATCGAAAAGGGATTTATAAGAGAATATGCCGATCTTTTTGAAATACAAAACCACAAAGACGAAATCATTTCGCTAAAAGGATTCGGAAAGCGTTCTTACGAGAACATGATAGAGTCCATTGAAAACGCTAAAGATACAACGCTTGAGCGTGTTTTATACGCAATTGGTATCCCGGGAATTGGTGTTTCAAATGCGAAAGTAATTAGCAAATCATTTCAATATGATTTTGATAAAATACAAGAGGCAGCTATTCTAAATCAGGTGGAGCGCTTTCTTGCCATAGAGGGAATTGGAGATATATTAGCAGAAGCGATTGTTCACTACTTCAAAAACGAAGAGAATCGTGCTATACTAACTAGACTCTTAGCGCATATAACGATCGAAAGGCCACAAAGCGCAGGAGCAGTCAAAGAAACCTTTATACAAGATAAAACATTTGTGATTACAGGAAGTGTAGAACGATTTAAAAATCGAGATGAGCTAAAGCGTTTTATTGAGCAACATGGAGGAAAGGCAACAGGAAGTGTTTCAGCAAAAACGGATTACTTAATCAATAATGATGCACTATCGAACTCTTCGAAAAATAAAAAAGCAAGAGAGCTAGGAATTCCTGTTCTAACCGAAGACGTATTTATGCAAATGCTTGAAAAATAGAAAGAGGTGTTTATATGCCAATTAAAATTCAAAATGATTTACCTGCAAAAGCAGTTTTAGAATCAGAAAATATTTTTATTATGGATGAAAGTCGTGCCTTGACGCAAGAAATTCGTCCGCTTGAAATTGCGATTTTAAACTTGATGCCTGTAAAAGAAGACTACGAAACGCAATTGCTTCGTGCATTATCAAATACACCATTACAATTAGAAATTACCTTTGTGAAATTGTCTTCACATGAATCAAAAAATACATCGGCAGTGCATCTAAATAAATTTTACATACCATTTGAAGATATTAAAAAACGCAAATTTGATGGTATGATTATTACAGGCGCACCTGTTGAACATATGGAATATGAAGAAGTGACATATTGGGATGAAATTATGTCTATTATGGAGTGGACAAAAACAAATGTGACATCAACCTTGCATATTTGTTGGGGAGCACTCGCGGGGTTATTTTATCACCACGGTATTAAAAAATATCCAACGGATCAAAAATGCTCAGGCATATACAAGCATCGAGTATTAGATCGTCGCTCACCACTCATTCGCAGCTTTGACGATATATTTTATGCGCCCCATAGTCGTAATTCGACGATTTTGCGCGAAGATATTGAAGCGTGTCCAGAACTCAAATTGCTTGCAGTAAGTGATGAAGCGGGGGTTTGTTTAGCAGAGAGCTTGGATGCGAAGCAGGTATATGTACTTGGCCATCCAGAATACGATCGTGTGACCTTAGACAATGAATACCGAAGAGATTTAGCGAAATATGATGACGTGATAAAACCAGCGAATTACTATACAGACGAAAATCCAGATATTACACCGCTTTTAACGTGGCGATGCCATGCGAATACGCTTTATACAAATTGGCTAAATTATTATGTGTATCAGATTACGCCATTTGATTTGGAGAATGGTAAATAGTCAACAAGGAGGATAGTTCATTGGAGAAAGTATTGTTTATCGTTAATCCAAAATCCGGAAAAGGAAGAATGAAAAATGCGTTGATGGACGTGTTAGAAATTCTTTCGATTGATCAGACTTTGATTGAAATGTGCCTAACAAAATATGCAGGTCAGGCAACAGAGGTTATCAAGGAAGAAGGAAGTGCTTATGATCGAATTATTATAAGTGGTGGCGATGGAACACTTAATGAAGCAATTACAGGTTTATTTTCGATGGAAAATCCGCCGATTTTAGCATATATTCCATCGGGGTCAACAAATGATTTTGCAAAAACATTGAGACTTCCTCGCAACATAAAATCCGCTGCGCGATTGGCAAAATCAAATTCTATTGTCAAGGTGGATGTAGCCCTGCTGAATGAGAAACCGTTTATTTATGCAGCTGCTTTTGGAGCATTTACAGAAGTGACGTATTTAACGCCTCAAACGAGCAAAAATCGACTAGGGCACCAGGCTTATTTAATTGAGGCAGTGAAAAGCTTAACAAATCTTAAGGCAATACCAGCGAAGATAACATATGAAGAAGGCGTGATTGAAGAATCCTTTTTATATGGCATGATTAGTAATACAACAAGTGTAGGTGGGATCAATAATATAACAGGAAAACGCATTGAATTAGATGATGGAATATTTGAAGGTATGTTTGTTATTGCGCCTAAAAACCCCTTTGAACTAAATGATATTTTTATTGCATTGTTAATGAATAAAGAATCAGAATTTATTGTGAGATTTAAGACAAAAGAGGTTATAGTGGAAACGCAGGATGAAACAGAGTGGGTGATTGACGGAGAGTTTGCAGGAAGTTTTAGCAAAACAAAAATAGAAGTCATTCAGCAAAAGTTACCGTTGGCTATGCCATTAGCACAAAAAAAATCAAGACAAAAAGTTTTGAAATAAAGCTTGCGGTAGTTGTATTTTGATGGTATACTGTGATGATGCACAATTTTGCGATATAGCGAAAGGGGAGAAAAATGGATAAAGAACAATTCTTTTTTAAGCTTGGACAGTTAGTGGAAGTTGCTGAAACGAAAAACAATACGTTGGACATGAGCGAGGTGAATGAATTTTTTCAAGTAGAAGAAACAACTGATGCACAAAAAGAGTTTGTCTTAAATTATTTGGAGAATAAAAAAATTGATGTGTTAGCAATCGAGGGCGATGATATTCAAGACGAAAACGCATTGATTGACAAGGATCTTTTGGATTTTCCAGTTGAGGAAGAGGAAGAAGAGAAAGTTGACCTTGACGCAATTGACTTGTTAGATGGCATCGGGACGGAAGATCCCGTACGCATGTACTTGAAGGAAATTGGTACGGTTCCATTATTAACAACTCCTGAAGAAGTCGAATTGGCTACGATGAAGGACGAAGGTACTCCTGAGGAACAAAAATACGCAAGAGAGCGATTAATTGAGGCGAATCTTCGATTGGTTGTTAGTATCGCAAAACGTTATACAGGCAGAGGCATGAGCTTTTTAGATCTTGTTCAAGAGGGAAATCTTGGATTGATTAAAGGTGTAGAGAAGTTTGATTTTACAAAGGGATTTAAATTAAGTACGTATGCGACATGGTGGATTAGACAATCGGTGACTAGAGCATTGGCAGACCAGGCACGAACCATTCGTGTACCTGTACATATGGTAGAAACCATTAATAAAATGTCGAAAATGCAAAGAAAGCTTACGCTTGAATTGGGAACGGAGCCAACCACAAAGCAATTAGGTGAGGCGCTTGGCATGACAGAGGAAAAGGTTGAAGAAATTCTTCAAATTGCGAGAGAACCTGCATCACTTGAAACACCAATTGGTGAAGAGGATGATTCAAATTTGGGCGATTTTGTAGCAGATACATTGGTTGTTACGCCAGAAGGAAATGTTGAATCGGTTATGCTTCGTGAGCATATTGATATTCTATTAGAGGATTTGAAGCCTCGTGAAAAAGAAGTGATTATATTGCGTTTTGGATTGCGAGATGGGCATCCACGAACACTTGAAGAGGTGGGAAGGGCATTTGATGTTACGCGCGAGCGGATTCGTCAAATTGAAGCAAAGGCACTACGCAAACTTCGAAACCCAGTGCGTAGCAAGCGCATTAGAGATTTCTTAACGTAAAAATGTTAACCAAGCCTTTAGACAAGGCTTGGTTTTTTTGAGGATATTAAAGTTTTATAAACTAACTAGAATAAGAGTGTATCACTTGAATTAGGATAATTGAAACGATATAATGTAAATTGAAAATACGACCAATTAACGGAGGGGCAATGGACAAAGAACAATTTTTTTTAAAGCTAGGGCAATTAGTTGAAGTGGCTAAATCAAAGAAGAGCATACTTGAAATGAGAGAAATAGATGAAGTGTTTCACTTAGATGAGATAACGGATTCTCAAAAAGAGTTTATTTTAAGTTATTTAGAAAACAAAAAAATTGATGTACTAGTGGTGGAAGATGAAGATATTCAAGAGGACCATTTACTGTTTAAGAAGGAAGTGACTACATTAGATGAGGTAAACGAGGATGAAGGGGAAGAAAATCTTAATGTAGATACGTTGTTAGATGGTGTTGGGACGGAAGATCCTGTGCGTCTGTACCTAAAGGAAATTGGAAGTGTTCCATTATTGACGGCTGAAGAAGAAATTCAATTAGGAACATTAAAAGAAAACGGAACACCCGAAGAGCAAAAGTATGCAAAGGATAAGCTAATTGAAGCAAATTTGCGTTTGGTTGTTAGTATTGCAAAGCGTTATACGGGAAGAGGTATGAGCTTTTTAGATCTTGTGCAAGAAGGGAATCTAGGTTTAATTAAGGGCGTAGAAAAATTCGACGCAACAAAGAATTTCAAAATAAGCACGTATGCGACATGGTGGATTAGACAATCTGTGACAAGAGCATTGGCTGATCAAGCACGTACGATTCGTGTGCCCGTTCATATGGTCGAAACCATTAATAAAATGACGAAAATGCAACGAAAACTCACGTTGGAATTAGGAACAGAACCTACTGTGCAACAATTGGCAGAGGCGATGGATATGACGGAGAAAAAGGTTGAAGAAATCATGCAAATTGCTAGAGAACCAGCATCCTTGCAAACGCCAATTGGAGAAGAGGATGATACAAATCTAGGCGATTTTGTAGCAGATACATTGGTGTTGACACCTGAAAAAAATATCGAGAAGGTGATGCTGCGAGAGCAGCTTAAGACAATATTGAAGGATTTGAATAAACGAGAGAGGGATGTGATTACATTGCGGTTTGGACTGGATGACCAACATCCTAAAACACTAGAAGAGGTGGGCGTTCTCTTTGGTGTAACACGCGAGCGAATTCGTCAAATTGAAGCAAAAGCTATTCGGAAGTTACGCAATCCGATGCGTAGCAAGTTGATCCGTGAATTCCTCCACGATGAATAACTAGGGCGAAAGATATAGGGAAGAAACTTGCTGCAAGTTGATCCGTGAATTCCTCCACGATGAATAACTAGGGCGAAAGATATAGGGAAGAAACTTGCTGCAAGTTAACCTCCTAAGTAAGTTTCTCGCTTTTAAGTAAAAGTGAGAAACTTACTTAATTTCAGTAGGAATTGGAGGACTCTTCGATTCCTAAAATTCCTACTGAAATAGCAGCGGACGCTGCTTGGAGGTTACGAGGAAGAAGCGAAGCGAATTCCGAGTATCCGCTATTCATCGTGAATTCCTTCACGATGAATAACGGTATCCGAAGGGGAGCTTTACAGGGAGTGTATTATGAAAATGATGAGTATTCATCAATTGATGGAAAAGCAAATTGAGAGTGAAGTAGCAATGGGGAATGTGCCATCATTGCTGCTTCATAGTTGTTGTGCACCATGTAGTAGTGCGTGTATTGAAAAACTAGCGGATTATTTTCATATAACCGTTTTTTATTACAACCCCAATATCGAAAATCAGGAAGAATACGATAAACGAGCCAATGAACAAAGACGATTAATCGAACAAATGCCAACAAAATATCCTGTACACTTTATAGAGGGAGCGTATGAGCCAGAGCGGTTTTTAGAAATGGTTCGTGGTCACGAGAAAGAAGCCGAGGGTGGAAGCCGATGCGAACTATGTTTTCGCATGAGACTTACCATGACAGCAACTGTTGCAAAAGAACAGAAAATGGACTATTTTACGACGACATTAACAATAAGTCCTCTTAAAAATGCCACATTGATTAATCGATTAATGGAAGAGCTAGCGAAAGTGCATGAAATTCAATATTTAGCAAGTGATTTTAAGAAAAAAGAGGGCTATAAACGTTCAATCGAGCTTTCGAAAGAATATAACTTGTATCGGCAAAATTATTGTGGGTGTATGTTCTCAAAATAAGACAATCTTGCGCGTTTATTAGCCTTTACATTGCGGCGAAATAGTCTTACAATGATAGTGTATGAGCAAATTTTCGAAACGCTAGACGCTTCGTAAAATAGAAAATTGCTAGGAGGGTTGCAATGAAGGTTTTAGTTATCAATTGTGGTAGTACTACTTTGAAATACCAGCTAATTGATTCAATTAGCGAGGAAGTATTGGCAAAAGGTATTTGTGAAAGAATTGGTATTGATGGAAGCTTTATAAAGCATGAAGCAGAAGGAAAAGAAGCCGTTAAGTATTGTTTCGAGATGCCGAATCACAAACAAGCAGTAGCGCTTGTATTAAAGGAACTCGTTGGAGAAAAAGCTGGTGTCATTGCCGACCTCAACGAAATTAGTGTCGTAGGACATCGTGTTGTACACGGCGGTGAGAAATTTGCCCAAGCGACAGTGATTACAGACGAAGTATTAGCAAAAATTGATGAATGTAGCGCATTAGCACCACTTCACAATCCTGCAAACTTAATCGGAATCAAGGCATGTCAAGAGCTTATGAAGGAAGTACCGATGGTAGCCGTATTTGATACAGCATTTCATCAAACCATTCCTGCGAAAGCGTATATGTACGGCATTCCATATGAATATTATACAAAATATGCGATTCGTCGTTATGGATTTCATGGAACAAGTCACAGCTATGTATCAAAAAGAGCAGCAGAAATTTTAGGAATTGATTATGACAAAGCCAATATTATCGTATGCCATTTAGGTGGTGGTTCTTCAATTTGCGCCGTACAAAATGGAAAATCCGTAGATACATCTATGGGTATGACACCATTAGAAGGCGTTTGCATGGGAACAAGATCAGGATGTATTGATCCAACGATTATTGAATTCTTGATGAAACAAGAAGATCTTACGATCGATCAAGTGATGACAATTCTCAACAAAAAATCAGGCGTTGAAACACTTTCAGGTGTTAGTAGCGATTTTAGAGATATTGAAAAAGCAGCTGCAGAAGGAAATGAAAGAGCAATCCTTGCACAAGATGTCTTTTCCTATCAAGTGGCAAAGTATATTGGAAGTTATGCTCTTACTATGGGAAGAGTTGATGCGGTTGTCTTTACAGCTGGCGTTGGAGAAAATGATTCCGTAATTCGTCGCAAGATAAGTGAGCAACTTGGATTATTAGGCGCTACGATTGATTTAGAGAAAAATAAAGTGCGTGCCGTAGAAACAATTATTTCTACGGATGATTCAAAAACAAAAATTATGCTAGTTCCTACAAATGAAGAACTTGCTATTGCTCGTGAATCGATTGCTTTTGTAAAATAATAAAAAATAGTTGACCGTTATCAATTTCATTATGAAAATGATAACGGTTTTTTTGTGCATTGCGTTTCGTAAAAAAATCCATTATAATGGTTGCAAGACAATCAACGAAAGGAAACGATAATGAAAAAAAATAAAGTGATGCGATTATTGCTTGTGTTGACGCTATGTGCAAGTATGCTAAGTGCATGTAAAGCAAATGAGGAAAAAAAAGAAAGCGATGCCTCAACAAAAGAAATAGAGGCACCTAAAAGTACAGAGAAAAATGATGAGTCAAAAGGCGCTACTGGTGAAAGTGAAGTAGTGACTTCAACGGAGCAACCATTGAAAGAACAAGTAGTAGAGTCAGAAGATAAGCTTATTTATCAAGCGGGGACGGTACTTGGTCTTGGAAGCGAAACAAATACACGTTTGTTTGATGTATTAGACGATGATTTTGTGAGAGATTATTCAGAGGCAAAGGCGACAATTACTTTTAACAAAGATACGATTGAAGCGACAGGGACTGGCTATGTAATCGAAGGAAATCGAATTACCATTCAGGAAAACGGTCTTTTTGTATTTTCAGGAACACTAGATGATGGCCAAATTATTGTCAATAGTACAGCCGAAAAGAAAGTTAGACTTGTGTTAAATGGTGTTGATATTACGTGCAAGGATAGCTCCCCTATTTACGTGCAACAGGCATATAAGACAGTTGTGACATTGGCATCTGAAACGGTGAACACATTAACCGATACAACAAATTATGTGATGGCAGAGGGCGAGACAAATGAGCCAAATGCAGCTTTATTTAGCAAAGACGATTTGATTATTAATGGAAATGGCAAGCTCATTGTCAACGGAAATTTTAAAAATGGCATTAATACAAAAGATGATTTGCGTATCCGCGGTGGAGAGATTGTTGTTGTTGCGGCAAATGACGGTATATGTGGCAAGGATTCAATTGAAATCACAGGTGGTCACATTACAATCACAGCAAATGATGATGGAATGGTTTCAAACGTTCTAGAAAAAGAAGGTAAGGGCTATGTTTTGATTGAGGCAGGAAGCATTCATATTACATCAGGCAGCAAAAAAGGGATTATATCTTCGGCAGGAATTACGGTTAATGACGGAAAAGTGATTTTGGAGAGAGATAAGTCTTTGGAAAGCAATAAAAGCACAAACTAATTTGAAGATTATAGAACTAACAAATGGGCATATCAAAGTTGGTATGCTCATTTTTATGCTTGTTTTATGTTTTTCTTGCAATCTCGTTGAAACATGATAGAATTAATAAGCCAAACACATATATTGGCGCAACCTAAAGTATTGGAGAAAACAATGAAAAGAGAAAACATACGTAATGTAGCAATTATTGCTCACGTAGACCATGGAAAAACAACATTAGTAGACCAGCTATTACAACAAAGTGGTGTTTTTCGCGCAAACCAAGAGATTGTAGAACGTGTAATGGATTCAAACGATATCGAAAGAGAACGTGGCATTACCATTCTATCGAAAAATACAGCTGTTTTATATAAAGATATGAAAATAAATATCGTTGATACACCAGGCCATGCAGATTTTAGTGGAGAAGTTGAGCGTGTATTAAAAATGGTGGAAGGCGTTATTTTAGTCGTAGATGCTTACGAAGGAGCCATGCCACAAACCAAATTTGTGCTTAGAAAAGCATTGGAGATGGATCTGTCGGTTATTGTTTGTATTAATAAAATTGATCGTCCAGAAGGACGTGCGGATGAAGTAGTTGATGAGATTCTAGAATTATTCATTGACCTAGATGCCAATGATGAACAACTAGATTGTCCATTTGTATATGCATCAGCACGAGCTGGATTTGCCATTTTAGAGTTAGATGATGAGCGAAAAGATATGTCACCATTATTTGAGACGATTATCGAGAATATTCCTGCTCCATCTGGCGATATCGATAAACCAGCACAAATGCTTGTTAGTACAATTGATTACAATGAATACGTTGGACGAATCGGCGTTGGAAAAATTTCAAACGGTACATTAAAAACAAATCAAGAAATGATTGTTGTCAATGCACATGATCCAAAGAAAAAAAATCGCGTAAAGCTAACACATTTATATGAATTTGACGGACTTAACAAAGTCGAAGTTGCAGAAGCGAGTGTTGGTGCAATCGTTGCTATTTCAGGCATTGCGGATATTCATATCGGCGATACATTGTGTGATAGTAGCGATGCAAATCCAATCCCTTTCCAAAAAATTTCAGAGCCAACATTGGCGATGCAATTTGTGGTAAATGATAGTCCATTTGCAGGACAAGAAGGAAAATTTGTTACATCAAGACATCTACGTGAGAGATTATTAAGAGAATTAAATACGGATGTTAGTTTGCGTGTTGAAGAAACAGAAAGCACAGAGTGTTTCAAAGTTTCAGGACGTGGCGAGCTTCATCTTTCGGTATTGATTGAAAATATGCGTCGTGAGGGCTTTGAGTTTGCAGTAAGTAAAGCAGAGGTTTTGACAAAGCGTGACGAAAGAGATCGATTGCTAGAACCGATGGAAATTGCGTATATTGATGTGCCAGAAGAATTTTCGGGCAATGTTATTCAAAAACTAAGTTCACGAAAAGGTGAATTACAAGGTATGAGTAGTGCGCAAGGTGGTTATGTAAGATTAGAGTTCTCTATTCCTTCAAGAGGCTTGATTGGCTATCGTGGTGAATTTATGACCGACACAAAAGGTAACGGTATTTTAAATACGGTATTTGACGGTTACGATTTGCATAAAGGAGAGATTAGCTACCGCAAACAAGGTTCCCTAATTGCATTTGAAACAGGCGAGGCCGTTACCTATGGTTTGTTTAATGCACAAGAGAGAGGTACTTTATTTATACAAGCGGGAGATCGCGTGTATAGCGGTATGATTATTGGTCAAAGTGGAAAAGCAGAGGATGTTGAAATCAATGTGTGCAAGAAAAAGCAATTGACAAATACAAGAGCATCTGGTTCAGATGAATCACTTCGCCTAACAGCGCCAAAAATTATGTCTTTAGAGCAATGCTTAGAATTTATTGATACGGATGAGTTGTTGGAAATTACACCAACCAAGCTTCGTATTCGAAAGAAAATTTTAGATCCAACTATGCGTAAGCGCTCAGGATATAAGTAATCATGGGTTGACAAACCCAAAAAAATTTCATATGATAGAGGTGCAACAATATATAAAAATCATAACGTAGAGGTTGCAAGCTTGATTATTACGATATCCGATATGACCGTTCATAGGAGACGATATCAGAAAGGTGAGCTTGCCGAAAGAAAAGATGAACGGACAATCTTTTTCTTGGGCATGAGTGTGAACAACTTCATGACTGTCATCTGTGAGCAGGTGGTGAGCTACAATTTATAACACTTCGATTATAAAGGGGCTGACATTTGCGTTAGTCTCTATTTTTATGATTTACGATCTCATTTAAAGGAGGAAATTTTATGTCGATTTTCAAAGGGGCAGGTGTAGCGATTATTACACCTATGACAGAAACAGGAGCCGTGAATTATGATGAATTCGCAAAAATCATTGAGGATCAAATTGCTGGTGGAATTGATTCAATTATTGTTTGTGGAACAACAGGCGAGGCTTCGACATTAACACATGAAGAGCATATCGAGTGTATTCGATTTTGCGTAGAAAAAGTGGCGAAACGTGTGCCAGTGGTTGCTGGAACAGGATCCAATTCAACAGAAACAGCGATTTATTTATCTGAAGAAGCTAAAAAAGCGGGAGCAGATGGCTTATTGATTGTGACCCCATATTACAATAAAGCAACACAAAAGGGCCTATATTACCATTTTGAGAAAATTGCGAATGCCGTAGATTTACCAATTATTCTTTACAATGTGCCAAGTAGAACAGGTATGAATATTGCGCCTCAAACGGTGGCAGATTTAGTAAAGAATGTTCCAAATATTGTGGGTGTTAAGGAAGCATCGGGCAATATATCACAGGTAGCAGCAATTATGCATTTGACAAAAGGTGAAATTGATTTATATTCAGGCAATGACGATCAAATCGTACCATTGTTATCACTTGGTGGATCAGGTGTTATCTCGGTATTAGCAAATGTAGCACCAAAATTAGCACATGATATTTGTCAAACCTACTTTGACAATAATACAGCAGAAAGTGCGAGATTGCAGCTAGATGCCATTCCACTAATTGATGCGCTATTTTGCGAAGTGAATCCAATACCTGTAAAAGAAGGTATGAATCGAATGGGCTATCAAGCAGGCGTTTGTCGCTTGCCATTAACACCAATGGAAGAAAAAAATGCAACAATCTTAGAAGATGAAATGAGAAAGGCAGGATTAATCGGATGATTAGAATGATCATGCATGGTTGTTTCGGAAAGATGGGAAGAGCAATTTGTGATTTGGTCGCAAATGATCCTAATTGCAAAATGGTAGCGGGCGTTGATGTGCGAAAAGAAGAAGCGGCTTTCCCTGTTTTCCCAACGATTTCTCAATGCGATATAGAAGCAGATGTGATTATTGATTTTTCAACAGCGACGGCGATGGATGAATTGCTCAACTATTGTGGCGAAAAAAAGATTGCATTAGTGCTTTGTACAACAGGGCTTACCCCTTTACAATTAGAAGCAGTTGAGGAGACAGCCAAAGTGACACCAATTCTTCGTTCGGCGAATATGTCGCTTGGCGTAAATATCTTATTAAAATTAGTACAAGAAGCAGCCAAAGTATTGGCAGTGGCAGGATTCGATATGGAGATTGTTGAGCGTCATCACAATCTAAAGCTGGATGCTCCTAGTGGAACAGCCATTGCATTTGCCGATGCACTAAATACAGCGATGGACGATGCGTATGAATATACATATGATCGCTCAACAGAACGCAAAATGCGAGAAAAGAACGAAATTGGTATTAGCGCCGTTCGCGGCGGAACGATTGTCGGAGAGCATGAAATTATTTTTGCTGGGCCTGACGAAGTAGTTGAATTTAAACATACAGCATATTCAAAAACGGTTTTTGCAAAGGGAGCAATTGAAGCAGCGAAATTCTTAGCTGATCAACCTGCAAGGTTGTACAATATGACGGATGTAATTGGTTAGAAAGAGGATTTTATTTTGCAAAATCAAGCAACAGCAGAACGCAAGGAAAACAAATTAGGCACGATGCCTGTTGGCAAGCTATTGGTGAATATTTCATTGCCAATCATTATATCGATGTTAGTGATGGCATTTTACAATATTATTGATAGTATTTATGTTTCACATTATAATTCGAGTGCATTGGCAGCATTAACGTATGCAATGCCGATACAAAATCTAATTATTGCTTTTGGGACAGGAACAGGTGTCGGTGTCAATTCCTATGTATCAAGATGTCTTGGAGAGAAGAAATACAACGAGGCACGAAAAGCAGCAGCGAATGGATTGTTTTTAACATTATGTACGTACATTGTATTCGCGCTATTTGGATTTTTCTTTGTTGAAGCTTATATTAAAAGTCAAACGAGTTCACCAGAGACGATTAAGCAAGGTGTGGATTATCTACGCATTTGTTTAATCTTCTCTTTTGGTGCATTTTTCGAAATTATGGCAGAAAGATTATTGCAATCAACAGGCAAAAGTCTTTTCACTATGTGTACACAAAGCATTGGTGCCATTATCAATATCGTACTTGATCCGATTTTGATTTTTGGTTATATTAGCATTCCAGCACTTAATATTCATATTGATTTTTTAGACAAAGGAATGGGTGTTAGTGGTGCAGCGATTGCAACCGTCGTTGGACAGATTGTTGCCGCCATCATTGCGCTTTTATTAAACCACTTTAAAAACAAGGACATTCGTGTAAAGATTAAAGAGTTTATGCCCGATTGGCAAATTATCAAAACGATTTATATCGTAGGGTTGCCAACGATTGTTATGCAATCCATTGGGTCGGTGATGACATATGGTATGAATAAAATATTGGCGATGAATTCAGAGGCAGCTGTCAATGTGTTTGGTGCATATTTCAAGCTAAGAAGCTTTGTGTTTATGCCAGTCTTCGGCTTAAATACGGGAATCGTTCCAATTATTGCATACAATTATGGTGCCAAAAAGAAAGAAAGAATTATCAAAGCGATGAGGCTAAGTACGATTTCGGCGATGACCATGATGTTTATCGGTGTTTTGGTATTTGTATGCTTCCCAGCACAGCTACTTGGCTTTTTTAAGCCAGACGAGACAATGCTTCGACTTGGTATTCCCGCCTTACGCATCATTAGTATTAGTTTTGTGTTTGCTGGCTATTGTATCACCATAGGCTCTATGTTCCAAGCACTTGGAAATGGTGTGTACTCCTTAATCAATTCAGCAACAAGACAGTTAGTCTTTTTATTGCCACTTGCCTTCATTATCTTTAAGTTGTTTGGTGTCAATTATGTATGGTGGTCAATTGTTTTGGCGGAAGTCGTTTCTGTAGCAATGACAAATTACTTTTTAATGAAAATTATTCGACAAAAAATAAAACCAATGAATGATAAAGAGGTAGTAGCATGAAGGATATAATGGATTTGCATACACATACATTAGCAAGTGGACATGCATTTAATTCTATGCTTGAAATGGTAGATGCAGCAATCTTAAAAGGGATTCAGTTGTTCGGTATTACCGACCACGCACCAGCTATGCCAGGCGGAGCACACGAGTACCATTTTGAGTGTCTAAAACTTTTACCAAGAACGATAAAAGGCCTATCCATTTTACATGGTGCGGAATGCAATATTTTAACGGACAAAGGCGAATTAGATATCGAGAATACATTACTAGAGGAAATGGATATCGTTATTGCAAGTATTCATGGCCCTTGTATTCGAGAGAGGACAAGGGAGTATTGTACAAATGCGATTATAGCTACGATGGATAATCCCTATGTCAATATTATTGGACATCCAGATGATTCGCGATTTCCATTAGAATATGAGCCAATTGTAAAAAAGGCAAAAGAAAAAGGTATATTGTTAGAGGTAAATAATAGCTCGCTGATGCCAGTTGGATTTCGGAAAAATGCTCGAGAAAATTATATCAAGATGCTAACCTTGTGCAAGGAGCAGGGCGTATCCATTATTATCAATAGCGATGCGCATTATATTGATCGTGTGGGACTGCATGAGAATGCATGGGAAGTGATAAAGGAAGTAGATTTTCCAGAAGAGTTAATCGTCAATACATCAATTGAACGATTTAGGAAGTTCGTTAATAAGGGATAAGATGATGAAGTGTTGTTAATAGCAGCACTTCTTTTTTTAGATTTAATTCACAGAGATTCAGACTTAGTTTATAGACTTTCAAACTTTAATGTGGTAAAATTATAAAGTAGGAAAGCGGATGAATGTACGCTTTGTATTTAGAGGAGGGGCATATGAATAATAAAATAAAAACGCCGATTGTCGATCATTTATTAGAAGCAATACTTACTTTAGAGAACTTAGATGAATGTTACGCTTTTTTTGAAGATGTTTGTACAGTGAAAGAGCTTCTTTCATTGGCACAGCGTTTTGAGGTAGCAAGTATGTTGAAAACAAAAAGAACTTATCTTGAAATTTCGGAGGAGACAGGCGCTTCAACAGCGACCATTAGTCGTGTTAATCGTAGCTTAACCTTTGGAAATGATGCATATGATATGGTATTTGAGAGGCTTAAGAATAAAAAAGAACAATCATAAATAGACGACATGTCTTAATTAGGAGGTGCGAAATGAAAATCAAAAATATGGTAGCAAGAGAGATACTTGATTCAAGAGGAAATCCAACAATCGAAGTAGATGTTATTTTGGAAAATGGCAAGATGGCGCGTGCAAGCGTTCCTTCAGGTGCTTCGACAGGAGATAGGGAAGCATTGGAGCTTCGAGATAATGATGATCGCTATGATGGAAAAGGTGTTCAAAAAGCAGTGGCAAATGTAGCCATACTAAAAGAGCATTTGATTGGAATGGATGTTACACTTCAAAAAGAAATTGATCAAAAAATGATTATGCTTGATGGAACAGAAAATAAAAGCAAGTATGGCGCAAATGCGATTTTAGGTATTTCGATGGCCGTACTAAAAGCAGCAGCGCTTTCAAAGGAAATGCCATTATACCGTTATTTGAATCGAGAGTTAACACTTCCAGTGCCAATGATCAATATTGTCAACGGTGGTATGCATGCAGATAATAGCCTAGATTTCCAAGAATACATGATCGTACCGATGCAGGATACGTTTAAAGAAAAAATTCGTGTTAGTGCAGAGGTTTTTCATACCTTGAAAAACCTATTAAAATCAAAAGGAATGTCTACAGCTGTGGGTGATGAAGGTGGATTTGCCCCTGATTTAGGAAGCAATGAAGAAGCATTGTCTTTAATCGTAGAAGCGATTACAAAAGCAGGCTATGTGCCAGGTGTTGATGTGAAGCTAGCAATGGATGTTGCCGCATCAGAATTTTATGAGAATGGTTATTACAACTTAGCGAGTGAAAATAAAAAACTTACGACAAAGGAATTGATTGAATATTATCAATACTTAATTGATAAGTATCCAATTATATCAATTGAAGATCCAGTGGATCAAGATGATTTTGAAGGATTTCATTTAATTACAAAGATGATTGGCGATCAAATTCAATTAGTGGGCGATGATCTTTTTGTTACCAATATTCGTGATTTAAAAAAGGGCATTGCAATGAATGCTGGAAATGCTATTTTGATTAAGCTAAATCAAATCGGTACAGTAACAGAAGCGATGGAAACAATTGCGCTTGCAAGAGCAAATGGCTATAAGACGATTATCTCGCATCGTAGTGGAGAAACAGAAGATACAACCATTGCTCATTTAGCAATTGGGTTGGGACAAATAAAAACGGGCTCTGTCTCAAGAACAGAGCGAGTAGCAAAATATAATGAGCTTATCCGAATTGAAGAAGAAATTTTGGGTGAATCGTAGATTGCAATAAAGCACGCTCCTATATGGAAGCGTGCTTTATTTTTTATCGTGGTTTGGTTGTTTTTCTTTGTGCTTATCTTTTTCTTTTTGCTCGTTTTTAATTTTTTCGTCATTATGCATAAGATCGAGAATTTGCTCGATAGATACTTTCCGCAAATACATCTCAAATCCTAAAATCGAAATAAATGTTAGCGTTTTTAAATCATCTGGAGCATCTGTGGCATGCGTTTTCGCAAAAGAATAAGCGTCTTCAATGGATGTTTTTGTTTGGTCAACACGTGTGCGACAGGCGCCATAAATCATACGGAAAATCTCTTCTGTGTTGTAGTTGTCTTGCGAATGAAAATACTTTTCAGATAGTGGTTTCATCAAAACCTGAATATCACTGATGGAAAGCAAACTCTTTAAATAATAAATCATCGCCAACATATACATGTGTTCGCTTGAATATTTTTTCTTTTCAGGCGGTGGCAATAATTCGTTTTTGGCATAATTATTAATCATCGTTTTGGTTAGAATTTTATCATCCTCATAGCGTTTTGAATTTTTCATATGAGTATCCATAAACGTTGTGATTTGGTCCATATATAAGTCTATCGAAGGAATCATCCCTGGTTTAATAAAATCAAGATGGTTCATCTTTCCTAGAACAATATCGAGTAGTTCGTCGTATGTTTGCATAGCAAGCTCCTAAAGAAAGTAGTACATTTATTATATAGTATTGAAAACCATGTGTCAACCATAAGAGGTCAGACAGCAAGTAAAGTTGTCATGCCTAAGCGATCATTTGACAACAAATGAAAACAAACATTTGTTTGCTTTGCATCCATAAGTATGGTATCATCTTAGGATAAATCATATATGTGAGGACGAAGAATGACGATATACGATAAGTTAAATGAAATACAAAGAGAAGCGGTAATGACAACAGAAGGCCCATTATTGATTTTAGCGGGTGCAGGTTCTGGAAAGACGAGAGCCCTAACACATCGTGTTGCTTATTTGATCGAAGAAAAAGGGGTTGCTCCGTGGAATATTATGGCGATTACATTTACGAATAAAGCAGCGGGAGAGATGAAAGAAAGAGTTGAGCAATTAGTTGGTCAACGTGGAAAACATGTTTGGATTGCGACATTTCACTCATCTTGCGTAAGAATTCTAAGAAAATATGCAGAAAGTATTGGCTATAATAAAAATTTCACGATTTATGATACAGATGACCAAAAAGCGTTGCTTCGACAATTGATGAAACGGATGAATATTGATGTAAAGCAATTTAGTGATAGAGAAGCGATCCGCATTATTTCTAAAGCAAAAGAAGAGATGATAACACCTGTCGAATTTATGAATGAAAAGGTTGATGATTATCGGTCAAAAATATTTGCAAGAATTTATGCAGAATATCAAGAAGCGTTAAGAAAAAATAATGCGATGGATTTCGATGATTTGCTTGTCAATGTTGTGCGTTTATTTGAAAAGGACAAAGAGGCGTTGGCATATTATCAAGACCTATTTCATTATGTTCATGTAGACGAATACCAAGATACAAACACCGTACAATTTCAATTTGTTAAGCTTATTACACAAACACGCAAAAATATATGTGTGGTAGGTGATGATGATCAATCAATCTATCGTTTTCGAGGAGCGGATATCACGAATATTTTAAGCTTCGAAAAAATATTCCCTAATGCGAAGGTGATTAAGCTGGAGCAGAATTATCGTTCGACACCAGACATTTTGCAAATTGCCAATGAAGTAATCAAAAATAATTCCGCACGAAAACCTAAGCGTCTCTGGACGGAGATTGAGGGAAATAAGATACCTCGATTTACGATTTATGAAGATGCTTATCAAGAAGCAACAGCGGTTATTGGTGAGATGAGAAAAGCACATGAGGAAGGGCTATCTTATAGCGAATGTGCTGTTTTATATCGAACAAATGCGCAATCGCGTACTCTTGAGGAAGCATGCATACGCATGAATATCCCTTATCGCATTGTTGGTGGCGTGAATTTCTATCAGCGTGCTGAAATTAAAGATATTATTGCTTATCTAAAAACGATTAGTAATGGACAAGATGATGTAGCAGTAAGAAGGATTATCAATGTTCCTAGACGAGGAATTGGCGCTACGACCATTGAAAAAATTACGGAACTAGCAATCGCATATGAGATAAATTTCTTTGATGCATGCGAATTATATTGTGAGATGAATTCAAAAAACAAATCGGTCTTAAAGGTCAAGGAATTTGTGGATTTGATTGTGAATCTTCGAATCGATGCAAAAACACTGAACGTGTACGAATTGATGAATACAGCAATTGAGCGAATTAATTATTATGATACGTTATCGGACTTGATGGACGAAAAAATTGTTGCAAAGCGAGAAAATATAAATGAACTTTGTGCAAAGGCGGCGGAGTACGTTAATAGTGGCGAGGAAGTATCGTTAGAAGATTTCTTAGAACAAATTGCCTTAGTTTCCGATTTGGATAGTGTTGACGAAGCGCAACAACGCTTGTTATTGATGACATTGCATGGAGCAAAGGGACTGGAATTTGATAAAGTATGCTTGGTGGGATTGGAAGATGGTTTATTCCCAAGCTTTATGTCAATTGAATCAGGCAATAAAGAGGATATAGAAGAAGAAAGACGACTGTTCTATGTAGGCGTGACAAGAGCAAGAAAGCAATTGGATTTATCGGCAGCAAGGGCAAGAATGATTAATGGCGAGACAAAGTATCGAAAGGTTTCACGTTTTGTGGAAGAAATTCCTGAATATTTGATTAAAAAAGAAAATCCTCATGTGAAGCGTGTAAGTACAAGTACGAGTTCAACCAAGCAATCTCCTATTAGTACATTGATGCCAATGGGAAGGCCGACATTTGGAAGGGCTGTTCCGATGAAAAAGCCTGAATCTTTGGCATACAAAGAAGGAGATCGTGTTCGCCACATCAAGTTTGGGGTGGGAACGGTTATTAAAATCGTCGATATGGGTAAGGATTATGAGGTAACAGTTGAATTTGATGGGGTGGGAGTGAAAAAAATGATGTCCGCCTTTGCAAATTTATCGCTGATATAGTTGCTTTATTAAGAAATTTATGATAAGATTAAAAAAAAGAAAGAAGGGTTGAATATGTGTAAATCAAATAAAAAGAGCACACTCATTACTATTTTAACAATCATTGGAGCAATTGCAGCTGTTGCAGCGATCGCTTATACTGTTTATCGCATGATGACTCCTGATTATCTTGAGGATTTTGAAGATGATTTAGAGGATGAATTTGATGAAGAGTTTTTTGAGCAGGAAGCTGCCGTAGTTGAACCAGAATTTGAAGAGTAAAACAGAAACGACTACTTACATAAGTAGTCGTTTTAAATTTAGAACCGAGGCGTAATTATATGATAAGAATTGCAATTTGTGATTCATCACAAGATGAGATTGACAAGTTAGTGAAGCTATTAGAACTATATTTTTCAGTACGACCATATGAATATGAGGTGTTTTCTTATACAAAGGGAGAGAACTTATTATATGAATATGAAGACAATAAACAACTGTTTTCATTACTCTTTTTAGATGCAAATTTACCAGATTTAAAGGGTGGAGAGTTGTTTGAAAAAATTCGGAAAGTAGATGAGCAGGTTCGCTTTATTGCGCTGGCACAAACCGAAGAATTCGCACTAGAGGCGTTTTGGTATTTTGCATTTGGCTATTTACTAAAGCCGCTTAAAAGCGAAAATCTCGCGCATTTTATGAATCGATTTATGAAGCAAGAGAATCTTTCTCGTAAAAAGTCACTTTTAGTGAAAGAAGGTTCTTCAAATCGACGGATATCCTATTCAGACATTGTATATTTGGAGAGCAACAATAAAACGATCAATATTTATTTAAAAGACAAGACACATTATGTTATTTATGCAAAACTAAAGGATGTAGAGAATGAATTGAAGGGGCGCTCTTTTTTGAGATGTCATCAAAGTTATATTGTTAATCTAGATCATGTTATGTCCATTGAAAATGCAGATTTTTATACGATATTGGGGAACACAGTACCCATTCGAAAAAAAGAAGTCAAAAAAATGCGTGAATATTACATATCCTATATAAAATTAAAACAATAGGAAGCGTCGTCAATTCGGATACTCGAAATCCGCTTCGCTACTTTCTAGTGACCTCCTTCCCAGCAGCTTCGCTGCTATTTCAGTGGGAGCTTGAACTCCCACTGAAACAAGGAAGTTCCACCCACCGCCTAAGAGGCGGGGGACTTCCTTGGGAGGTTAAAAAGTGGTTGACGATAAGAAAAAACTTTTATCATGATGGAATGTCCGATTTCGCCAAAAATGCAACCGATTTCGGCAAAAATTCCAAAAAGCAAAACAACATTGTATACTATCAAATGTAATTGCTTTGGCAGTTACCCTATGTTATTTTATTTTGTTTATTGTCCCTCCCTTTCATTTTTAGCGCCAAGCTTCTCCCCCCTTTTTGCTTGACGCTTTTTGTTGCCCAAATATTTGCCTTTATAAGAGGTCTATGGTATAATATCATGCATAAGAAAGATAAAATAATTCAAGAAGGTAT
>CAZMHF010000006.1:0-64921 GCA_964566025.1 uncultured Lachnospiraceae bacterium | reverse complement strand
ATTTCTTTTTTGATTGTAACGATTGTAAAAAGAGTAAAAGCTATGTATAATGAAGAAAAATATTCGTTTGGGGGATGATAATGGTGATACGCATTGTTGCACAATGCGAGAAAGTAGCGAAGCGGATTTCGAGTATCCGAATTGACTAAGCGTTTTCAAATTCGTACGAAAGATTTGCAGCATGCGTTTTATATTCTAACACCGCATTTTATGGAGTATATTATAAAGGCAGACGATCTTTCCGATGCGCGAATGTATTTTGCTTTTATCGAAAACCTTATTCATATTTTACTCGGATCAGAGAAAAACTTATTTGAAACGACAAAAAAAAGATCAATACGACATTGCTGCTGCTTGTGCGCGTGTTAAAAATGAAGTTAAATATATTACGAATATATTAGATGAGTTATTTCATAACGAATACTTATTTGGCGATAAAGAAGAATAAATAGTGGTGAATCTAAAAAGAAAATGCTATACAAAAGAGCTTATCATTATGACGAAGGAGCAATATTATGGCAAATGTTTTCACAAAAGCGTTTAAAAAATTAAAAGGCGACCACTTGGTAAAATGTCCTATGTGCCAGTTTTTCTATAACTCTCAAAAACTTGATCCAGCAGCACCAGGAAATTGCAAAGTATGCGGTATGGATTTGTCGATTTCCGAAGAAGAAGCAAGGAGTTTTCGTTGGACGGACGAGGAGCTTACAGAGGGTATAAAAAAAATTGAAAAGCATTTCCTAAAGAAAAAAGCAGGTGTCGTTTTGTCTGGATTGGCTATGCTGATTTCCTTTGGTACAGGATGGGTTTTTCTAGGGATTCCTTTGCTCCTTGTTTTCTTATATTTCTTAATGGTTGCATTTGGCAAAGATGGAGCAATCAAAACATTAGTCTCACACAATATTACAAGAGATATCATTGCAGAAACATTTGATGACGCTTCTTATTATCCTAAATCACATATTAGTCTTGAAAAAATAAAAGAAGCAAGTCTAATTTATAATTGGAACGAAGAAAGTGGTTCGGATTTGGTTGAAGGTACCTATAAAGGACATGCCATCGAGTTTAGCGATGTTCATCTAGAGGATGTTCAAGAAACAACCGATTCAGATGGGAATACATCCAAAACATATGTCACAAGATTTAAAGGGCAATGGCTAATTTGCGAATTAGATAAAGATGTTCAATCATCCTTACGCTTGCGTGAAAAGTATGAGCGAAAAGGAAAAGTTTCTAAAAAGCTATTTGGCGAGCGACAAAAAATAAAAAGCGATATGCAAACAGAAAATGAGCGGTTTAATGAACGCTTTCAAATCATTACACAAGATTTACATAATGCGTTCTATATTTTAACACCACATTTTATGGAGTTTATTTTAAAAGCGGATGATATGGCAGATGCACAAACCTATTTGTGTTTTATCGAAAATAGAGTACATATTCTTTCTTATACAAATCAAAATTCGCTAGAAGTGGGAAAAATCAAGTCCAATGGAATTAGCTATGATGTGATTCGAAATCGTATGCGTGGTGAATTAAAATACATTACGAGTATTTTAGATGAACTCTTAAAAAATGAATATTTGTTTGGACAAAGCAAGAAATAATATGTTAGACTTGAGATGGTAATTCGCAAAAGCGAAAATACATAAACAGGAGGTTCGTATGGATCCAGCATTGATTGTTTTTATTGTTATTGGTATCATAGTTTTTATTACTTTTTCATGGTGGGTGAAAACAGGCAACAGACTAAAAAGACTCGATATTAAAGTTTCAGAAGCATTATCAGGTATCGAGGTTGCACTTACAAAACGATATGATATGCTGACAAAGATGTTAGATGTAGCAAAAGGCTACAAGCAACACGAGAGCGAAATGTTCACAGAAGTCATTAAATTGCGTAAAGGTATGAGTGTATCTGAATTGCAAGGAGAGGCAGTTAAGTTAGATAAGCTAGCCTCAAGTATCAGCGTTGTAGCAGAAGCTTATCCAGAGCTTCGTTCTTCAGAAGTATTTGTTGAATTACAAGCTGGTATTCGAGATGCAGAAGAACACTTACAAGCGGCAAGAAGACTGTATAATGCAACTGTAACCGCATTAAATACGACAATCGTTGTGTTCCCATCTAGTATCGTAGCAAATGCGCAAAATGCACAATCTCGCGAATTTTTTGAAGCAGAGGAAGCAAAACGCAGTGATGTAGAAATGAAATTCTAACAAGTAAAAAGGTTCGATATCCATAATGGGTATCGAACCTTTTATCTTAATCCATCTCAAAATCGCCATCTAGAGCAGAGCCGTAAAATTCTTTTCCAGTTACCTTCTTTCGATCGCGTACTTCTTCAATTACATCGCTAAGAAGTTCTTTTACTTTGGTGGAGTTTTTAATATTCTCCAAATGCAGGTGGTCGTGTTTATCAATCTTTGCAGTGATGCAAATCGTCCCTGTTCCAAAAATCTTTTGAAGCAATGTTCTAGTCAATGAAATATCCACAATCTTGTACAATAAAAGCTCTTCTGAAACCGTTTTGAAAAAGCCTGTTTGAGAATAAAGCCGATCCTTTTTGATTTCATATTTTGTAAAACTAAGTGGAAACCACATATGATGCTTTCTGTCTTTCCAGATGATATCCGTTGTATTTTCGCTCATTTTAGATTCTCCCTTTTTTCTTTAAGTATAACGAATCATCCACACATTTGCAATAGTTTATTTTTATTAACCGTGTCACAGTAAGAGTATTATTTGCTTGCAAAACAAAAAACTCGTGATATAATAATTTTATATCGATAAAATGTTGATGAGACAAGTAGCGCAATCGCGGGATACAGAGAGTAAGGGCAATTGCTGAGAGCTTTTACGGACTTAGTTGTGTGAAAACCAGCTCGGAGTGACTTTAATGAAGTCCGGTCGTACCGTTATCACGTTTGAGAGGTTAATGATTCATTAACAAAATCGGGTGGAACCGCGTAAATTACGTCCTGATCATGCACAAGCTTTGTTTGTGTATGATTAGGATTTTTTAAATCTAGGAGGATGAAAGATGAAAATTACATTAAAAGATCAATCAGTAAGAGAGTATGATAGGCCAATGTCCGTATATGAAATAGCTTGTGACATTAGTGCGGGATTAGGTAGAGCTGCATGTGCAGGGATTGTAGATGGTGAGACGGTGGATTTGCGTACCATCATCGATAAAGATTGTGAATTAAGTATTGCAACAACCAATGATCCAGTTGGATTATCAGCATATCGTCATACAACAGCACATGTGATGGCAGAGGCTGTTAAAAATTTGTACCCAAATGTTAAATTAGCGATTGGCCCATCGATTGAAAATGGCTTTTATTATGATTTTGATATTGAGTCATTTTCGACAGAAGATTTGGAAGAAATCGAAGCAGAGATGAAGAAAATCATTAAGCGCGGAGAGAAGCTTGAGCGTTTTACTTTGCCAAGAGCAGAAGCAATTGCTTTTATGAAGGAAAAGGACGAGCCATATAAAGTTGAATTAATAGAAGACTTGCCTGAGGATGCAGAAATTAGTTTCTATTCACAAGGCGATTTTGTCGATTTGTGTGCAGGACCTCATTTGATGTCTACAAAAAATATTGTGGCATTCAAGCTAACAGCTTCTTCGGGAGCTTATTGGAGAGGTAGTGAGAAAAATAAAATGCTATATCGAATTTATGGTACAGCATTTGGCAAAAAAGCAGAGCTCGCAGAATATTTAGAAAAAATTGAAGAAGCGAAAAAACGTGACCATAGAAAACTAGGCAAGGAATTAGAGCTATTTACAATGGTAGATGAAGGACCAGGATTTCCATTCTTCTTACCAAAAGGAATGATTCTTAAAAATACATTGCTTGAATATTGGAGAGATCTTCATACAAAGGCAGATTATGTTGAAATTTCATCACCGATGATGTTAAGCCGTACTTTATGGGAAACATCAGGACACTGGGATCATTATAAGGACAATATTTATATTACCAATATTGATGGAGAAGACTTTGCGATAAAACCAATGAACTGTCCAGGCGGTTTGATGGTCTATCGTTCGCAAAATCATTCTTATCGTGATTTGCCAATTCGTATGGGAGAGTTAGGACTAGTTCATCGTCATGAAAAGTCTGGTGCGCTACATGGCTTGATGCGTGTTCGTTGCTTTACACAAGATGATGCGCATATTTTCATGCAGGAGGAGCAAATTAAGGATGAAATTATTGGTGTTGCAAAATTAATTGATGAAGTGTATTCATTATTTGGGTTCCAATATCATATTGAATTGTCAACTCGCCCAGAAGATAGTATGGGAAGCGATGAAGATTGGGAAGTGGCAACAAATTCTCTAATTGCCGCATTGGAATCCATTGGCCGTCCATATGTTATCAATGAAGGCGATGGCGCATTTTATGGTCCTAAAATCGATTTCCATTTAGAAGATTGTTTAGGTCGTACATGGCAATGTGGAACAATTCAATTGGATTTCCAAATGCCTCAACGCTTTGACATTCATTACACAGGAAAAGACGGAGAAAAGCATAGACCAATTATGATTCATCGCGTTGTATTCGGTTCGGTTGAACGTTTTATCGGTATTTTAATTGAGCATTTTGCAGGTGCATTCCCAACGTGGCTTTCACCTGAGCAAGTGCGTATTTTGCCAATCTCAGATAAATTTATTCCTTATGCAAAACAAATCGAGGACAAACTTAAAGAAGCGGGTATTCGCGTGTCAACAGATAATCGCTCTGAAAAAGTTGGATTTAAGATTCGTGAAGCACAACTAGGCAAAGTACCATATATGCTTGTTGTAGGACAAAAAGAAGAAGAAGAGCAAATGGTATCGGTTCGTAGCCGTCGAAATGCGGATGAAGGACAAAAAACCTTAGAAGCATTTATTGAACAAATCAAAGACGAAATCGATAGTAAAAGAAACTAGATGGAGCTTATATGACAGTTAAATCGTATTTAGAAAATCTGGATTATGAAATCATAGCGGGTGATGAAAATAGGCTATTAAAAGAGGGCAGCGAGATTGTATTTGATCATCGAAAAGTCACAAATGAGTGTGTGTTTGTGTGCATCAAGGGAGCGAAATTTGATGCGCATATGCACATTGCGGAAATCCTTAAGCAAGATGCAGCGATTATTATTATAGAGCGAGCAATGCTTCATTTGGTCACGCTGCCAATGACAAAGCAAGAAAAAACACTTATAATTGCCGTAGAAGATACACGCTATGCCAAAGCCGTTTTATTATCAAAATATTATGATGAACCATCAAAGCAAATGCGAGTAATTGGCGTGACAGGTTCAAAAGGAAAAACGACAGTTACACATATGTTGTCGGCGATTTTTGAAAAAGCAGGATATAAGCCTGGTACAATTGGCAGCAATGGCGCTATGTATGACAACAAGCTTATTGAATTAAATAATTCAACACCAGATAGTGAAGATATTCAAAAATATTTATATTTAATGAAGCAAAGTGGTTGCGATGTGGTAATTATTGAATGTTCATCACAGGGACTTATGCAGAGTCGTGTCGCAGGTGTGGATTTTGATTATGGTATTTTTACAAATATATCGCCAGGAGACCATATCGGGCCAACAGAACATAGAGATTTTAATCATTATTTAGCATGCAAGGAGATATTGTTGCAACAAGCTAGATGTGCCTGTATTAATAAAGATGATGAGCACGCAGATTCGATAATATCCCATCTGTGTGGAGGGCAGACCTTGACGTTTTCGTGTGAAAAGGACAGTGATTATCAGGCGATTAGTTTGCATGATGATTTTGCCGATAATCTACCACTAATCCGCTTTAGCGTAAATGAAAAAAATAAGACACGCATGGCGGATGTTGCCATCAATATGCCAGCAAAGATTAACGTGTATAATGCACTAGCAGCAATTTGTGTGGCTAGGGAAATGAATATTTCCTATGAGGATATCAATGAAGCACTATTGCATTTGCATATAAAAGGCCGATTCGATATTATTTATCGTGATGATCATTTTACAGTATGCGTTGATTTTGCCCATAATGGTTATAGTACAAGAAACCATCTAAAAGCTCTTCGAAAGTACAAACCAAAGCGAATTGTTTGCATTTTTGGTGCAGATGGAGGGCGTGATATTAACCGTCGCATCGAAATGGGCGAGGCAAGTGGGCGTTATGCTGATTTTAGCATTATTACGGCAGGACATAATCGATTAGAAAGCTTTGAAAATATTTGTAAAAGTATATTAGAAGGAATGCATCGAACGGAGGGTGTATATACGATTATTCCTAATCGAAAGGACGCGATTCGCTATGCTCTTTCAAATGTACAAGAGGGCGATTTGATTACCATTTTGGGAATCGGGCATGAGAA
This sequence comes from uncultured Lachnospiraceae bacterium, assembly GCA_964566025.1. Taxonomy (GTDB): domain Bacteria; phylum Bacillota; class Clostridia; order Lachnospirales; family Lachnospiraceae; genus RGIG8306. Next base: position 58,537 of record CAZMHF010000006.1, on the reverse strand, counting down.
TTTCCAAGACGAAGGCGGTATAAAATACGAATACAACGATGAAGTTTTTGCAAAGCAAGTGATTTGCGAGATAAAAGGTAGTGAAAAGACAATGTAGTTTATGAAAAACACTTGACAAACCATCCATATGGAATGTATTATACAATCAAATGCATCGATTAAGAGTAATTTCAGAAAAGGATAGGTTTAATTATGGTAACGACAGAGAAAATGACGATCAATATCAATGCAGTGGACTTAGGCAACATTGATTTATTGGTGAATGAAGGATTTTATTCAAACCGTACGGATTTTATTAAGACAGCCATTAGAAATCAAATTAAGCAATATGATTACGAGATTAATCAAATTGTAGTTAAAAAAGATTATTATGTCGGTATTCGTCGTGTGACGCGTTTAGAGCTTGAGGAGCATTTCGCTCGCAAGGAAAAGGTGGAGTTAAAGGCCGTAGGCATTTTGGTGCTAGACGATGATATCACGTATGATTTGTTAGAAAGAACAGTTACAAAGTTTAATGTGGCTGGTGTCATTCGTTGCTCAGATCGATTAAAAGAAAAATTATATGGATAAAAAGTAAGAGTCCTTATCGTTGATAGATAAGGACTCTTTTTAATTTGTTAGATAAGACATGTAATTTTGCTAGGTTATGCTTGGCTAGTGATAGGTAAACAAATATCTACCCAATCAATATACCCTGAAGCTTGTTCTAATTCGCTAATCGTAAGGCGTACACAACTGTTCACACTTCCACAAGCGGGCAATACTTCATCAAATCGTTTTAGAGATATATCTAAATAGACGTTTACCGAGTTATGAATGGCAAAAGGGCAGACACCACCAACGCTGTGCCCGATACGTTCTTCTAAAGAATCAGCGGTCAAAAAAGTAGCTTTGTGGGCAAATTGACGCTTGAATTTCCCATTGTTGACTTTCATATCACCTGCAACAACAACTAAATAGGTTTCACCGCCAACATCAAATGTAAGCGATTTAGCAATGCGCGCTTCTTCGCAACCAGCGGCTTTTGCTGCCAAAGAAACGGTTGCACTCGATGTATCGAAAACGGTTATTTTGTGTGATAGGCCTAATGTAGCTAGGTGATTTTTCGCTGTTTCAAAAGACATAGCGTGGGCTCCTTTATATCTGTGATTTTCTAAGTATAGCAAATGAAAAATAAGTTGTATAGTGTCATTTGATCTCTTATAAAAAAATAGCGAGTGCTACTTCAAAATGTGTTATCGCATTGAAAAAAAGTGCAGCCAAATGTATTGCGCTAGTGAAGCGGATTAGTGAGTATTCACTTGATAAGAAAGAAAAATGTGTTATACTTGATTAAGAAATATGTGGAAAGAGAAGGCTATGGATTTATTTGATTATATGAAGGAACACGGACAAAAAAAAGAATCCCCACTTGCTTCTAGAATGCGTCCTACGACATTGGAGGAAGTGGTCGGTCAAGAACATATATTAGGTGCGAATAAATTATTATCGCGCGCTATTAAGGCGGACAAATTAAATTCTGTTATTTTTTATGGACCACCTGGAACAGGAAAGACGACCTTAGCAAAGGTGATAGCCAATACAACAAAAGCGAATTTCAAACAGTTAAATGCGACAGTCGCAGGAAAAAAAGATATGGAAGCGGTGACTGAGGAAGCAAAAAAAACATATGCGATGTATCAAAAACGCACGATTTTATTTGTGGATGAGATTCATCGGTTTAATAAAGGACAGCAGGATTATTTATTGCCATTTGTAGAAGACGGTACATTGATTTTAATTGGTGCGACAACAGAGAATCCTTATTTTGAAGTGAATCGCGCATTGATTTCTCGCTCCATGATTTTTGAGTTAGAGGCATTATCAAAAGAGGCAATTAAGGAGCTTGTAAAAAGAGCAGTGTATGACAAAGAAAAAGGGATGGGAAGCTACCAAGCGACCATTGATCAGGAGGCATTGAATTTTCTAGGCGACTTAGCAAACGGTGATGCGCGTATCGCCTTAAATGCGATTGAATTAGGTATTTTAACAACCGAGCGAAGTGCAGATGGCGTGATTCATATTACTTTGCCAGTGGTGGAAGAATGCATACAAAAAAGAGCCGTAAAATATGATAAAAATAGCGATAATCACTACGATACGATTAGTGCGTTCATAAAAAGCATGCGTGGTTCAGACGCCAATGCAGCGACCTATTATTTAGCGAAGATGCTTTATGCAGGCGAAGATATTAAGTTTATTGCAAGACGCATTATGATTTGTGCAAGTGAGGATGTGGGATTAGCTGACCCGATGGCGATTGTTGTGGCGACGGCATGTTGTCAAGCAGTCGAAAGAATTGGTATGCCAGAAGCTCAAATTATTTTAGCGCAAGCTGTCAATTATATTGCAACGGCACCAAAGAGCAATGCTTCTTGCGAAGCGATTTTTTCGGCAATGCAGGAAGTGAAACACACAATTACGCCACCAGTGCCAGCACATCTTCGTGATGGACATTATGATGGTGCAACAAAGTTAGGACATTCGGTAGGTTACAAATACGCACATGACTACGAAGGACATTACGTAAAGCAGCAATATTTGCCAGATGGATTAGAAGATAAAGTGTTTTATGCCCCTTCCGATGAAGGTTACGAAAAAGACATTAAAAAGCTGATGAAACATCGAAATGGAGAGGATGTAACTAACTAGAAAGCATTGAAATTTTATTCGATTTGTATTAGGATAATAAGTAGTGAAATAGTACGTAACGCTAGGGGAGGTAATTGTGAAAGAGCGAATTCGAGAATTGGCATTAGGAAATGTTGAATATAAAGCACCAATAGTAAAAATACAGCCAGAATCAATCGTGGCACATACAGCATGGAATTGTACGTTTAGAGGTGATGTATATGTGATTAGCGAGAATGATATTCCACTAAAAGCGGTGATCTACTCATCGAATTTACGTGTAAAATTAGCGAGCTCTGTTTTTTATGGACGAAAGGGTCATATATCCTACGAAGTATCCGTACAAGGATTACACGAAAATGCAATTATCGAAGGCGAGTTTACATTGGCGAGTAATGCGGGGAATTTTACAATTCCATATAAATTCATGGTGAAGGAAATTGCGTATGGAGATGCAGATTATTCAATTGTTTCTATTGATGATTTTGCATTATACGCAAAAGAAAATTATGAAAGTGCATTAAAATTATATTGCTCAAAAGCATTTATGGCATTGCCATTTATGAAAGAACTAGAAAACATTATTTTATACAACACGTTAAAATTTAACCGAAATGAAAAACGAAGATTAGAAGAATTCCTCTTAGCAAAGGGAGCAAAAGAGGCATTTTATTTTGAATTGCAAAACGATAGCACGAGCTTTGTTGACATTGAGGAAAATAGCAAATTTACGCTAATATTAAATGCAATAGGTTGGGGGTATGATGCATTAAATGTATCAACCAACGTACCTTGGATCCGCCTTCCTAAAACAAAAATAACGGCATTGGATGTTGTTGATGGTAGCATTGAATTTTCATATGGCATTCATCCTCAACAATTACTAAAAGAAGAAAACGAAGGCATTATCACTTTTTCAAATGCAAAATATACATTGCAATACGATGTATCGATTGTACAATCCATTCGGCAAGAAGTTATTCTTAGTGAAGAGCTTATTTACAAAAAAACATTTTCACAGTTGATTCGTGCATTTATTCAATACAAAACGCAGCCTGCCGTGGCACAGACAAAACCAAAACGCCATAAGGCAAAGGAAAAATCAATCAATCGAGATAGCAAGCTTAACGAGTTTGAAAAATATGTGCGTGATTTAATTGCGATTAGTCCACATTGGACGAATAAATTATTTTTGATTTATGCCTATATCGAAAAGGGCGCTCTTCCTGAAGCGGAGTGCTTGATTGATGAAGTTCGTGAAGTGATTATGCAAGAGCGAATGCAATATACGTTGGGTTACTGCTTCTATCTATTTTTGCGAGCGAAATTCAACTGTTCAGAAGAACAAATGATTACAGCAGGGAAATTGATATATAAGTATTATACGGAGCAGGATAAAAATCCATATTTTATGCTTCTTTATTTGCATATTTCAAAAAGCATACAAAATGCACAACCGATGAATCAAGAGATGTTTTTAGATGCGAACCAAGAGCAAGAAGGTATTGATACGATTTTTCAAGCAAAAAAGACAACATCCAATAACTATAGCTTGATTTTAGTGAGCTTAAAGGAATTATATAAAAACAAATGCAGAAGTCCATTGCTTTACTTAGAAGCAATTGATTGCTTTATCAAGGAGCCAACACTACTTCGTTTATTAGATGAATTTGAAGTGCGTGTGATTTATTTTGCGACGCAAAACGATATGATTACAGAGCAATTGGCAGAGCATATTGCAACACTTGGATTTCACACATCATCCAATGATTTGTTGGCGTATCGAATTTTAACCAAGCTATTTGAAAAGTTCAAATTTATTAGCTTGCTAGAAGCAATTTGCGGGTTTTGTATTCGCAAAAATAAAAAGGGCAATGAATATTTTCGTTGGTATGCACTTGGAGTCGAAAACCATATAAAAATGATAGGATTAAATGAATACTATATGCACTCTTTCCCTATCGAAGCACCAATCCAAATACCACAAGAAATTTTAATGTATTTTCTATTGTCTGATGAAGTGAATTCGCAAATTAAAGAACTACTATATGAAAATATTTTTATGTTTTACGGAGAAGACTCTTCAATATTTGCAGAATATGAATCACAGATGGAAACATATGCGATAGAAATGCTTTTAAAAAGTCGCATTAGTCAGCATTTAATTCCGATTTATGAGCATATGATTTGTGATGAATTAGTGGATGAGCGCTTGGCAAAGGTATTGCCAAATTTATTGACTTCATACAAGATTACGATTCACAATGAATATATTACGAAAGTTATTATTAGAAGCCCAGAACTTATTTTTGAGGATAGTTATTATTTTGAGAAAAACTGTGTATGCGCTCCTATTTACACAGAACATGCGATTTTACTGTTTGAGGATAACTTGGGCAATCGTTATTATGACATCGCTTATGAAAAAACGAAACTATTTGACAATCCAGAGCTCTTGAAGCGTTGTGAAGAAATCTATCCAAACCATACAGCAATTTTGCTTAATAGAGCGATTGAGCTATTAGAAAAACCAATTGAAACGGCGCTGGAATTGTCCGTTGCCCTCCAAGCTATTCAATGCGCTGAAATCCATGATGTACTTAAAAATCGCATAAATGCACACGTGATTGATTATTATTATCATAATTTGTCTGAGGAAAAAGCGGATTCGTTTTTGTTTGCACTTGATATGGATAAATTAAATGAAGCCGAAAGAATTAAAGCATTGGAAACAATGATTGGACAAAAGCATTTAACCGAGGCGTATGAGAGATTAAGAGATGAGGATACCGCACTTCTGGCACCAGAGCGGTTGCTTGAAGTAATCCATTCCCGTGTGATAGCTACTGGAAAAATGGTGTCAGCATTTACGCTAGATATGTCCTTGCAGTTATTCCAAAAAGGTTATTATACAGATGAAACATTAGCATACTTATGCCATTTTTATAATGGTCCAACACGCCAAATGTACGAATTGTTCTTACAAATTCAAAACAGAGAAATTCCAACGTATGATTTCCTAGAACGATTATTGGCACAAATGATTTTTACAAACGATTTTGAAAATATGGATCAAGTATTCGCCTCTTATAAAGAAAAAGAACGCGTTAAGGAAAGTGTTGAATGTGCATATTATGTGCTACAATCCTATCGTTATTTTGTTTTAGAAAAAGGTGTAGATGACTCCTGCCTAAATTATATTGAGGTTCGTCTTGAAGAAGAGAATCCGAATTTTACATCAATTGATATTTGCAATATTGCATTGCTATACCATTACACAAGAAAACATGACTTGAACTATACGCAGCTAAAAACGTGCGAGCAAATTTTGGCGAGGTTATGCCATAGTGGTTATTATTTTGGATTCTACCAAAAGTTGTGGCAAAAAGTTGATGTTCCAATACAATTAAACGGGAATCTATTAATTGAGCATCGTTCATTAGATGCACAAAGTGTCTATCTTAAAAAGCGCATATTGGGCGAAAACGAATGGAGCGAATTAAAGATGACACAAATGTATCGAGGTGTATATGTAGCGCATTTGATTTTATTTGCCGATGAAACGCTTGAGTATCAAATTGTCGAGCATAAGAATCATACAACACACATTGTCGATGATGAAATAAAAATGATTACTGGAGAAGAAACATTCGTTGTGAAAAACAGCACATTTGATAGTATTAATAAAATTTGTGCGATGGCATATCAAAAAAATACGAATGGGCTAGAAGAAGAAATTTATAATTATGAGCTAGAACAACGATTAAAAGAAGCATTATTTACATTGGTGTAGTTTGCGAGTGATGATTAGGAGGGAAGATGGCAGGATTATTAGTAGGATTTGATTTGTGTGATGTATATAGCCATATATGCGTTGTGAATCACGAAGCAAATCGCCTAGAAGATATTTTCTATGATGATACGAACCATAATTTGATGATGCCAACCGCGATTTGCAAATGCAGGGGCATTGATCAGTGGAAAATCGGACAAGATGCGCTAGAGAGCGCATTATCAAATACGGGAATTATTGTTGACAAACTATTGCGATTAGTTAGTCAAGAAGGTACCTCAACATTAGAAGGCGTGTGCTATAGAGCAGATGAGTTGCTTGTTTTGTATGTCCAATATGCGTTAGAAAAGATTCTTCAATTACAAAATGAAGAAGATTATATTGAGCAAATTGTTTTTACATTGCGCAAATTAGACATTCCTATTATGGATGCGATTATGCAATGCATGGAAAATATGAAAATCAAGAGCAATAATGTTCGAATTATTAGCCATACAGAAAGCTTTATGTTCTACTTATTAAGCCAAAAGCCAGAAGTTTACGCAAATACAGCAACACTATTTGATTTATCAGATGATAGTATGATGTATTATGAGTGTAAAATCTCCAGAGGAATGAATCCGCAAATTTGCCAAGTGACAAAAGAAAAATTAGAAGATAATTTTAATTTACGTATATTAGAAGAACCGTCTGGAAAACGAATGGCAGACTCGATTATGTTCGGTTGTGCAAATCGTTTATTGGAAAAGAAAATTGTTTCTTCGGTTTGTTTAAGTGGAAAGGGCTTTGAAAATGTTAGTGAATGGGATGGGCGTTTCCTAAAATACATTTGCAATCGAAGAAAAGTATATTATGAGCCATTACTATTTGTAAAAGGTGCGGCATTGCTAGCGGTAGATCGAACACGTTCACGAAGTGCCTACCCATATATTTGTGTTTGTGAGGGACGAATTGGAAGTACGATTTCAATGGAAGTCATCGCAAAGGCGGTTCCTCAAAAAATAACGCTAGTAAAAGCGGGCGATAATTGGTATTCGGCACAAACAACACTTGATTTTATCATTGATGGAGAGGATGCGCTTACATTAGAGGTTACGCCAATTGGACAGAAAAAAGGAAAAATGATTCGTATACCATTTGATCAATTTCCACCACGTCCTAACAAGACAACGCGTGTATCGCTAAAAATGATATTTGAAAATGAAGATGTATTGCGATTGGAAATCAAGGATTTGGGATTTGGCTCTATGTTTCCTTCATCGGGCATTACCATTATGAGAGAACTTAAATTAAACGGTTAGGAGGATGCGAAATGGGATACTTATTATGCAATGGTGCACTAGCAAAGCATCCATATTATATTGAAGAAATGGGCGTTTCAATTTATTCTAGCGAAGAACTTTGTTATTACATTTGTCAGAATATATATATTATTAGTCCTACTTTTATCAATGATTCACTAGTTGAGTTTATTCGAGACGAATTAAAGATGCCAGAAAGTGCAAATCGTATTGCAAGGCTTATCGAAGATAGAGAGTTATTTAGTACAAAGCTCGTTTATTTGCTAAGAGAATTTCATTATTATTCTGAGCAAGAGATAAAGGAGTTTCGCAAGCAATTTGAGGCAGTTCAAAAAATGAGCGTTGGCAAACGTTTGTTAGCACAGGGCGATTATTATTATACACAAGGTCGTTATCAAAGTGCCTTAAAAAGCTACGATTCCCTTGCAAAACGCAAGGATGATGCGACAATTTCCGAAGAATTGATGGCAAACATGTATCAACATCTAGCTTTGGTATATATTAAAATGGGTTTATATGAAGAAGCGATGCAGAATTTAAATAAATCAAACGATATAAAAGAAAATGATGAGGTGCTAAAACAGGCCTATTTCTTGCTAGAGCTTAGAGGGATACAATTGCCAATGAGTATTTCTTCAAAAATCGATTTTGAAAAAGCTGATTTGTGGAAAACGGAATTTGAAGAAGTAAAAGAGCAAGAAATTATGAAAGTAAAAAGTGATGAAACAATGGCTATGTTTACAAAAGACTCTATTCGAAAAAAAGCGGAAATTACTCGTTATATAGGCGCTTTAAAAAAGGCTTTTCGTGAATAGTTTGTCTTGACAAGAGGAATGATGGTCTGTATGATACCTATATAGCGTTGAAAAAGAGGAGTACGTAAGACGACTTTGACAGAGAGGTTGACGGTGCTGAGAGTTGACTAAAAGGACGATACGGAAGGTAGCTTTGGAGCTGAAGTTTTCAAAAAGATGCGTAAGCATAATAGAAATTTCCGTGTCGTTGCGTTAAAGACGATTGAGTGATAAAGTAAGGTGGTACCGCGTTAATTCGCCCTTTGTGTATAGTTAGTATATGCAAAGGGCTTTTTTATGTAAGATAATAGGAGGAAATATGAAAGAATTAGAAAAAAATTATGATCCGAAAAGTATTGAGGAGAGATTGTACACATCGTGGAATGAAGCGGGATATTTTCATGCAAAGCCTGATCAACGCAAAAAGCCATTTACGATTGTTATGCCGCCACCAAATATAACTGGTCAGCTTCACATGGGACATGCACTTGACAATACGATGCAAGATATTTTGATTCGTTTCAAGAGAATGCAAGGATTTAATACCTTGTGGCAACCAGGAACAGACCATGCTGCTATTGCAACAGAAGTAAAAATTATTGAGAAATTAAAAAGCGAAGGAATTGAGAAAAAGGATCTTGGACGCGAAGAGTTTCTTAAAGTTGCGTATCAATGGAAAGATGAATATGGCGGACGCATTGTCAATCAATTGAAAAAATTAGGTTCATCGGCTGATTGGGAAAGAGAACGTTTTACCATGGATGAGGGCTGCTCAGAAGCTGTGATGGAAGTTTTTTGTAAGCTTTACGAGAAGGGCTACATTTATAAAGGCTCACGCATTATCAATTGGTGCCCAATTTGTAAAACATCTATTTCGGATGCCGAAGTAATTCACGAAGAACAAGAGGGCTTTTTTTATCATATTAATTATCCGATTGTTGGAACCAATCAATACCTTGAAATTGCCACAACACGACCAGAAACAATGCTTGGTGACGTGGCAGTTGCAGTCAATCCAGAGGATGAGCGATACAAAGATTTAATTGGGAAAATGCTGCTTCTCCCATTAGTCAATAAAGAAATTCCGATTATTTCTGATTATTATGTTGATCCAGCGTTTGGAACTGGCTGTGTAAAAATAACGCCAGCACATGATCCAAATGATTTTGAAGTAGGAAAGAGACATAATCTAGACGAAATAAATATATTAAATGATGACGCCACCATTAATCAAAATGGCGGTAAATATACAGGACAAAGTCGTTATGAGGCGAGAGAAAATATTTTAAACGATCTAAAAGAATTAGGTCTATTTGTGAAGCAAATACCTCATAGCCACAATGTTGGAACACATGATCGTTGTAACGCAACCGTTGAGCCGATGATTAAGCCACAATGGTTTGTGAAAATGTCGGAAATGGCAAAGCCAGCAATTGAAGCAGTAAAATCAAAGGAATTAAAAATTGTTCCTGAGCGTTTTGAAAAAACCTATTTGAATTGGCTTGAAAATATTCGCGATTGGTGTATTTCAAGACAACTTTGGTGGGGACACCGTATCCCAGCGTATTATTGTGAGGATTGCCAAGAAATAACGATTCAAAAAACGGCACCAAGCGTATGTCTAAAATGCGGTGGTACACATTTGCACCAAGATGAAGATACATTAGATACTTGGTTTTCATCGGCGCTATGGCCATTCTCAACGCTTGGATGGCCAAATGACACAGAATATTATGATTATTTTTATCCAACGGATGTACTGGTTACAGGATATGATATTATTTTCTTCTGGGTAATTCGCATGGTGTTTTCAGGAATCGAGCAAACAGGAAAGTTGCCATTCCACACCTGCTTAATTCATGGACTTGTGCGTGATTCACAAGGACGTAAAATGAGCAAGTCATTAGGAAATGGAATCGATCCATTAGAGGTTATCGAAAAGTATGGTGCGGATGCACTTCGTATGACACTCGTAACAGGAAATTCACCAGGAAACGATATGCGTTTTTATTGGGAGCGTGTAGAGTCAAGTCGTAACTTTGCCAATAAGGTTTGGAATGCATCACGCTTTATAATGATGAATATTGACAAAGCAGATTTCTCAACAATTTCAATAAGTGATTTGACAATGGCGGATAAATGGATTTTGTCAAAGTTAAATACGATTACAAAAGACATTACCGAAAATTTAGAAAAGTATGAATTAGGTGTAGCACTTGATAAATTGTATAATTTCATTTGGGAAGAATTTTGCGATTGGTACATTGAAATGGTGAAACCTCGTCTTTGGAATGAAGGACCTACACAAGCAGCAGCGCTTTATACATTAGTCAATGTATTATCAAACGCATTAAAAATGCTACATCCATATATGCCATTTGTCACAGAGGAAATTTACTCAAACCTTCATGAGGATGCAAAATCGATTATGATTTCAGAGTGGCCAATTTATAACGAAGAATGGAATTTTGCAAAAGAAGAAGCGGCGGTTGAATTGATAAAGGAAGCGGTAAGGGAGATAAGAGCCGTAAGAACATCGATGAATGTTCCGCCGAGCAAAAAAGTATCGCTATATGTAGTGGCAGACGAGGAAATACAAGCGATTTTTAGAGCAAACACAAATTTCTTTGCGACACTTGGTAATGCAACAGAAGTGTTTATTGGTGATGAGTCAATCAAAACACAAGAAGCTTCTGTTTCGGCCGTTATTTCGCGTGCTGTTATTTATATTCCTCTTGCACAAATGGTTGACATTGAAAAAGAAAAAGAGCGATTAGGAAAAGAGGAAGTTCGTTTGCTTGGAGAAATTAATCGTGCAAAAGGAATGTTAGCAAATGAGAAGTTCGTTTCAAAGGCACCAGCTGCGAAAATAGAAGAAGAAAAAGAGAAACTAATAAAATATGAGTCAATGTTAGAAGAAATAATTAGACAAAAACAAATATTATAGTTGACCTTTTTGATTAAATTAGGTATACTTAAAAAGTAAAAATAAACATTATTATAAAGGAGTTAAAGATGGATAAAACAAAGTTTGGCGTAAGTGTGTGTTTGATAGCATCATTGTTTTTCATGATGGCATTGATGGGGACAAATGTTGAAGGATTAGTGATTGTGTTGGCAGCAGCGACATATTTATTCGCAACAGAGAGCAATGCGTTTTTACGTAAATCAATTGTAAAAGCGATCGCATTATTATTAGTATTTTACCTAGCATCAAATCTAGTGGGAATGGTTTCAGATATTTTCACATTTGTGAATGAAATTATTGAAGCAACGAATTCAACATTCCGTTTAAAATGGCCATTTAACCTAGATGGTATTATTAATTCAGCAATTGAAGTTGTTAGAACCATTACATTTCTTGTATTGGCACTACTTGCTCTAAAAGGACAATCCTTTAAAATTGGTCCTGTTGATGATATGGTTGACAAATACACAGAAAGATAATCTGTTTCGTGCAACAAATGCAAAATGAAATAAATAGTCAGTGGCCTAGTTAGTTTTAACTAAAGAGTGTTAAAATTACCTAGGCTTTTCTTGGAAGTCTACATTGTAAATCCGGGGGGAGAAAATGCAGAATATATTTATCATAGAAGACGAAAATAGTATTAGAGACATTATCGAAATTGCTTTAAAGGGTTTTGGATACCAAACCGTTGGTTTTTGCACAGCCGAAGAAGCGTTGATTCATCTAAAAAAAGAGCAACCAGATTTATTTATCGTAGACTGGATGTTGCCACAAATGAGTGGGATTGATTTCATTAGAGAAATTCGACGCCATGAAATTTGCAAAGAAGCACCGATTTTGATGCTAACGGCAAAGGGTAGTGAATATGACAAAATCACTGGCCTTGATAGTGGAGCAGATGATTACTTAGTGAAGCCATTTAGTATGTTAGAGCTCGCTGCAAGAATTCGTTCGCTACTACGAAGGATAAAACCAAATGAGCAAGAAAAGCAAGGATTACGTATTAATGAAAAAACACGAGAGGTTCAAGTTGAAGGAACAAGCATTTTGCTAACGTTTAAAGAATTTGAATTGCTCAATTATTTATTTAAAAATAAGGATCGTGTTGTCAAACGCGATGAATTGCTCGATAGCATATGGGGATATGGATTTGAAGGTGAAACAAGAACACTAGATATTCATATTAGAACATTGCGACACAAATTGGGCGAAAAAGAATCGGCAAATGTTGTTACAGTTCGAGGAGTAGGTTATCGGTATGTCCAACAATAAGAAAAAAAATATGGCAAAATCAATACGCTATAATTTGATTGCCATATCTATTCTTTCAATTGCGATTAATACGATTGTTTTGTATATCGCATTTACGCTGTTGTTAGGGAAAAATGTAGAAGATATTTTAACGCCGTTGATGATGGGAATGATGATAGGTATCCTATCATCATTATTATTTGTGTATAGAATTAGTGTGGAACTAGCAAAATCTATTACAAAGCCTATTACGGAAATTACAAAACAGATGGACGAATTGGATTTTAAAAAACCAGCGGTTCATTTTTCTGAATATCCTTATCAGGAGATGGATGTTATCGCCCAAACGACGACAAAAATGGCGAAACGTATGGATGAGTATCTCGCGGAAATTAATAAACAAAAAATGATAAGACAGGAGTTCTTTAGCAATGTATCGCATGAGCTCAAAACACCAATTACATCGATTAGAGGTTACGCAGAGCTTATACAGCATAACTTTGTTCAAGATGAAGAGCAAAAAAAAGAATTTATGCAACGAATTATTGTAGAAGCAGATCGAATGACGCACTTAATCAATGATATTTTGGAAATCAGCCGTTTAGAATCGGGTGAAAAGTCGATTGAGGCATCGAAAATTACATTGGAAGTGAAACCGATTTTTGAAGAGATTATTCGATCACTTAAACCACTTGCAAAAAAAATGAATGTTGAGATTATTCAAAAATGCGATGAAATTTCCATGTTTGCCGATCCAAATCATATACGAGAGATGATTGTCAATTTGATGAATAATGCGATAAAATATAATAAACAAAATGGAACGGTGATAGCAACAATTGAAAAGAACGATGGAAAGATGATAATTACCATCAGTGATACAGGGATTGGAATTCCACAAAACTTAAAAGAGCGTATATTTGAGCGGTTTTTTAGAGTGGATAAAGGTCGTAACAGAAATGTCGGTGGAACAGGTTTGGGATTATCTATTGTAAAACATATTGCAAACTATTATAATGGTGCAATTGAGCTAGACTCTAAGATAGATGAGGGTTCTACCTTTACGATTATGATTCCATTAGAAGAGAGCAAATAGAAAGAAGGTTATTGATATGGCAAAAATCACAATTATATCGGGTTTTTTAGGCGCCGGGAAAACAACATTTATCAAGAAATTAATTGATGAGGTATATAAGGGCGAAAAGATTGTATTAATCGAGAATGAATTTGGTGAAATTGGGATTGATGGTGGGTTCTTGAAGGATTCTGGAATCGAAATCAATGAAATGAATTCAGGTTGTATTTGCTGTTCCTTAGTTGGCGATTTTGAAAAATCATTAAAAGAAGTATTAGAACAATTTTCACCTGAGCGTATTATTATTGAACCATCGGGTGTAGGGAAATTGTCAGATGTTATAAACGCAGTTTTGAGTATTGATGATGAATCAATTGAATTGGAGTCGTTTGTTACGGTGTCGGATGTAAAAAAGTGCAAAATGTATATGAAAAACTTCGGCGAATTTTACAATAATCAAATTGAAAATGCCAATACAATTGTCCTAAGTAGAACGCAAAATGTTCCCGCACATACTGTTGAAAATGCGGTGGCATTGATTCAAGAAAAAAATCATAAAGCGAAAATTATTACAACGCCATGGGAGCAATTAGGAGCTAATCAAATCCATACAGCGATTCAACAAGGGAAAAGCTTAATAAGTGAGTTGATTGAAGATGACCATCACGACCACGATCATCATGATCATCATCATGATCATCATAACTGTGGGCACGACCATCATGAACATTGTGACTGTGGACACGATCACCATGAGCATACTCATCATCATGCGGAAGACGTATTTACAAATTGGGCGGTCGAAACGCCTCATATATATGAAAAAGCAACATTTAAAAAAGTGCTCACTGTCTTATCAAAGACAGAGGATTATGGTATGATACTAAGAGCAAAAGGAATTGTACAAGATGAAAATGGAGAATGGATTCATTTTGATTTAGTACCAGGCGAATTTGAAATACGAACAGGTAGTGCGAGTTATACGGGTTGTATTTGTGTGATTGGCACACAATTAGATGAAGAAGGATTAAAACAAATTTTCGAGTTAGCATAAGGAAGGTGTTATTGTGAAGGATGAAATGAATATACCCGTTTATCTTGTGAATGGCTTTTTAGAAGCAGGAAAGACAGCCTTTGTAAAATATACAGCCGAACAACCATATTTTAATGATGGAACCGATACTTTGCTTTTATTATGCGAGGAAGGTGTTGAAGAAATCAGTGAGGCAGAGAAAAAAGCATTTAATATGACGATAGAAGTTATTGAGGATGAAAAAAGCTTCACAAAAGAGTTGCTTGATGGCTTTGTTAAAAAATACAATCCATCAAGAGTGATGATTGAATTTAACGGCATGTGGGATGTAGAGGATTTATTGGACCAAGAGCTACCAAGTGGTTGGTTTTTAGGGCAAATCATCACACTAATTGATGCCTCTACGTTTGGTATGTATTTGACGAATATGAAGCCACTTGTTATGAAGATGGTCTCAAACTCGGATATGATTATTTTTAATCGTTGCGACGCGGATACGGATTTAGCGACTTACAAAAGAAGTATTAAGGTGATTAACAAATCGGCGATATTGATTTTTGAAAAAAGAAATGGTGAAATTGCAGAAGTAGTCGATGAGCCACCGTATGATTTAAGTGCTGATATTGTCGAAATTGAAGACGAAGATTTCGGTATTTTTTATGTAGACGCACTAGAAAAAGAAGAAGATTATCGAGGGAAAACAGTTCAATTTAAAGGCAAAGTGCTTAAAGATCGAAATTTCCCATCAAAATATTTTGTGCCAGGTAGAATGGCGATGACTTGTTGTGCAGACGATATTTCTTTTGTAGGATTTTTGTGCAATAGCAAATTTGCCACAAAATTAGAGCAAGGGCAATGGGTGTTAGTAACGGCCAAGGTTGCTTATGAGCATATGGCAGCTTATGACGGAAGAGGCCCTGTTTTATATGCAAGCCATGTAGAAATTACAGAAGAGCCAGAAGAAGAGCTCGTCTACTTTTAGCGAATAAAGAGGAAAATATGAAGTACACAAAATTTACATTAGCAACAACAACTGAAGCACTTGATTTTCTAGCAGATGTGTTTGAAGAGGCTGGAATTGAGGGGATGGAAATAGAAGATAACGTACCATTGACCGAAGCAGATACAAAAGGCATGTTTATCGATATATTGCCAGAATTAGCCCCCGATATAGGTGATGCAAAGGTATCTTTTTATCTAGATGATACATATGATATACCAAGCACACTCAAACGCCTTAAGGATGGTTTGGATGAACTAAAAATGTTCGTCTCCAATTTAGGAAGCCTCGAATTAACGAAAACAGAAACTGAGGATAAGGATTGGCTTAATAACTGGAAACAATATTTCAAGCCATTTATGGTAGATGATATTCTTGTGAAACCAACATGGGAAGATACACCTAGCGACTTTAC
This sequence comes from uncultured Lachnospiraceae bacterium, assembly GCA_964566025.1. GTDB lineage: Bacteria > Bacillota > Clostridia > Lachnospirales > Lachnospiraceae > RGIG8306. The sequence goes on along the minus strand of CAZMHF010000006.1, from coordinate 42,237 downwards.
GGGTGAAACGATCATTCAAATTGATCCAGGGATGGCGTTTGGTACGGGACAACACGAAACCACTCAATTATGCTTGCGTTCTCTAAAAAAATATATCAAACAGGAAGACTGTGTACTTGATGTAGGATGTGGAAGTGGTATTTTAGGTATTTGCGCGTTGATGATTGGGGCGAAAAATGTAATTGGTACGGATTTAGATGAGAACGCCATTGTAGCTACAAAAGAAAATAGAGAGATCAATAACTTGCCAGAGGAAAGCTATCAGGTGATTTGCGGAAATATCATTGATGATAAACAGATACAAGAGGCCGTTGGCTATGAAAAATATGATATAGCTGTTGCCAATATATTGGCAGATGTAATCGCCTTGTTACAAGAAGAAATCGTTAATCACATTAAAATCGGTGGCTATTTTATTTCTTCAGGGATTCTTTATACAAAAGAAGAATTTATTCGAGAAAAACTAGAAAGTAATCCATCGTTTGAAATTGTCGAAACTACCTATCAAGGCGAATGGGTGAGCTTTGTAGCAAAGAAAGTGAAATAGAATGAAACAAATTCAAGAAATATATTTGGATAATGCATCCACAACGAGAGTGATTGAACCAGTTATGGCAACAATGCAAGAGGTGAATACTCACTGTTATGGGAATCCTTCTTCCATGCATATGAAGGGTATAACGGCGGAGAATCACATAAAAGAAGCGAAAAAACAAATTGCGCATACGCTAAATGCCCAGCCAAATGAAATCTATTTTACAAGCGGTGGAACAGAGTCGGACAATTTAGCCATTATCGGTGGGGCACTTGCTTACCGAAGAAAAGGTATGCATATTATTACGACGCCATTCGAACACCCAGCGGTTTCATCGGCAATGGAGGTTCTAAAGGAACAAGGATTTAGAGTGACAACGATTCCAGTTGATCAAAATGGCATTGTTTCTCCAAAAGATGTCGTTGAGGCAATTTGTGAAGATACCATTATGGTCGCCATTATGTATGTCAACAACGAAATTGGCGCAATTGCGCCGATTGAAGAAATTGGTCAACAAATCAAAAAACGAAAAGAGGATATCTTATTTGTTGTCGATGCAGTACAAGCTTACGGACATTTAGACATTAAGGTGAATCGGCAAAAAATTGATTGCTTGACAATTAGTGCGCATAAAATACACGGCCCAAAAGGTGTTGGTGCTATCTATATACGAAAGGGCGTTCGTCTGATTCCTTTAATGGTTGGTGGCGGGCAACAAAACGGGATTCGTCCAGGGACAGAGAATGTTCCAGGAAATGCAGGACTAGGGGAAGCATCAAAGGCGATATTTGATGACTTTGATAAAATAGCATTGCATTTAAAAGCAATAAAAACGTACTTTCTAGAGGAAGTCGCTAAAATACCCGAAAGTGTTTGTCATAGTTTGCTTGCTACAAGTGCAGATCATATTGCGAGTGTTAGTTTTTCTGGGATTCGTAGTGAAGTGTTATTGCATGCTTTAGAGGATAAAGGAATTTATGTTTCGTCTGGATCCGCTTGTTCTACGAATAAACCAGGACTTAGCGCAACATTACAAGCGATTAAGCTCCCAAAAGAAATGATCGAGTCAACACTTCGTTTTAGTTTTAGCCGTTTTACAACAAAAGAAGAAATTGATGTTACGATTGAGCAATTGTTGCAATTAACAACACAACTAAGAAAATATACTAGACGATAAATTTTTAAAATGCCTAGTAAAATAAAAATGAGGTCGTGCATAAAGATAGGAGAAAATATGTTTCAAGTTTTTTTGATAAAGTACGCGGAAATTGCATTGAAGGGAAAGAATCGCTTTTTATTTGAAGACGCTTTAGTTAAGCAAATTAATATTGCGCTTCGAAGAATTGAGGGTGACTATAAGGTCGTTAAACAATCAGGTCGCATATATGTCACAGCGGACTTGGCAACGAGATATGACGATGTGATCAATGCCTTAAGTTGTGTATTTGGCATCGTTCAAATTTGCCCAGTTGCACAAACAAGTATTCTTGAATTCGAGGAACTAAAAAAATATGTAGTCGAATATGTGTCAAATCATCATAGCGATATGGCAACCAAGACATTTAAGGTGGATTGTCGTAGGGCAGTGAAAAACTATCCGATTACCTCTATGGAGATTAACGCAAAAATTGGCGAAGTGATTATTGATGAATTCCCAGGCGTGAAAGTGGATGTACATCATCCAGAAATTGTTATTCATATCGAATTGCGTGAGAAAGTGCTAAATGTATATTCCCTAAGTATACCAGGCCCTGGCGGAATGCCAATTGGCACAAATGGAAAAGCCATGCTTCTTTTATCAGGTGGCATCGATAGTCCTGTTGCTGGATATATGATTGCAAAGCGTGGCGTAAAATTAGAGGCTACTTATTTTCATGCACCTCCATACACTAGTGAGAGAGCAAAACAAAAGGTGATTGATTTAGCACAGATTATTGCAAAATATGCTGGTCCAATTACGATTAATATTATTAACTTTACGGATATTCAATTATATATTTATGAAAAATGTCCACACGAAGAGTTAACCATTATTATGCGTCGCTATATGATGAAAATTGCACAAAAGCTTGCAGAAGATAATAATTCATTGGGGTTGGTTACGGGAGAAAGTATCGGACAAGTTGCTTCTCAAACTATGCAAAGTCTTGCAGCAACAAATGAAGTATGTACCTTGCCTGTATATCGTCCATTAATTGGATTTGATAAACAAGAAATTGTGTCAATTTCTAAAAAGATTGATGCCTATGAGACCTCTATTTTGCCATTTGAGGATTGTTGTACGATTTTCGTGGCAAAGCATCCAGTTACAAAACCATTGATTGAAAAGATTAAGAATTCTGAAAAGAATTTAGCGGAAAAAATAGATGAGTTAGTAAGTGTTGCGCTTGAAACAAAAGAAGTGGTTTGGGTAAAATAAGCATAAAAAAAGAATTCCTAGGAATTCTTTTTGATGCGGTTATGATAATTAGATGATATAGTCTTTTAATGTAGCTAAGATATCATCGATTTGATCTTCAGCGTGAATATTCAAATCAATTGGTTTTGATAAGTCTAAGCTGAAGATACCCATAATAGATTTTGCATCGATTACGTATCTTCCTGATACTAAATCAAAATCTGCATCGAATTTCGCTAAATCGTAAACGAATGATTTAACTTTGTCAATTGTGTTTAAACTAATCTGTACTGTTTTCATGTGAGTACCTCCCTAATATGTTTGGTCTAGGTGTTCTATGAATCACCTTAGCCCTATAGTAACCTTTTATAAAGAAAAAGTCAAGTCAAGAATATTTTTTGGAACGGAGAACATAATGTATAAAATAGCATTTCATAACCTTGGGTGCAAGGTCAATTCATATGAAACAGATGCCATGATACAAGCCTTAAAGGCAGCAGGATATAGCATTGTAGAGTTTTGTGAAGTAGCCGATGCATATATTATTAATACTTGCAGCGTAACAAATATGGCCGATCGCAAATCTCGTCAAATGTTAAATAAATCGAAACAAAAGAATCCATCAGCGATTATTGTGGCTGTCGGTTGTTATATTCAATCATTAACCGAAGAAGAAATTCATGCGCTAGGAGTGGATCTTGCAATTGGAAACAACAAAAAAATTGATTTGGTCACAGTTTTAGGTGATTATTTAGAAAAGAAAGAAAAACAACACACATTTGATTCGACGATTACGGAAATTATTGATATTAATGCGCAAAAGGATTATGAGGCATTAAAATTGACGGATATGAAACGACATACACGCGCATTTATAAAAGTGCAAGATGGTTGCAACCAATTTTGTAGCTATTGCATTATTCCTTATGTGAGAGGGCGTGTTCGTAGCCGAAGTGAAAATGATATACTTGAAGAAATCAAAACGCTTGCAAAGAATGGTACAAAAGAATTTGTGTTAACAGGTATTCATTTAAGCTCTTATGGAGTTAGTCATTATGACGGAGAAAATGATTGTTTAATTGACTTAATTGAAAAAGTATGCGAGCTAGAAGGCGTTTGGCGTGTTCGATTAGGCTCGTTAGAACCACGCATTATTTCGGATGATTTTCTCACAAGACTAAAAAAAATGCCTGCATTTTGCCCACACTTTCACTTGTCGTTACAAAGCGGTTCAGATGAGACGCTTAAACGTATGAATCGAAAATATACGACAAAAACATTTGAAACAAGCTGCCAAAAAATCAGAAATGTATTTCATACGGCAGCAATTACAACGGATATTATCGTTGGATTTCCAGGCGAAAGTGACAAAGAGTTTTGTGAAACAAAAGAATTTCTTGAAAAAGTACAGCTTTGTGAAATGCATATTTTCAAGTACTCAAGAAGAAAAGGTACGGCCGCTGATAGAATGGAAAATCAAATTGCTGATTCATTAAAGCAGGCACGAAGTAATCAGCTGATGGAGATAGAGCGAGATTTAAAGGCGAAGTACAAAAGTGCATTTATTGGGAGACATGTAGAGGTTTTAGTGGAAGAGGTTGAAACAATTGGCCAAAGAGAGTATTACATAGGCTATACAAAGGAGTATGTAAAGGTTGCATTATGTGCGATGGAGCATATGAACTTGGAAAATCAAATTGTTGATGTGGTGGTTGAAAAACCACTTAATGATGAATATATGCTAGGAATTGTACGAAAAACACATGAAATGGACTTGCAATAATTCTTAGGATGTACTACAATAATAAAGGAGGAAGCAACATTTGTTGCTTGAGAATATGGGCGAAAATTCGAATACACAATTTTTTGTTAAGGCTAACGAGAAGGAAATTCACGTTAGTAAGGTTCTAGCAAACGTATATGAGGCATTATCTGAAAAAGGATACAATCCAATTAGCCAAATTGTTGGCTATATTATGTCAGGTGATCCTACATATATTACAAGTCATAAGAGTGCTAGAAGCTTGATTATGAAAGTAGAACGTGATGAAATTATTGAAGAATTATTATCAAACTACATTAAGAATAACTTAGATAGAACAAATTAGTTTGGTGATTTATTTATGAAAAGATTATTAGGTTTAGACTACGGCTCAAAAACAGTAGGAGTCGCAGTTAGTGATGCTTTGGGAATGACTGTGCAGCCATTAGAGACGATTGAACGCAAGGATGAGAACAAATTGCGTCAAACATTGGCACGCATTTCTTTATTGTGTGCGGATTATGATATTCAAGGGATTGTTTGTGGCCTCCCATACAACATGGATGGAAGCGAGGGTTTGCGTGCACAAAAAACAAGAGAATTTGTTTCTCTTTTGGAAAAACGCATAAGCTTGCCTATTATCTTATGGGATGAGAGACTGACAAGCATTGAAGCTAGTGAAATCTTAAATGAAACAGGTGTTGCAAAAAGTGAACAAAAGAAATTTATTGATCAAGTTGCAGCAGCATTGATTTTGGAGGACTATATTAAAGAGAAAGGACTAACGCTTAACGCATAAAAATATGGAATCAATTATATTTGAAACAGATGATAATGAACAAGTGAAATTTTTCGTGTTGGAAACAACAAAAATTGCAGGAAAGACATATATTTTAGTAACCGACTCTTTGGCAGACGAAGCAGATGCTTTTATATTGCAAGAAATTGCCGAAGATGAGAGTGGAGAAGTAAATTATGAGCTGATCGACGACGAGGATGAGCTTTCATATATTGGCAAAATTTTTGCCGAACTTTTAGAAGACACAGATATTATTTAATAGGAGGTTTACATTGGCAAAGTCAAAATTAAAAATCATTCCGCTTGGAGGTCTGGAAGCAATCGGGATGAACATTACAGCATTTGAATACGGAGATAGTATTATTGTTGTAGATTGCGGATTATCATTTCCAACAGAAGATATGTTGGGAATTGATTTAGTTATTCCAGATGTTACTTACTTAAAGCAAAACATAAGTAAAATAAAAGGATTTGTTATTACACATGGTCATGAGGATCATATAGGAGCATTACCTTATGTATTGAAGGATATCAATGTTCCCATTTATACACTTCGTTTGACGATGGCATTAATTAATCATAAACTAGAAGAAAAAAAGATGCTAGACATTGTAAAAGAGCAAATTGTACAATACGGTGATATTGTTGATTTTGGTGATTTTAAAGTTGAATTTATTCGCACTAATCATAGTATTGCAGATGCGGCTTCTCTTGCAATTACAACACCAGTAGGTACGATTGTGCATACAGGAGACTTTAAGATTGATTATACACCTGTTTATGGTGGCGCTGTTGATTTACAGCGGTTAGGTGAAATTGGTCGTAAGGGCGTCTTGGCTTTGATGTGCGATAGTACAAATGCAACACGACCAGGTTTTACAAATTCAGAACGTACAGTAGGGAACACATTTGATCATATATTTGCTGAAAATGTTAATCGTCGAATTTTTGTGGCAACATTTGCTTCAAATGTTGGGCGTGTGCAACAAATTATTAATACAGCATATAAATACGGACGGAAAGTAGTTGTAGAAGGCCGAAGTATGGTTAGCGTAATTGGAATCGCCTCAGAATTAGGGTATTTACAGATTCCAGAGGGCACATTGATTGATATTGATCAGCTATCCAATTATCCGATGGAAAAAACGGTATTAATCACAACTGGTAGCCAAGGCGAATCGATGGCAGCATTATCTCGTATGGCGTCCTCAATCCATAAAAAAGTTTCAATTATTCCAGGTGATTTAGTGGTGTTTAGTTCTTCACCAATCCCAGGAAATGAAAAGGCCGTTTCGCGTGTAATCAATGAGTTATCTATTCGTGGCGCAAAAGTTATTATGCATGATACACATGTTTCAGGTCATGCATGTCAAGAAGAAATTAAGTTGATGTATTCATTGCTTCGTCCCAAATACTCCTTACCAGTTCATGGTGAATACCGTCATTTGATGGCGCAAGCAGAGTTGGCAGAATCAATGGGGATTCCAAAAGAACATATTTTTGTTATGGCATCAGGAGATGTATTAGAGCTAGATTCAAAAGGAGCAAAAATAACTGGTGAAGTAACGCACGGAACAATACTAGTAGATGGACTAGGGGTAGGAGATGTCGGCAATATTGTTTTGCGCGATCGTCAAATTCTAGCACAAGATGGTATTATTATTGTTGCCATTACCCTTGAAAAGTATACAAATCGCTTGCTAGCAGGGCCAGATATTGTAACAAGAGGCTTTGTTTATGTGAGAGAATCCTTCAATTTAATTGATGAAGCACATGACTTAGTGCTTGAAAACATCTATGATTGTTTGGATAACAATATAACGGACTGGGTAAAAATTAAGAGCAGTGTTCGTGATGTATTGGGTGATTTTATATGGAAGAGAATGAAGAGAAGTCCAATGATTCTTCCAATCATCATGGAAGTGGAATAATCATAAAGAGGTTAAAGCTGTGGCAAAGATAACTAAGACATCAAAGAAAAAACGTGATCTGAACAAGTTGACAATCCGAATCGTAAAGGCTTCAATTTACTTTGTTTTGCTAGTGCTATTGATTATTTTTGTATTCCAAGGCGTAAAGAAATCCTTTGAATTTGGTTATGATTTATTTGAAGAGCCAAATGCAAATATAACGAGCGAAGCGAAAATTCCGTTTGTTGTTACAAAGGGGCAATCAGCCTACGCTGTAGGCAAAGATCTAAAGGAATATGGTTTGATTGACAACCCATTCTTATTTTCAATGCAGGCGAGGTTTTTTTCATATAAGATTTTGCCCGGGAATTATTTTTTAAATGAAGAGATGAATGGTCGAAATATTCTTGATATTATCTCGAGAGAGCCTACCAAGGATGAGGACGAAAAGTAAATGATGGAAAAGAGATGGATAGATTATATAAATTCTTTGGATGTACCATATTCACCTTTTATTGAAGAAATGCGAGAAGAGGCAATAGCAAATAATGTGCCAATTATACGGCGCGATGCACAGAATGTATTGTGTACATTATTGCAGATAAAACAGCCAAAAACGATTTTAGAAGTGGGAGCGGCGATTGGTTATTCATCAATTGTGATGAGCGAGGCGCTTGATCACGAAGTAATGATTACAACAATTGAAAACTATGCACCACGAATCGAAGAAGCTAAGAAGAATTTTATAAAGGCAAAACGTTTCAATATTAGCCTACTTGAGGGTGATGCTTCGATGCATATTGAAGAACTTGTTTCACAGGATAAAAAATTCGATTTTATATTTATGGACGCAGCAAAAGGACAATATATAAAATGGCTTCCAAACGCTATTAGATTATTAAACGAAGGCGCAGTATTGGTTTCGGATAATATTCTACAGGAAGGCGATTTGTTAGAATCTCGTTTTGCTATTGAGCGAAGGAATCGAACAATTCATAATCGAATGAGAGAATATTTATATGAATTAACGCATCATGATGCACTAAAAACAATTGTGCTTCCTGTCGGCGACGGAATGACAATTACAACATTAAAAAAAGGATTTTGCCTATAAAGCAAAATCCTTTTTTGTGTTGGTGTTTATTTCATATAGTTTTTAAGAACATCGAAAATCTCAGGGTATTTTGGTTTTAGCTCACGACGATCAAATAAACCAAAGGTGTTATGAATGATTGGCTCACCTTTTGCGGTTGTATTGTAGAAAAGTCCTGAATCGCGAACGATGGTCTTTACATTAAGTGTAGACAATTCTTTTAGAACGTAATCTGTCCATGTCGCACGAACAGCAGTGTTTTGCTTATCTACTGTTCCGAATTCAGTAACAAGAACGGTATAACCTTTTTCTTGTAGGCCAGAAATTCTTGAAATGAATTGCGTGATAGGTGCCGTATTTGTCTTTAAATTAGGATCAAAGTTCGCTGTGTAGTTTAAAGAAGTAGGATCAGATGCTACGGCAAAATCATAAGGAAGCATGCCGTTTAGTCCAACCAATAATTTCTTGTCATTAGGCACAATAAATGATGAAATAACTTTTGAATTTGTGGAACCAGCGTATGGACAAATAATTAAAATACGTTTTGCGTTATTGCCTTTTGCTTGACGAATAAGCTTAACAAATGTTTCGTTCATCTCATTAATAAAAAGGTATGCATCAGCTGTTCCGCGTATCGCATATTGTTCACCAATCAATGAGCTATCTGACATACCCTCAAAAATCAAGCGCTCATTGTACGCTTGGAATGTCGTAGCAATTTGTGACCATAAATCTGTCAAGATAGCTTTTGCTGTCTCACGATTTTTGCTAGTAGGTGTTGTCCAAGTAGTGTCTGCTAAGGATAAAATAACATATAGGTCTTTTGAGTATGCGTAGTCAACAACTTCTTTTACACGATCCATCCATTGTGATTGGATGGTATACTTACCGTCTTTGATCACGTAATGGTTTTCCCAAATGACAGGAATTTTGATGGTATTAAATCCTTCGGCCTTGATAGCTTCGATTAATTCATCTTTAATAGCAGGATTTCCAGCAGTTAATTCATAATTCCTAATTGGAGGGTTCGTATTATTGATTACATCCAATGAAGAACGAACGGCCCACCCCATATTGATTTTTTCGGCTAATTCAGCGGCTGTTAAATCTTCCATAGGATCTAGCTTAACATTTGAACCACCTGTAGGAGCCGAGGTTCTCTTTGGGGCTTCATTCTTTTTCTTACCACATGCAGAAAGTGCAAAGGCTAATACCACAATGAGTAATAGCAAAAAAATTTGTTTTGATTTTTTCATCAAATCAACCTCCCTTTATCCATATAAAATAGTGTTCTATAGATTTGATTAATTATATCATAAAAATATGAATATGTGCTATGATTTTTTTAAAATTATGAACTTTTGTTAAAAAAAAACCTAAATCAAACTCCTCATTCCTTCTCTAAGAAGTGAGGAGTGGAAAAAAACGGCTTTTATTTTGCATAACATTGACAGATGTGGAGAAAGGTAGGTGATTACCAAAGAAAGGATTGACAAAAAAAGATTGGTATGATAAGCTAAGAATATAAACAAACGGCATAGAAATAATAATTATCGGCTACACGCTGATTACAAACAAAAGGAGGGATGATTTATGAAAAAAGGAAAAAGAGAAAAAGTGATTCTTGCAAGTGTGATTTCGATATTCTCTATTATCACATGCTTATCTATTATGCTTCTTCTTTATCATTTGCAATCGAATAGGAAGGTCCAATATATTGGAATCTTCACTGATGGCAACAATTTTTGGTATACTTCATTGGAAGGGGAAGATACACTCTATCGATATGATTTGGATACAAAAAAATCAGAGAAAATACTTAACGAAAAGGTCAAGTCTTTCCTTGAGACAGAAAATGATTATTTCTATGATAATGGTGAAGGATTTTACCGAAAAAACAAAGAAACTGGTGAAAAAAACCGAATTGCAGAAGGTGGAGATAGTATTGTTGAAGCGGATGGAAAATTATATTTTGTTGAATATATTAGGGAAGATATTTTAAATCCTGAAAATGATAAGAATGGAATAGGATTTGAAGCCTGGACTACATTATACGAGTATGATATTGCGACACAAAATTTAAAAGAAATAAAAAATATGCACATGAAAGTGGATTATCTTGCTGGAACTGGTTTTAAGGATTTGTCAATGCATAATTTATATGTTTCTGATGAAAAAATATATTATCAAAACGAAACAACGATCCGATGTATTTCATTGGCAGATATGAAAGACGAGGTTGTATATCATTCCAATGGAAAACTTCGCATGTCATATCTAAAAGAAAATAATTATGTTGTTATCGATGCAATGTTGGAGGAATATCCAGGTGGGACAAAAGACAAGTGGTATATACGTTCAATCAACTTAGAAACAAAGGAAAGGAAGGTAACAGAATTAGAAGGAATCGCCGAATTGAGAGGAGCCTACGATCAAGAAAGTATGGGATATGATCTTAATTCAGATGCATATCTTATGATTACAAGAGACATAGAGCTTATTTCTTTGTCAGAGGAAGGAACAAACGATATCGTGACGATGAAAAAGTTTTATAAATATGCAGACAACTATCGCTATAAGCTTTATGTTGTAGAAAATGAGATTTATGCATTAGCGATTCCAGCGTATTCAAGAGGAATGATCAAACCAGAAGCGAAAATTTTCCGCTTTGACTATAACGGAAAACTAATTCATACAATCAAATAGAATATATTGATAAGAGTTCTAATAGGGCGCTTGAAAGTATGAAAGAGGATTTTCAAAACTCGCTTCATGTATATTAGTAATTTTCAATAGATTACGAAAAGTAAAGCAACTGAATTGATTTGCAGTTGCTTTTTTGGTATAGTTTAGGGGAGGTGAGGATGGAGGACATGAGATGAGGAATATAGATAAGAAAAAGGGTTGTTTAATAATTATACTTAGTGTGTTCTTGCTACTACTTAGTGCTTGCAAGAATACAAAAGAAAGTGATGCATTAATTGAGATTAAAAAGAACTTTGAAGAAGGCAATTACCAAGAAGTAATTAATTTAACTACGAAAGAAATTAATAATCATCATGGTGAAGTGAATTTGTATATTTATAATGGGCTCTCATATGCGAACTTGTTTGAAGATGAAAAAGCGCGTACGATATTTGAGCAAGCACTTAATGTTGAAAACGATAATCGAGAGTTGTTGCGTGGATACGGAATTTGTTTGTATGTATTAGAAGAATACGAGGAAGCACTTACGTATTTTTCGAAAGCGCTAGCAGCAACAGGTGCCATTGTTGAAACATGGGATTATGATATTGTAGCTTATGAAGCGAAATGTTATTTTGAATTAGGTGAGTATGAAAAAGCAATTGAGCGATATGAAATATTGATTGATTATGATTATCAAATGACGATGAATACATTTTATCGTGGATTAACAAAAATTAAAATGGGCTTACACACAGAAGCAATTATCGATATTGAGGAAGCTATAAAAAGAGATAGTAAGAATTACACGTTATATATTATGGCGTATGAATATTTATTAGAAGCAGAACTTGAGGAAGAGGCTGTTGCCTATTTGCATAGAGGACTTTCTGTTAGCGAAACGGATGCCGAAAAAAAGTATTTTTATTGTGCGAAAATCGATTTTTTGTTAGGGAATTATGAAAAGGCCGCAATTGGTCTTGGAAAGATTATTCAATATGATAAGATCGAAATTCTTGAATTGATTGGGCTTTGTTCAGAGATGTTAGGCGATTATGATGAAGCGATTGCTTTTTATTTGCAGCGTTTGAAGGATCATGTGAATCCTGAATTGATGAACCGATTAGCTTGTTGTTACATGGCAAAAGGCAAGTATACAGATGCATTGCAGACGCTTGATCAAGCCTTGATTCAAAGAAAAAAAGAACTATATCCAGTTATTTATATGAATATTATTTTAACATATGAAATGCAAGGGGATATACAAATGGCATTAGAAAAAGCAACAGTGTATAGCGCAGAATTTCCAAAAGATAAAATGATTTCTCAAAAGCTTCATGAATTACAACAAATAAGTTCCGTACCAGAAGGAGAAGCTGCATGACACAAATTTATGATACAAAAAAAGAACAAGAACGATTTATTCTTGTTGGCATTGAGACAAGAGCAGACGATGATACCGATGAATCACTTGATGAACTTGAAGAATTAGTAAGAACGGCTGGTGGAATGGTTGTCGGAAGATTGGTTCAAAAAAGAGAAAGAGCTCATTCGGCGTTATATTTAGGGACAGGTAAAATTCTTGAATTAAAAGAGCTAAAGGAGGAGCTAGGCGCAACAGGAATTGTTTGTGATGATGAACTATCTCCCATGCAGCTTCGAAATCTTGTACAAGAGTTTGACGGAAAAGTAATGGATCGTACATTGGTGATTCTGGATATTTTTGCTCAACATGCAAGAACGAGTGAAGGACGTATTCAAGTTGAACTTGCGCAATTAAAATATCAAGCAGTGCGTCTTGTAGGGCTTCGAAATTCTCTTTCAAGACAAGGTGGAGGTATTGGAACAAGAGGGCCGGGTGAAAAAAAACTTGAAATGGATAAACGATTGATTCATGACAGGATTAGTCTTTTAAAAGCGGATTTGCGAAATATTGAGAAAAATCGTGATTTACAACGAAAAAAGAGAGAGAAAGGCAACATTGTTACAGTATCCATTGTTGGTTATACAAATGCTGGAAAGTCAACATTGCTTAATCATTTAACAAATGCACAAGTATTAGAAGAAGATAAACTATTTGCGACATTAGATACAACAACAAGGGAACTCCAATTAGAAGCAGGCCAAAAAATTCTGATTACAGATACAGTCGGTTTTATTCGAAAACTACCACATAATTTGGTGGAAGCATTTAAAAGTACTTTAGAAGAAGCAAAATACGCAGATATTATTTTGCATGTTGTGGATGCCTCTCATCCAATGTATGAAAATCATATGTATGTTGTATACGATATCTTACGAAGCTTAGGAGTTGAGGATAAGGTGGTGGTTACAGCGTTTAATAAACAAGATAAAATAGAGGATAAGAGTTCACTAAAGGATTTTAAGGCAGATTACTCTTTGCCAATTTCGGCGAAAACAGGCGAAGGAATGGAGGAATTAAAGAAGGTACTATTAGCAATTTTGCGAGAAAGAAGTGTGTATATAGAAACAATTATACCGTATGACAAAGCAGCCGTTATACAAGTTGTGCGAAAAAAAGGAAATTTATTAGAAGAAAACTATCTTGAGGAGGGCATTCAAATTAAAGCGTATGTGCCAATGCAAGTTAAAGAAAGCTTTTTGTTATAGAAAAAAAGAAAACACAATATGCACAAGATATTGTGTTTTTGTTGTTGACAAACACCATATAGTGATGTTACAATCGTTGCATACGCAAAAAATATAAAAAAGGAGCGAGTGAATATGTCTATTATTGTAGTAAAACGAGACGGTGATGAAACAGAATTTCAACTAAAAAGAATTACAGATGCAATGGAGAAAGCATTTAAAGCGACACAAATGAACGTAACAAATGAAATTGTTCAAATGCTGGCCATTCGTGTAACAGCAGATTTTCAAAATAAAATTATCGACGAGCGTATTTCTGTGGAAAACGTACAAGATAGTGTGGAGAATGTACTAGAGCAATCTGGTTACACAGAAGTAGCCAAAGCGTATATTCTTTATCGAAAACAACGAGAGAAAATTCGTAATATTAACTCAACTATTTTAGATTACAAGGATGTAGTCAATAGCTATGTAAAAGTAGAAGATTGGCGTGTAAAAGAAAATTCGACAGTAACTTATTCGGTTGGTGGGTTGATTTTAAGCAATTCTGGTGCAATTACAGCAAACTATTGGTTATCAGAAATTTATGACGAGGAAATTGCAAAGGCACACCGTGATGCGGATATTCATATTCATGACTTATCTATGTTGACAGGTTATTGTGCAGGATGGTCATTAAAACAATTAATTGCAGAAGGTTTAGGAGGAATTACAGGGAAAATCACTTCTTCGCCAGCAAAGCATTTATCCGTACTATGTAATCAAATGGTTAACTTCTTAGGAATTATGCAAAATGAATGGGCGGGCGCACAAGCTTTTTCTTCATTTGATACATACCTAGCACCATTTGTAAAAAAAGACAACCTATCTTTTAGAGAGGTGAAAAAGTGTATTGAATCCTTTATATATGGAGTGAATACGCCAAGTCGTTGGGGGACACAGGCGCCATTTTCCAATATTACATTGGACTGGACAGTGCCAGATGATTTAGCCGAATTAAATGTTGTAATAGGTGGAAAAGAGCAGAATTTCAAGTATAAGGATTGTAAACCTGAGATGGACATGGTCAATCGTGCGTTTATCGAAATTATGCTTGAAGGTGATGCAAATGGACGTGGTTTTCAATATCCAATCCCAACTTACTCGATTACAAAGGATTTTGATTGGTCTGAAACAGAAAATAATCGTTTGTTATTTGAAATGACAGCAAAATATGGCACACCATATTTTTCGAATTATATTAATAGTGATATGGAGCCATCGGATGTAAGAAGTATGTGTTGTCGTTTGCGACTTGATCTTCGTGAATTGCGCAAAAAAACGGGCGGATTTTTTGGCGCTGGTGAGAGCACAGGTTCAATCGGGGTTGTAACCATTAATATGCCACGAATTGCTTATTTATCAAAAAACAAAGAAGAATTTTATAGCCGCCTAGATCGTATTATTGATTTATCAGCTCGCTCCTTGAAAATTAAGCGTGGTGTTATTTCGAAACTATTAGAAAAAGGCTTGTACCCATATACAAAGCATTATTTGGGCAGTTTTGATAACCATTTCTCGACATTAGGATTGGTTGGTATGAATGAAGCATGTTTAAATGCATCATGGGTTCAACAAGATATTACCAATGATAATGCACAGGAATTCACGAAAGAAGTTTTAACGCATTTTAGAAAACGTCTTATGGATTGCCAAGAGCAATACGGTGATTTGTATAATCTAGAGGCAACGCCTGCTGAGTCTACATCATATCGTTTAGCAAAGCATGATATAAAGCATTATCCAGAAATCATTACGGCTGGGAAAGAAGGAGAGACACCATATTATACGAATAGTTCTCATTTGCCAGTTGGCTATACGGCAGATTTATTTGAAGCACTTGATATGCAAGATGAGCTTCATACGCTTTATACATCGGGAACGGTATTTCATGCATTTTTAGGTGAAAAATTGACGGATTGGGCAGCGACAGCGAAGTTGGTTAAGGCAATCGCCGATAACTATAAGCTTCCTTACTACACGATTTCCCCAACCTATTCGATTTGCGCAGAGCATGGCTACATTAATGGAGAGGAATATTCTTGTCCAGTATGTGGTAAGAAAACAGAAGTATATAGTCGTATTACGGGATACTATCGACCAGTGCAAAACTGGAACGCTGGAAAATCGGCTGAGTTTAAGGAGCGTAAGGAATATACACCAAATATGGAGGCGGCAAAGGAACTTTCAACACTAGAAGTAAATGATGAAATATTCCGTTTGAAGAAATCGCCAATTGTTGCTGGAAACAAAATTATGTATTTGTTCACAACAAAAACGTGTCCAAATTGTGTGATTGCCAAAGGTCTTTTAGAAGGAAATAGTTATGTGACGATTGATGCAGAAGCAGCAGAAAATCAAGAGTTGGTTGCTCGATATGGAATTATGATGGCTCCAACATTGGTTGTGGTAGATGAAAGCGGAGCAAAGAAATATGCCAATATTTCAAACATAAAAAAATATATTGAATCTTCTATGGCAGTTTTAGTATAGGTCAATAAAAAGCACACAAAATAAAACGCTGAGGTCGTGAGACTTCAGCGTTTTTTGTATGAAATGTTGGATGGTCAATGCGGATACTCGAAATCCGCTTCGCTATTATTTCCTTGGGAAGCTAAAATATGATTAGATCCTCTGCATAGGGAAGAGATGCAATCCAATCACAAAAGGTATGCCACTCTGTTAGTTTATGATTTTTTCGTGCATGATACATATTGATTAAATTTTCGTAATTGAAGGTGCAAGTGCGCATTTGGTTGTAGGAAGACGGTAATAATTGAATCAGATCATACCAATCCTCTTTTGCTTTTGTCTCAATATAGCGAAGGCGAATACGCTCTAGTTTTTCGACAATCGATGTTAGAAACTCTAGCGAAGAAGCTGTTAAGTGGTCATGACTAAAATCGTCAAGAACAAATGGCTTGCTATGAATTTTGTGCATGGTGCTTGTTGAGTTTGCAACCGTACCTACTTTATACGTATCGTATTCTTTCCACCAATACAAAGGGGCTTCAATATCAACACAAACAAAAATCATGCGTAAAAATTTACGATGGTCGCCACCTGCTTTTGCTAAACGTTTTGCAAGGGATAAATCATTTTCACCAAAAATAAAATGTTGGTTTTCATCATAATGGCTATCGTATCGATTCCAACTATTTAAGGGATTTCTAGCGCCACGCATGGCATTATCAAAATTCATTACCTGGTCACGTTCGATTTTTAGCATAAGAAGCTCCTTTCAAGTTAAAGCACCTATTGATATGCAGTAAAGCTGCAACAAGAGGTTACCAGCGTATTGTTTCACAATGCGCGCATCCGAATGAACGGATAGACTGTTAGATTATCGTACCATAACTAAGGTCGTATTTCAAGGTAAGTTTGCTTGCGAAGAAAGAGATATAATGCTATACTTAAAAGAGGCGAATGTACGAAAAATCATGGAGGTGAACGGGTGAATATTATAGTGGCAGTTGATAAAAACTGGGCAATTGGTAGTAAGGGAGATCAAATTGTCGTTATTCCATTTGATCGACAATTATTTCGTGAAGAGACAACGGGAAAAGTTGTAGTGATGGGGCGTAAAACACTCAAAACATTTCCGAGTGGATTACCTCTTATGAATCGCACAAATATCATACTTTCTCGCGATAAGAGCTTCACGATGAAGGATGCCATCGTAACACATAGTGTCGAGGAAACACTAGAAGTACTTAAACAATATAACTCAGAAGATATTTATATTGTTGGAGGCGAAAGCATTTATGAAGCGTTTTTGCCATATTGTGATACAGCACATGTTACCAAAATCGATTATGCGTATGAAGCAGATACACACTTCCCCAATTTAGACAATATGTCGGAGTGGGTGATTACAGAAGAAAGCGAAGAGCAAACGTATTTCGATTTGATTTATTATTTTATGAAGTATAACAAAATGGAATAGCAAAATAGAATACGAATTCATTTGGAATATACTTGACATGAAAATGAGAAGTTTTATAATTATTTTATTAACGTTGTAGGATAGAGAGGAAGAAAATTATGCTATCAATTAAATATGAATTAACCAATGAACCAAAGCAAAAGCCAGCGCAAGATGATCCGTTAGTATTTGGTACGATATTTACCGACCATATGTTTGTGATGGATTATTCAATAGAAGAAGGATGGCATAATCCTGTCATTAAAAAATTCGAAAACTTATCCTTGTCACCAGCAAGTATGGTATTTCATTATGGACAAGAGATGTTTGAAGGACTAAAGGCTTATCTTGACGATGATCAACATATACGTCTTTTTAGACCAGATAAAAATATTGAGAGAGCAAATCAAACAAATCAACGCTTATGTATTCCACAAATTTCGGCAGAAGATTATTTGCAAGCATTAAAAGAACTTGTGAAACTCGAAAAAGACTGGATACCAAAAAGAGCAGGAACATCTCTTTATATTCGCCCATTTGTCATAGCGACGGATCCATTTTTGGGGGTAAGACCTTCACATACATATAAATTTATGATTATTTTATCACCAGTAGGTGCTTATTATGCGAGTGGATTAGATCCAGTCAAAATCTGGATTGAAGATGAATACGTTCGTGCCGTTGTAGGTGGTATAGGGCAAGCGAAGGCAGGTGCGAATTATGTGGCGAGTTTAGCGGCACAGGAAAAAGCACATAAAGAAGGCTACTCACAAGTGTTATGGCTAGATGGCGTTTCAAGAAAATATATCGAAGAAGTAGGGGCGATGAATATATTCTTTAAGATAGATGGCGTTGTTGTTACACCGATGTTGACAGGAAGTATTTTGCCAGGCGTTACACGAGCTTCTGTTATGGAATTATGCAAAGAATGGGATATTCCTCTTGAAGAAAGAAGAATTTCCGTTGATGAACTATATGAAGCAGCATCAAAAGGTACATTAGAAGAGTGCTTTGGAACAGGAACGGCGGCTGTTATTTCCCCAGTAGGCGAGCTTCGTTTTGGAGCTTCCAAATTACAAGTAAGTGATGGAAAGACAGGAGAGCTTTGTCAGCGCTTATATGATACGATTACAGGTATTCAATTAGGAAAAATAAAAGGGCCAGAAGGCTGGAGTATTGTTGTTGAATAATCATCATAAATCTGCTATAATAGTCTTAGAATCAATTACGGGTTTTAAGGCTATTATTTTTATTTCAATTTGAATAGGAGGGCAGAGTATGAGCGAAAAAAGATTTGTCATTACGATTGGTAGAAAGTATGGAGCTGGCGGTGGAGAAGTTGGAAGGATGCTTGCAGAGCAATTAGGCATGCCATTTTATGATAAGAAGATTTTACAGATGGTTTCAGATGAAAGTGGCATAAAAGAAAGCTATTTTCATATGGCAGATGAAAAACCAGGTGATAATATCATTTATCGTTTAGCAAAAAGTATTACACCAAAACTTAAGAAGCCTTCTATTGGAAGCGATTTATTATCCGATGATAATCTTTTCTTGTTCCAATCGGAGTTACTGCAAAAGTTAGCTGATGAACACAATTGTATTATTGCAGGGAGATGCGCCGACCATGTTTTGCAAGGTCGCGTTGAATTGGTGAAGATTTTCATCACAGCGGGAGAAGAAAAACGCATCGACAATATGGCAACAAGATTATCGATACCGAAAGATGAATCAAAAAAGAACATGAAGAAAATAGATAAGCAACGCTCAGAGTATTATACGTATTATACGGGAAAGGATTGGTCATCCGCAGATAACTATGATTTATCGATTAATACGCAAGTTGTTGGCGTTGAAAAATCCGTAGAAATCATTAAAGAGTATTTAAAGACAAGAGAACTTCTATAAATAAAATGGCGAGAAAATGAGTTTTCCTTTTCTCGCCATTTTTATGGAGCTACGAAAGCTTTTGCGCCTTTTGAATAGTGAATCGTACCATCCTTTGTAATAAAGATGCCATAGCAGTCATCGAATGAATCAATCAAAGATAAGCCCTTTTCTAAACCAACTGAAAAACAAGAGGTACTAAGCGCATCGGCAGTTTCTGAAGAATGGGCAAGAATGGTGACACTCGCTAATGAATGGTCAAAAGGAAATCCAGTCTTTGGATTGATTAAATGATGATAAAGCACTTCGTCGGAAATAAAACTACGCTCATAAATACCACTTGTGACAACGGAATAATGATTGATTAAAAGTGATACAATGCTCTCGGAAGGTGACTGTGGATTTTTTATACCGATATGAAAGGGCGTATTTTTGGCTTTTTGTCCAATACAAAGAATATTTCCACCTAAGTCAATGATAGCAGAGGTAACGCCATTTGATTGAAGGAAAATGGCTAAACGATCCGCTATATAGCCTTTGGCAATTGCGCCAAAATCTAACATCATTAAATCAGGGATGGTAAGTGTATTATCCGCTAATAATTCGATTTTCTTAAAATCAACAAGTGGTAAAGTTTCTGTAATAGCTTCTATGCTAGGGATAACTTTTTTTGAGGAGAAATCCCACAAATCCATAATTGGGCGAATAGATGGATCGAATAAACCGTCTGTTAATTGGCTATAGGAAAGAGCGGATTTCGTTAATTGATAAAAATCGTTTGAAACGGCAATGGAAGAACGATTGTTTGCATGATTTAGTTTATATAATTCAGAGCTTTTTAATGTAGGACTAAAAATGGCTTCATACTCGTAGCACATAGAAAAACATTGCTCAATTAAGGTGGTCGCATTGTCTTTTTCGCAATGATAAATGGTAATAGCAATCGACGTATTTAGGCAAAAAGTTTGGTCGCTAATAGGTTCTTGTTTTTTAGGTAGAAAGACGATTCGTAAAATAGCAATTGCACTAAAAAATATAAGAAGGAGCACAAAGGGAGAAAAGATTTTTGAAGTTTTCATTTTGAGTGCCTCCTTTTTTGCGTAATATGATATAATTAGTATAGTCAAGGAAAAGGAATTGTGCAATGAGAAAAAACGAGTGGATATTGATTATGATCATCATAGGTGTCGCAAGTATCGTTTTTTTAGTGAGCACATTTTTCATTGAAAGAAAACAGGGAAATCAAGTAGAAATCAAGGTGGAGAATGAAGTGGTTGGTATATTCTCTCTAAATGAAAATCGCGAAATAGAAATTCCCTTACAAGGTGGGCTTGTAAATATTGCAAGGATTGAAAATGGAGCGATTGAAATGGTGAAAGCGAATTGTCCAGATAAAGTATGTATTGGATTTGGGAAAATTAAAAATGTCGGTGAAACAATTATTTGCTTGCCACACAAAGTGGTAATTCAAATCAAATAGGTGGAATACAAGATGAAAAACAATAAAATTTTTAGACTGACATTATTAAGTATGTATATAGCATTGGGCTTGATACTTAGTTATCTTGAAAGTCTGTTTCCTATATTAGCTGGGTTGGGTATTTACCATCCTGCTATGAAAATAGGTCTTGCCAATGTGATTGTTGTGATTGCTTTATACACATTAAAAACACACGAGGTTGCTATTATTCATTTTGCCCGTATTTTGATTATGGGTATATTATTTGGGAATATATATAGTCTTTTATTTAGTGTGGCAGGTGGGCTGTGTAGTTTTTTAATAATGGTTACATTTAAATGGACAAAATGGCTGACGCCAATTGGGATTAGTATGGTAGGTGCTATTGCTCATAATATTGGTCAATTAATCGTGGCAAGTATTCTTATGAGGCAAGTGTATTTTATGAGTTTGTTACCATTCTATTTGATGATTGGTTTAGGAAGTGGAATAATCGTTGGTGCCATTGCCAATATGGTGATTAAGCGCTATAAGGTGACATTGACGGATTGATGTGAAAATATTATACTATTATGAAGATTAGAAAAAGGAGTTTTGAAAATGGAAAGAAAAAACGTATGGCTAAAGTACAATGAAGAGCAGATGAAGGGTGTTGAAGAATTTTCGGTAGGATACAAGCAATTTCTATCAGAAGGCAAAACAGAACGTGAATGTGTGATGTTAGCTATCGATATTGCAGAGCAAAATGGATACCAAAATTTAGATGAATTATTATCAGAAGGAAAAACACTAAAGACGGGTGACAAGGTATATGCATCTTATATGGATAAGACGATTGCATTATTCCATATTGGGAAACGAAGCTTTGATGAGGGCTTGCGTATTTTGGGAGCACATATTGATTCTCCACGCCTTGATTTAAAGCAGAACCCATTATATGAAGATAGTGATTTCGCTTATCTTGATACGCATTACTATGGTGGCATTAAAAAATATCAATGGGTGACGATTCCATTAGCATTACATGGTGTTGTCGCAAAAAAAGACGGTTCTATTATAGAAGTGGTAATCGGAGAGGACGAGGACGATCCAGTACTTGGTATTACTGACTTATTGATACATTTGGCAGCAGATCAGATGACGAAAAAAGGAAGCATTGTCATTGAGGGCGAGGATCTAAATGTTTTAGTAGGTAGTAAGCCTCTTAAAAATGAAGACGATAAAAAACAGAAAGACGCTGTTAAACAGCAAATTCTAAAATTCCTACAAGATACATGTGAATTTGAGGAGGAAGATTTCTTATCCGCAGAATTTGAAGTGGTACCAGCAGGCAAGGCAAGAGATTTTGGACTTGATCGAAGTATGATTATGTCATACGGTCATGATGACCGCGTATGTGCCTATCCATCTCTTATGGCATTAATGCAAATAAATGAACCAGAGTACACATCGGTATGTATTCTTGTTGACAAAGAAGAAATCGGAAGTGTGGGAGCAACAGGTATGCATTCACGATTCTTTGAAAATATTTTGGCAGAGGTGATGAATGCAGCTGGCGACTATACAGAATTAAAACTTCGAAGAACATTAGCAAATTCAAGAATGTTATCATCGGATGTCAATGCTGGATATGATCCAATTTATGCAAGTGCCTTTGAAAAAAACAATGCGTCTTATTTAGGCAGAGGAGTTGTCTTCTCAAAATATACTGGCGCACGTGGAAAGTCAGGCTCAAATGATGCAAATGCAGAGTACATTGCAAAGTTGCGCAAAATGCTAGACGAAGCGGATGTGTCTTTTCAGATGGCAGAGTTAGGAAAAGTCGATGTTGGTGGCGGAGGAACGATTGCCTATATTATGGCGAATTACGGAATGGATGTAATTGATTCAGGCGTGGCAGTGTTAAATATGCATGCGCCATGGGAAATTATTAGCAAGGCAGACTTGTATGAAGCGTTCCGTTGCTATCAAGTGTTCCTGTGCAATTAATGGAGGAAACATGCACACACAAATAAAAAAAAGGACATTGATCCAATTAGACCAAGACCTTTTAAAGCTTGTGCAAAGAATGAGGAACTTTAAGTGGGATGCCGTTATGGTGTTTGTTACATCACTTGGTGATGCAGGATTTGTGTGGATTGCAATTGGTGTTGTGATGAGCTTTAAGCAAAAGGCTAGAAAAACAGTGATGGCATTATTTACGTCTTTAATAAGTGGATTGGCAATTGGAAACCTATACTTAAAAAAATTAGTGGCTAGGCCAAGGCCGTTTTCAATGGAAGATTCAAAAGCATTACTAATTGCTACGCCAAGTGATTGGTCATTTCCGTCAGGTCATACATTGGCAGGATTTGAAGTGGCAACCGTATTATATCGCTATAACAAATTGTTAGGAATAGCGACATATGCCTTAGCAAGTTTAATTGCGTATTCGCGTATGTATTTGAATTTACATTATCCATCGGATGTTTTGTATGCTGCATTGCTGGGGTTGGGTATTTCAACTCTTGTTTACAAGATTATGTTTAAAGACGATATGTGATGGTTATCAAGATAGTAAAAAGCTGAGTAGCAAGTGGCTACTCAGCTAGTGTTTCCCATTGTTCATAGAAGCGTTCGAGTATTGACTCGAGTGCTTCTTTTTCATTTTGTAATTGAAGAAGCTTCGATGCATTGGTACATACATCAGGCAATAACATTTCCTCTTCAATCGCTTGAATAGAAGCTTCGTGTTTAGCAATTTCATTTTCACATTTTGCTAAGTCATTTTGCTGCTTACGCTTTTTTGCTTGTAGTTCTTTTTGCATCTCCCAATCATTTTTTGTAAGTGTTTCTTCCTCGGTGGTACTTGCAGTAGGCGTTGGCAGTAGGCTGGCACTTAATAATTCTTTTTTTTCTAAATAGTAATCGTAATTACCAATATAATTTAAAAATGTTTGGCTTGTTAATTCGAGAATTCGTGTAGCCGTTTGATTGATAAAAAAACGATCGTGCGAAACATATAAGACCGTTCCTGTATATCGATTGATCGCTTGTTCTAATATTTCCTTTGACATAATGTCTAAATGGTTTGTTGGCTCATCCAAAATCAGCAAATTCGCTTTTGAAAGCATAAGCTTTGCAAGGGATAGACGCCCTTTCTCGCCACCACTTAAAAACTTGATTTGCTTATATACATCATCACCCGTAAATAAAAAGGCAGCAAGAACATTGCGAATCTCGGTGTTTGACATAGAAGGGTAAGCATCAGAGATTTCATCAAAGAGAGTTGATTCGTCATGTAATACATGATGCTCTTGGTCATAATAAGCAATACAAACATTCGAGCCGAGCTTAAATATGCCGTCATCAGCTTGGTGAATTTGATTAAGAATTTTTAGCAATGTCGTTTTCCCCGTGCCGTTATTTCCAACGATAGCAACATGCTCACCACGCTTGATTTCAAAATGTAAATTTGTGAATAAAGTTTGCGCCCCAAATGATTTTGAAAGACCTTCAACGGAAAGGACATCTTTGCCACTAATAACGGGCGGAACCAACTCAAAGTGAAAGGTTTTATCCTCGCCGATTGGTTTTTCGATAAGGTCTATGCGTTGTAGTGCTTTTTCGCGACTTTCAGCCTGCTTGATGGATTTTTCACGATTAAACGATTTTAATTTTGTAATTACTTCTTCCTGATGCTTGATTTCTTGTTGCTGTTTAACATATTGCTTGACAATGGCTTCGAAAGCGGCTTTTTTCTTAACTGAATAGGTGGAATAGTTGCCAGAATAAACAGCGACATTGCCATGCTCAATTTCGATAATTTTGGAAACGATTTTGTCAAGAAAATAGCGGTCATGCGAAACAATCAAAACACTACCAGCATAATTTAATAAATAATTTTCAAGCCACGTAATACTGGATAAATCCAAATGGTTCGTTGGCTCATCTAAAATAATAATATCGGGATTTTGAAGCAATAGACGACCTAATGAAACGCGTGTTTTTTGCCCGCCTGATAAGGTGGAAACTGGCTTTTCAAATTCGCTTTCTAAAAACCCTAACCCCTTTAGAATGCCCGTAACCTCGCTACGATAAGCATAACCATTTTCCTGCTCATATTGTAAATTTAATTTATCATATTGCTCTAATAAGGATTCTAAGTGGCTTCCTGTGGCATTGTGCATCTTAGTTTCAAGTGCGCGAATTTCTTTTTCAATAGTAAGCAAATATCCTTTTACAGCTAAAAGCGTATCATAAATTGAATCGGAAGTAGATAACTCCTGATGTTGTGATAAATAACCTAAGGTTTTTCCTTTGGCTAATACAATATTTCCGCTATCGGCTTCCAATTCACCAATTAGAATGCGAAGCAATGTCGTTTTCCCCGCGCCATTTACGCCTACAATGGAAGCTTTTTCGCGTTCTTCTATATGAAAAGAAGCTTTTTTTAATATAGTATGGTCATTAAAGGACTTTTCTATGTTGTGACACGATAAAATCATATGTATACTCATTTCGTAAATAAAGTTGTTGTACCGTACTCATTCTATGAAATCGTAGCGATAAAGTCAAGGTTTCTCACTCGGCAAGATTGACAAAAATTTAGCAATGGCGTATACTTTCCTTATTAAAATTAAGAAGGAGCTTATATGAAACAGATATCAAAAGCAGTGATCCAACGACTTCCACGTTATCATCGTTACTTAGGCGAGCTTAAAGAGTTTGGAATAGAGCGAATTTCTTCTTATGAATTAAGTGAACGTATGGGAGTGACAGCATCCCAAATTCGACAAGATTTAAATAACTTTGGTGGTTTTGGACAACAAGGCTATGGCTATAATATAGAATATTTGTACGATGAAATTGGTAATCTACTTGGATTAAATGCAAAGCATGATATGATTATTATCGGAGCAGGAAATTTAGGGCAAGCGATTGCTAATTATGCGAATTTTGAAAATCGAGGCTTCGTGTACAGGGCGATTTTCGATATTCGAGAAGAATTAATTGGAACATTTGTTAGGGGCATTCCCGTACTACATATTGATAATTTGGCGAACTTTTTGCAAGAAAATCAAATCGAAATGGCGGCACTTACTATCCCTAAAGTGCAAGCGATTGGGGTGGCAGAAATATTGGTTCAAAATGGAATCAAAGCGATTTGGAATTTTGCGCATACTGATTTGAAGGTGCCAGCAGATGTGCTAGTAGAGAATGTTCATTTATCAGAGAGTTTAATGAGATTAAGCTATCGCTTTGAAAATGCAAAAAAGGAGAATCATAAGTCAGATGAATGATTATTATCGCGTTTGGGCGAATATAAATTTGGATTACATACAACATAATTTAAGCGAACTACAAAGAAATGCGGGAAACACATTAATTTGTGCCGTAGTAAAAGCAGATGGTTATGGACATGGCGCGATACCAATCGCTAAAGCAATTGAACAAAACGTTTGGGGCTTTTGCGTGGCTACTATCAAAGAAGCCATTAATTTGCGAGAGGGCGGTATTGAAGCGCCGATATTGACAATGGGTTATACACATTACAATCATATTGAGGATTGCCTTTTTTATCATATTACGCCAGTCATATATTCATATGAGGTGGCACTTGAGATACAAGAAGCAATGGAACGCTATCAGATGAAAACAGGCGAGAATAAAGTTCTTGGTGTGCATATCAAACTTGACACAGGCATGTGTCGATTCGGCTTTTCATGCGATTATGATGGGATGAATCAAATTAAGCAACTAACGCATTTGTCATGTATTCATATGGAGGGAATTTATACACATTTTGCCCGTGCAGATGAAGTAAATAAAGAACCAACCAATAAACAGTTTGAAATGTTTGTAGCATTTTGCGAGCAATTAACAAAAGAAGATATTCATATTCCTTTGCGACATTGCGCGAATAGTGCAGGATTGATTGATATGGCGAGTACGTCACTTGGTATGGCACGTGTGGGAATTAGCCTATATGGTATTTATCCGAGTGAGGAAGTCGAAAAGAAAGAAGTATTATTAAAACCTGCTTTGGCTCTAAAATCACATATCGTTGCCATACGCGATATAGACGCAGGAGTTCCTATTAGTTATGGTGGAACATACACAACCACAAAAAAAAGTAGAATTGCTGTGATACCTGTTGGCTATGCCGATGGTTATCCAAGAAGCTTATCGGATAAAGGATATGTATTAATTCGTGGAAAAAAAGCACCCATTTGCGGACGTATATGCATGGATTGCTTTATGGTAGATGTGACAAATATAAAAGACGCTACCATGCACGATAAGGTTACGCTAATTGGTGAGGATGGCAATGAAAAAATTACAGTAGATGAGTTGGCAAAATTAAGCCAGCGATTTGCCTATGAATTTTTGTGCGATTTATCAAAGCGAGTTCCACGTGTGTATTGGCAAAAGGGTATTATCGTAGGGAAAAAAGATTATTTTTCAGCCCTTATTAATTAAAAGAAAATTGTTAGAAAAGAGAAATCGTGAATATATTATTAGCACCATATAAAGATAAAGTCTTCTTAAGAAAGACATTACTATTTGCGTTGCCAATTGCGGCGCAAAGTTTATTAAATAGCGTTGTCAATATGATTGATAATGTGATGATAGGCGATTTAGGAGACCAAGCGATTTCGGCGGTAGGGCAGGCGAATAAGCTTTTTTTTGTGATGTGTTTGTTGCTATTTGGTATTTGTAGCGGAAGTGGTATCTTAGCATCTCAATATTGGGGGATGAAGGATGTTAGAAATATCAAAAAGGTTATGGCGCTAGCGCTTCCAGTTGGTATTGTTATTACGTCCATTGTCTCTATTGTTGCATTTAATATCCCACACACGATTATGAATTTATTTGTATCATCAAGAGAAACCGCTAATTTAGGCGTTGAATACCTTAAGATTGCTGTGTGGTCATATCCACTTGTGGCAATTTCGATGATATATCAACAGATTTTACGTGCAACAGGAAGTGTTAAAATCCCTGTAATCACAACGTTAGTTGCTATTTTGACAAATGTGTGCTTAAACTACACATTGATCTATGGTAATTTTGGTGCACCAGCACTAGGTGTTAAGGGCGCAGCGATTGCTACATTGGCAGCTCGTGTGCTTGAGGTGATTGTTTTATTAAGCTATGTTTATATCAAAAATGGGCCACCCGCGATTAAGCCACGTGAATTTTTGTGGGTAGATAAATCCATTTTAAAATTGTATTTTACAAAGTCATTCCCCGTTATTCTCAATGAATTAATGTGGGGGTTAGGAACAACCATATATTCAGTTGTATATGGGCGCTTAGGCGACGAAGCGGTCGCTGCCATAACGGTGTGCACGACGATGGCAGAGTTTATGAATGTATTTTTTATGGGAGTTGCTAATGCAAGTGGCGTTATTATGGGCAATTTAATGGGAGAAAATAAGCTTTCAGTAGCAAAAACGTATGCCAAAAAGTTTTTAATATTAGGTGTTGAATTGGCAGTTGTCGTATCATTTTTTGCTGTTTTATTTAGAAATCCATTTACGATGCTCTTTTCAAACTTGTCCTCACAGGCAATGAACTATGCCAGAATCGCAATTGTTATTAACGCATGTTATGCCATTTTTAAAATCACAAATTATATTATGATTACAGGAATTTTCAGAAGTGGAGGCGATACGAAGTTTTGTCTGATGCTAGATATTCTTGGTGTATGGTGTATTGGTATTCCGTTAGCTGTTATAACAGGGTTGTTTTTAAAGTGGCCAGTACCGTATGTTTTTGCGGCGCTATCCTTTGAGGAAGTCGTAAAGGCCATAATTGGCATTAGGAGATATAAGCAATATAAGTGGCTAAATAATATCGTAGGTAACAATGTAGCGCATAAAGAAATCTAACTATTTTGTAGAATATTGGACGATAAAAGTAGTTGCAAAAATAATGAGATGCGTTATAATAGACAAATGTAATAAAGGTAGAAGAGGAACTTGAAAAAGGAGTATATTATGAAAAGTACATCGGATGCAAATGAGCCTAAAAAAAAGGCTGTTCGAAAGTCGCAAGCATCTAATAAATCCCAAAATGATTATCAAAAAGCGACAAATGCAAAAAGAACATATGTCGATATGAATACATATAAGAAAAAGAAGAAAAAGAAAAGTAAGGGAGCTAAAATTGCCATTATTGCAGGAAGCACGGTACTAGGCCTCCTTCTTTTAATCGTTGGAATTGGTTTGTTCTATATCGCCAGTTTATATAGGTCTACCTACGTGCCAGATGAAAAATTTACGCTTGCAACGGACTACACAGAAGAAGACCCGTATGCTGGTATGACAAAAAATGAAGATGGGTATTATGTGATTCCAGGAGTGAATGGGCTACCAGGTTATACCATTGATCCGGGGGTTGAGGCGAACTCTAGCCAGCTTGCTCAAATTGAAGATGAGTTAAACAATATTAGAGATATTCCTATACTAAATGAAGGTGGCGTTACGAATATTTTATTAATAGGACGAGATGTTCGTGTGGATAACTGGAATGGAAATTCGGATGCAATGATTTTGATGTCTATTAACGCATCGAAAAACACTATTTTCTTAACCTCTTTTATGCGAGATAGTTATGCAAATATTCCAGGACGTAGTCCTAATAAACTAAATTATGCACATGCAATTGGTGGACCGCAATTTTTAGTACAAACCATTCAAGAAAATTATCGTATTGCAATTGACTACTACGCAACCATTAATTTTGATGCATTCCAAAGTTTAGTAGATGTTGTTGATGGTGTATCAATGAGCGTTACAGATGCAGAAGTGAAGTATATGAATCAATATATGGTAGAGCAAAATCGCCTAAAAGGTAGACCGGACAGTACAGATCAATTACCAGGTGGCGGAACATACAATTTAAACGGAAATCAGGCATTAGCCTATTGTCGTGTTCGCTATGTTGGCTCAGATCATGCTCGAACAGAGCGCCAAAGAAAGGTTTTGGTCGGAATTTTTGGAAAGATGCAAACGATGTCACCTTTTAAAGCTGTGGAAGTAGCAAATACATTGGCAAGCTATGTAAAACACAATATACCACCAGGAGACTTCATAAGCCTTGTAACAGGTTTACCTAAATACTTATCTTTTGGAATTCATGCAGGAAAGATACCGTATGATGGACTATATAATTCGATGACGGTTGGTAAAATATCGGGTGTATTAGTACCACAATTTGAAGCGACAATTAACAGACTTCATAATACGATTTACGGAAAGTAATTAAGAAATAGAAATGAGGAATACGATATGTCAGGACATTCGAAATTTGCGAACATCAAGCATAAAAAAGAGAAAAATGATTCAGCAAAGGGCAAGATCTTTACACGAATTGGACGAGAACTTGCTGTGGCAGTTAAGGAAGGCGGAGCAGATCCTGAGCATAATAGTAGGCTAAGGGATGTTATTGCCAAAGCGAAGGCAAATAATATGCCAAATGATACGATTGAGCGCAGTCTTAAAAAGGACATGAATTCGGCTAATTTTGAGACAATTACCTATGAAGGTTATGGGCCAAATGGAATAGCGATTATTGTGGAGACATTAACTGATAATAAAAATCGTACAGCGGGAAATGTACGCAATGCCTTTACAAAAGGAAATGGCAACATTGGTACGCCAGGATGTGTTTCATTTATGTTCGATCGAAAAGGCCAAATTATTATCGACAAAGAAGAATTCGAGATGGATTATGATGAATTTATGATGATAGCTATAGAAGCTGGAGCGGAAGACCTTATCGAAGAAGAGGATAGCTATGAAATTATCACAGAACCAGACGATTTTAGTACAGTAAGAGAAGCTCTTGAAAAACAAAAAATACCGATGGTTAGTGCAGATATTACGATGATCCCTCAAACATGGACAGAGCTATCAGATGAAAAAGACATAAAGAATATTAATAAAACATTGGATTTATTAGATGAAGACGATGATGTGCAAAATGTGTGGCATAACTGGGATATGCCAGAATAGAGGCTAAGGTTTTATGGATTATGAAGCAATTGACCAAACAGTAGATGGATGTCAACATAACACCATTCGATTTTTTGAAGAACATGATACAATGGAGTTGTCCTTATACACATATACCGCAGCGCGACAAATTTACGGTGCAAAATTACCAAAGTGGGTAGAGACAAGAATCGAAGAAGAATTGGCGCTTATTAGAAAGCGCAATTACGAAGAAATATATTATCTAGCATATGAGCTAACCTATTTTGCTAACCAAAGTGGGTTAGCTCTTTGGGCCGTTGGTAAAATAACAGAATCCTTTGTTGCTGGGTTGCTTGGTTTTGGGTTGCCAAAGGAACTTTTATTGATACTTTATCAAGAAAATCAAAAATTCCCCTTTGCCTATCAAGTGTTATTTGGCTTTGTTGGTGAATATGAGCCTTATCTTGTTTTTGAAGCACCAGCAGAGGTTATCTCACAATTAGAAGAGTTTTGTCGCAATTTTGTCGGAGAAAAATTAGCTAATTTAATTCTCAATGGAGAGTTTTCCACAGAGCGATATGTAAAAGCGGCAACAGAGCTAGTACAACATATTTCGATTGAAGAAGGCTTGGATGTGCTAAAGACGAATAAGCAAAGTTTTCGTGAAAAGAAAGAAGCCTTTTTTAAAAAATGGGCACAATTTAGAAAAATAGATTTTAGCAATCGTGATGATTGGTTTTTTGAATTATGTGAGCGAGGTCTTTTGCCAAAAGAAGCATTTATGCTTATGGAAGCGACAAGAAAAGGACAGTTGAAATCCTATTTAACAGATGAAATGGAACAAAAATTAATAGAATTGGGTATTAGTAAAAACAGATTAACGCAAGCATTAGAAGTGGATTTTCTACCTGCAAAAGCTTCTATGTGCTATTTGATTTATAACGAAATTCTTAGTGAGTAGCTTGATTATTTTATGTAACTGTAGTAGAGTAGAAAATTATAGCGTGAAAGGAAGCAAAAGAGATGATTAGAACTCGTTTCGCACCAAGTCCAACGGGTCGTATGCATGTTGGAAATTTACGAACAGCTTTGTATGAATTTTTAATTGCAAAACATGAAAAAGGCACATTTATTTTACGAATTGAAGATACGGATCAAGAGAGATTTGTTGAAGGCGCTACGGAAATTATATATAAAACATTAAAAGAAACAGGTCTTATCCATGATGAGGGGCCTGATAAGGACAAAGGTGTTGGACCTTACATTCAAAGTGAGCGACAAAAAAGCGGTCTTTATTTGAAGTACGCATTGGAGCTTGTAGAAAGAGGTGAGGCGTATTATTGTTTTTGTACAAAGGAACGCCTTGAAAGTCTTAAGACGTCCATTAGTGAAAAAGAAATTATGTCATATGATAAGCATTGCTTGTCATTAACAAAAGAAGAAATTGCCCAAAAGCTTGCATCGGGAGTTCCTTATGTTATTCGACAAAATAATCCTCAAACAGGTACAACATCATTCACCGATGAAATTTATGGGACAATCGAGGTAGAAAATAGCGAATTAGATGATATGGTGCTAATTAAATCAGACGGTTTCCCAACCTATAATTTTGCCAATGTAGTGGATGACCATTTGATGAATATTACACATATTGTTCGAGGAAATGAATATTTATCATCAAGTCCCAAATATAATCGCCTATATGACGCATTTGGATGGGAAGTGCCTATTTATGTGCATTGTCCATTAATTACAGATGAAGAACATCATAAATTAAGCAAGCGCTCAGGACATTCTTCTTACGAAGATTTGATTGAGCAGGGATTTTTACCAGAGGCAGTTATTAATTTTGTTGCATTGCTTGGGTGGAGTAGTGAAGACAATGTAGAGATTATGAGTCTTGACGAATTGATCGAAAAGTTTGATTATCGAAAAATCAACAAATCACCATCAGTATTTGATTATGGAAAACTAAAATGGATGAATGGTGAATACATAAAAGCAATGGAACTAGATGCCTTTTATGAAAAGGCAGTGCCTATTATACAAAAGAGTTTGAAGAAGGATTACGACTTCAAAGTGATTGCCCAACTAATTAAATCAAGAATTGAAGTGTTCAATGATATTCCAGCATTAATTGATTTTTTAGATGAACCATATGATTATGAGGTAGAGTTGTTTGTTCATAAGAAAATGAAAACAACATTAGAAAGCTCACTAGAGGTTTTAAAAGAATTATATGTTGCTTATGAAGGACATAGTGAATATTCAAACGCGGCGCTATATCAAGTATTGGTAGATTATGTGGCGAAAAAAGAGTGTAAAAATGGCTATGCTATGTGGCCACTTAGAATCGCTGTTTCTGGAAAGATGATGACGCCAGGTGGAGCAAGTGAAATCATGGAGATTATAGGGAAAGACGAATCGCTTAAAAGAATCCAAGATGCGATTAAAAAATTAGAAGATGCACTAGACAAATAGTAAAAAATCCGTAGTGTTTGTGCTACGGATTTTTTGTGGAAAGGAGCTATGTGAAGAATTATCAAAATGCGAATGAAGAACAATTAAAAGCAATTAGGCATGACCAAGGCCCATTATTAGTATTGGCAGGGCCAGGAACGGGAAAAACATTTGTTATTACGATGCGAACTCGATTTTTAATTGATGAGTGCCATGTAAGAGGGAATAATATTTTGGTTGTCACATTTACAAAAGCAGCAGCAAAAGAAATGCAAAGCCGTTATGAGCAAAATCGCCATTCAAATGTACAATATGCTACATTTCACTCGCTGTTCTTTAAAATGTTGCGCTACGCTTATGGCTATCAGGTTTCTCAAATTATAAAGGATGAAGAATGTTATGCGCTATTAAAAGAAATTGTTCGTGAACTTTCCTATGAAATGGACGATATAAATGAATTGGTTCGTGTGCTTAAAGGACAAATTAGCTATTACAAGATGAAAGTAGGAATTGAGAAAGAAGAATTTGAGCCTACGGGATGCGAAAATGATGTCTTTTGGGATGTATATAAGCGATATCAAGAGTATTTACTTCAAAAAAGAAAAATTGATTTTGATGATATATTGGTCTTAACGGATGAATTATTAAGAGAACGAAAGGATATCTTAGAATTTTGGCAAAATCAATTTCATTATATTATGGTTGATGAGGCGCAGGATTGCAATTTGCTTGAATATCAAACAATCTGTTTGTTAGGCAATCAAAATAATAATATTGTATTCGTAGGAGATGATGACCAAAGTCTATATCGGTTCTGCGGTGCGAAATCGGATATACTACTTGGGTTTCGCGATGATTTTCAGGAAGGGAAGATTATCAACTTGAAACATAATTATCGTAGCAATCCGACTATTATTAAGAAAGCAACAAGGTTGATTTCTCAAAATAAAAAACGTTATCAAAAAGAATTATACGCGACGAAAAAAGAAATGGATAGAAAAGAGGAGGTAGCAATTAGCGAGCATCCATCACATTTTCTAATGAATAAAGCGATATTGGAAGCAATTGAAAAATTATTAGTCCATGTACCACATCAAGAAATTGCTGTATTGTATCGGACGAATCGACAGTCAATAGCCCTAGCATCGATAATGGCGCAGTATAATATACCGATTATCATTAAAGATAAAACAGGCAATACTTATGAGCATTGGATAGCAAGAGATATAATCGCGTATTTGCGGTTGGCATTGGGGGTTGGAGAGAGAGTCGACTATTTGTCCATTATCAATCGACCTAAACGCTATATAAGTAGAGAAGCTGTGTTAAACATAAAAAAAATAGAAGATTTAATGGAGGCGTATATAGAAAAACCTTATGTGATTGAGCGAATCAATCACCTGAAATACGATTTGTTGATTATTAGTCGAATTGCTCCTGCAGCTGCAATTCACTATATTCGAAAAACGGTAGGGTATGAAGCATTTCTAAGAGAATATGCCAAAGAAAAAGCGATTTCATTTAATGATTTGCAAGAAATTCTCGATTTTCTCGAAGAGAGTGCAAAGGAATTTAAAACAATACAAGAATGGTTTGATTATATAGCGGTATATAAAAAGGAATTTGAAAAACAGTCATCCATGATGAAGTCAAACAAGGGGATTACATTTATGACATTTCATTCTTCGAAAGGCTTAGAATTTAAGTATGTGTTTATTATTGATGCAATGGAAGGCATAACACCTCATAATCGTGCATTAACACAGGAAGATATTGAAGAAGAGAGAAGAATGTTTTATGTGGCAATGACAAGAGCGAAGGAAAAACTGTGGATATATTATAGCAAGGAGCGATACAATAAAGAACAACAAAAATCACGCTTTATAGATGAAATAGAAGAGACTATGGCTGGTAAGGATTCAAGTAAGTAACACTGCTATTAGCAGTGTTACTTACTTGAATTCTATTTGATGTTGATTAATTATTGTCTTTCGTATATACTACTAAAGAAGTATATTCGAATAATGAAGGAGAAATAAACTATGGGAAAACAATACGAAGAAGACGAAGAAGAAATTCACGTTACGCTATCATTGGATGATGGAACGGACGTAGAGTGTGTTGTATTGGCTTTATTTGAAGCTGGAGAAAAAGACTACGTGGCATTATTACCATTGGAAGAAGATGAAGAAGAAGTAGCAGAAGAAATCTACTTATATCGTTTTCGCGAAGGAGAAGATGGAAACCCAATTCTTGAAAATATTGAAGATGATGATGAATACGAAATTGTATCAGAGGCATTTGATGAGTTATTAGATGATTTGGAATATGATGAAATTGTAGAAGAGGAAACAGAGAAATGAAATTAGGAATTGTAGGATTGCCAAATGTAGGTAAGAGTACGCTTTTTAATGCCCTTACTAATGCAAAGGCACAATCAGCAAATTATCCATTTTGTACGATTGATCCGAATGTAGGTATTGTTACTGTTCCCGACAAACGCCTAGATCTTTTGTCCGATTTATACCATTCACAAAAAATTGTTCCTGCCATTATCGAATTTGTTGATATTGCGGGATTAGTAAAGGGTGCTTCAAAGGGTGAAGGATTAGGAAATCAGTTTTTGGCGAATATTCGTGAAGTTGATGCTATTATTCATGTGGTAAGATGTTTTGAAGACACGAATGTTATTCATGTTGACGGTTCTGTCGATCCTCTTCGCGATATTGAAACGATCAATTTTGAGTTGATTTTTTCAGATATCGAGATTTTAGAGCGTCGCATTGCAAAAACGACAAAAAGCGCAAAAGCGGATAAGAGCTTAGAAAAAGAATTAGATGTTCTTTCAAAATTAAAAGCGCATTTAGAAGACGGAAAGATGGCATCCTCTTTAGAGGCAGAAGATGATGAGGAGCAAGCCGTTTTTGATTCTCTAAATATGCTAACTGGGAAACCAGTTATTTTTGCGGCAAATGTTTGTGAGGATGATTTGGCAGATGATGGTGCAACAAATGAAATGGTTGCGACTGTTAGAAAATATGCAAGCGAAAATGGAGCATTTACATTTGTGGTGTGTGCCCAAATCGAACAAGAATTAGCTGAACTAGAGCCAGATGAAAAAACAGCTTTTCTAGAGGAATTAGGATTAAGTGAATCAGGGCTAGATAAGATTATTACAGCAAGCTATGATTTGCTTGATTTGATGAGCTTTTTGACAGCTGGGGAGCAAGAAACACGTGCTTGGACAATTCGCAAAGAAACGAAAGCACCTCAAGCGGCGGGAAAAATCCATTCTGATTTTGAAAGGGGCTTTATTCGTGCTGAAGTCGTGAATTATCAAGATTTATTAGATTGTGGCGCGTATTTGACCGCAAAAGAAAAGGGACTTGTTCGATTAGAAGGAAAAGAATATATCGTTCAAGATGGAGATGTTATTTTATTTAGATTCAATGTGTAAAAAGGAGAACTGTGATGAGTGGTCCAGATATTAGTTTTTCCAATTTAGGTATTAAAATCGAAACAATTAAGCAAGGGATTTCGATTTTTGGTTTTCAAATTGCCTTTTATGCGATGATTATTACACTTGGTATTTTTTTAGGCGTTGCTATGGCAACGTATTTGGCGAAAAAAGATGGACAAGATATAGAAATGCTATTTGATTTTGCATTGATTGTTATTCCACTTTCTATTATTGGCGCTAGAGTGTATTATGTGATTTTCGAATGGTCATATTACAAAAACCATGTGGCAGAAATCTTTAATATGCGAAAAGGTGGTTTGGCAATCTACGGAGCGGTTATCGTGGCATTTGCAACCTGTATCATATTTTGCAAAATTAGAAAGGTCAATTTTGCTATCATTATGGATTGCGGTGTGGAAGGGTTGTTAGTTGGTCAAATTCTTGGTCGCTGGGGAAACTTCTTTAACTGTGAAGCATTTGGCGGTTATACAAATAATCCATTCGCTATGCGAATAAAGAGAACATTGGTTGATCCAAGTCTGATTCCAAAAGAACTAAATGAAAAGATGGCAGAACATTTTCCTGAAATCGCCGATGCGTATATTCAAGTGCATCCAACCTTTTTATATGAATCGCTTTGGAATTTAGTGCTTTTAATTATTTTATTAGTATATCGAAAGCATCGAAAGTTTTCTGGCGAAGTGGGGATGTTGTACTTATTCGGTTATGGAATTGGACGATTTTGGATTGAAGGGCTTCGTACGGATCAATTGACATTAGGAAACACAGGAATTGCTGTTTCGCAGTTGTTATCAGCAATTTTAGTAGTGGCTTCATTAGGTATTATTATATATGGTCGTATAAAAGCAAAAAAAAGCAGTTGATAAAGCATAAAATAAATAAAATTGACTAAAACAAAAGGCGAGTCTAAGTGGCTCGTCTTTTTTTGTTTGTGCGAAAATTAGAGATATTGGCAGCGTATTGCTTCACAACGTGCTAAATGTACTAACGTTGCCACTCTTATGTGGTGTTATTTATGAGTGCTCTAATTGATTGACAAAAAAACCTTGAAAAACCGTAAAAACCGCTTGCAAAGTGTAGTCTGGTGGTTTATAATGGTGAAACAAGGTAACTTGGTGGGGGCGAGTGCCACGTTTGGTCCACGAGAACAACTAATTATTACGAAAGGAGAATCGCATGGAAGATCAAATTCAATCAGCCGGAAATTATTATCACACGCTCGATGCAAAAGGTCGATTGATTATTCCTGCGAAAATTCGTGAGATATTAGGAGAGGAAATCTATATTGGTCGTGGAGCAGGTGGTTGCCTATATGTTTTTAATCGCGAAGGTGTTGAGGCACACGTGAAGAAATTCGAACATTTACCAATTGAAAGCGATATGAAAGCAAAAAGCATTTATCGTTACTACGTTCAAAATATTCAATCGTATACGATGGACAAACAAGGACGAATCTGTTTACCACCACATGTGCGTAAATACAGTGGACTTGAGAAGGATGTTGTATTAGTTACATCGGCAAAGAATATTGAACTTTGGGACAGAGATAAGTGGGAGGAATTGAACAACATCCCATTCGACGAGCTTTTGCCAGGTGGAGAAGCGGAATTAGCGAATTACTTAATATAAGAAAAGAGTTGATATGGAATTTAAGCATGTTTCTGTACTATTGAATGAAGTCATAGAAGGACTGAATATACAAGAAGATGGCATCTATGTAGATGGTACATTAGGAGGCGCGGGACATTCCTATGAAATTTGTAAACGACTAGGAGATAACGGTCGCCTAATTGGAATTGACCAGGATGCAGATGCGATAGAAGCAGCAAGCAAGCGATTACAGTCATTTGAGAAAAAGGTCACCATTGTTCGAAATAATTATGAGAATATTGCTTCTGTCCTTGAAGCAATTGATATATGGAAGGTGGATGGTATTTTATTGGATTTGGGCGTGTCTTCATTTCAATTGGATACAGAAGAGAGAGGATTCACCTACCGCTATGAAAATGCACCACTAGATATGCGCATGGATACAAGGCAAGCGCTTAGTGCAAAGGAAATCGTCAATGAATATAACGAAATGGCACTATTTAAAGTGATTGCTACATATGGTGAAGAGCGTTTTGCCAAAAACATTGCTAAGCATATTGTAAGGGCGAGACAAGAGAGTCCTATTGAAACGACAGGACAGCTCGTGGAGATTATAAAAGCAGCGATTCCAGCTAAGATGCGAGTGACAGGCGGACATCCAGCAAAAAGAACGTTTCAAGCGTTGAGAATTGAATGTAACAGAGAATTGGAAGTACTAGAATCAACAATTCGAGGAATGATTGACTTACTAAACTCTAATGGAAGACTGGCGATTATCACATTCCATTCATTAGAAGATCGAATTGTAAAAAAGATATTTAGAGAATGTGAAAAGCCGTGTACTTGCCCAACGAATTTTCCTATTTGCGTATGCAATAAAAAATCGAAGGGGCATCCACTGACAAATAAGCCAATATTGCCATCACAAGAAGAAATAGAAAACAATAAACGTTCGAAAAGTGCGAAACTGCGAGTGTTTGTGGCAGATTAGATTTAACAAAGGAGCGAAGAAAAAATGGCCGATAATTTAAAAAGAAAAAATGTCCAATATGTTGATTATACAAAAGTAGTTCCTTGGGAAATTGAGCACGAACACGAACAACGAACGAAAAGACCTGAAAGAAGAGTGGAGCAACAAGAAAATGCTGAGGTATTCTCTTTTTCTAAATTCATCGTTATGAGCGGTCTTATTATTAGCATTGTAGCTCTCTTAATCGTCTATGTTAGCGCTGTTAATAGCAATCAAGCGATTAAAACAGAGGTTACAAATTTACAACAACAATTAAACAACCAGAAAACAAAAAATGATTATACGAAAAATAAAATAGATGAAAGTATTGATTATAACGCGATTTATACTAAAGCAGTCAATATATTGGGAATGAAGGAACCAACGAGAGAACAATTGATTAATTATAAACAAGTAGAAAGGGAGTACGTAAGACAGTATGGCGACATCCCAGAATAAAAAAATGCCAATAAAAGCAATATTTCGTAGACGATTAAGAAATAGAGGAAGTGCATTGTTCATAGGAGCGTGCGCTGTATTTGTATTTCTGCTATTTGTTTTGTTTAGGATTGGGACAAAAAAGGAAAATGAATATTCGCAAAAAATATTTTCAAAATTAAATTATAATAACACGACACTTCTTGCTCCCCGTGGAGATATTATTGATACGAATGGTGCTTTGCTTGCTACAAGCGAGCCTTTTTATCATATTATTCTCGAGCCATCTAATATTGCGTATACGAAAAATAAGCAAACATATTATTATGAAGAAACATTCGATTTGCTTGCAAAGCATTTTGGTTATGATAGATTTGATTTAAAAGAAAAAGTGATGGAAGCCGTAAAGGACAACAAAATAAATTATTATCTTAAAATCACCAAGGATCCGATTAGTAAAAACGATATGGATCTATTTCTTGATGAACAAAAGGAGATAAATAGTAAACCGAAAATTTCAGCTTCCGAACAAATTAGGGGTGTAACATTTGAAGTGATTTATAAACGAAACTATCCATACAATTCTTTGGCTTGTAAGGTAGTGGGTTTTTCCTCAAGTGACGGATTGCAAGGGATTTAGCAATCGTACAACGATTATTTGCCTGGTATAAACGGAAAGACATATGGCTATCTAGATCAAAATTACGAGATGAAAAAGGAAATCATAGAGCCACTAGCGGGTGATACGCTTGTCTCAAGTATTGATGTGCGTGTTCAAAGCATCGTTGAAAAGCGAATGCAGGTTTTTATGGATTCATATACGTACGATAATATCGGTGTAGTGTGCATGAATCCAAACAATGGTGAAATCTTAGCGATGGCAACGGATACGACCTA
This sequence comes from uncultured Lachnospiraceae bacterium, assembly GCA_964566025.1. GTDB lineage: Bacteria > Bacillota > Clostridia > Lachnospirales > Lachnospiraceae > RGIG8306. Next base: position 1,295 of record CAZMHF010000006.1, on the reverse strand, counting down.
TGATTTAAATAATCCGTATGATTTATCGGCGTATTATTCATCTGAAGAAATTGCCGATATGAAAGAAACGTATGTGAAAAATACGGTGACTGGAAACGATGAAAGTGTTTTCGAATTAGAACTAAATCGAATTTGGAGAAACTTCTGTATTAGTGATACGTACGAACCAGGATCAACGTATAAGCCATTTACCGTTTCGGCTGCATTAGAAGAAGCGAAGATTACAAAAACACAGCAATATTATTGCGATGGATTTGAACAATATAGCAACTACAAAATTAAATGCCATCATGAAGAGGGGCATGGAATGTTAACCACATCACAAGCATTGCAAGAATCATGTAATGATTCCCTAATGGCGATTGTTCGTGAATTAGGGATTCCAGACTTTTTAAATTACCAATCGGATTTCAATTTCGGAAAAAAGACAGGTATTGATTTAATGGGAGAAGCACCTGGTATCTTATACCCAACACAAGGTTTTTCAAATATCGACTTGGCAATTTCTAGTTTTGGACAAGGCTTTAATGTGACAATGGTTCAATTGATTTCTGGAATGGCATCTCTTATTAATGGTGGTGATTATTATACACCACATGTGATAAAAGAAATTCGTAATCATCAAGGACTTATTGTTAAAAAAATTGCCGAGCAACCTAAATTTAAGACGGTGAGCAAAGATACAAGTGAATTTATCGTAGATTCATTAATCGATACGGTTGCAGATGGAACGGGCTGGTACATGAAAATGAAAGGCTACCAGATGGGCGGAAAATCAGGAACGGCTCAGAAAAATGACCGTGATTCGGGCGAATACGTTATTTCGTTTATTAGTTTCGTTGCGGTGGAAAATCAACCAGAATTGTTGTTGTATGTTGTCATTGATAATCCAGGAGTTGCAAACAAAAACAGTAGTATGTGGGCGCAATTATTATCTCGAGAAATATGGAAAGATATATTGCCTTATTTCAATGTGTGTTCAGAAAATGAAACATCTTATGTAGCGGAAGAGGATTTAGTATATAATCCATATAAGGATGATGGAATCAATGGTTCATACATGGAAGAAAGTGAATCTGAAAAAAGCACGGAGGAAGAATCCGCTTCAAATGAAGATGATGAACCACATACAAATGGTGAAACGTCTTCTCCAGAAACACCAGAAACATCAGGTGTACCAGAGACATCAGAAACACCAGAAACACCAGAAGTGCCAGAAATACCAGAGGTGCCAGAGGTGCCAGAAACACCAGAAGTGCCAGAAATACCAGAGGTGCCAGAGGTGCCAGAAACAC
>CAZMHF010000005.1:0-78050 GCA_964566025.1 uncultured Lachnospiraceae bacterium | reverse complement strand
TATTGCCATCAGCGAGAATTTACGGAGAACATCATTTATCGATTTATGGACTTGTTGCGGGGATGGCGATGATGGCAGTAAGCCTATGGTTGTTCCTCTAGGGTGGTAATAAATGATGAGAAAGATACAGAAAGTATAGGATAATATATTGATTATTCTGTAAAAATATTGTAGCGTTCTCTAGTAGGGTGCAAAACTAGAGAATGAGGTGTGGAGGTTAAAACACTAATCTTTTAGCAGCAGCGTACAATTCAGGTGCTGCAGCAAGAATCTATTAGGCTCTTAGCAGAACATATCGTTAGAAATAAGCGAAGCGAATGTTGAATGCTCGCTTAAAAATATCTCACATAATCCCTCTAGTTGCACATCTTGACTGGCCTTCAAAAACATTTTGAAGGCTAGTCTTTATTTTGCAACTAGCAGTTGACACATTTCAAGCTATACATTCTAGTATGTAAGTAGATGCGATGGTATGATATGAGCATAGTTGATAAAGCAATTAGCATGCATTGCTTGCTCACTAACAATTAGAAAACCCAAAGGAGCATAAGATGATTTTAGCAGAAAAGATTATTTTATTACGAAAGAAAAATGGATGGTCGCAGGAAGAATTGGCCGATCAATTACATGTGTCAAGGCAAGCTGTTTCAAAATGGGAAAGTGCTCAGTCGGTTCCCGATTTAAATAAAATTATTTTGATGAGTCAGGTCTTTGATGTATCAACAGATAGTTTATTAAAAGATTCGCTAACCGTAACAGATGAACGAGATGAGATTCATGCGATAGAAAAAGCAACAATCGCACCTGTCGAGACTCGAAAAGTAACGATGGAAGAAGCAAATCAATTTATCGAAATTAAAGAGAAAGCTTCTAAGTGGGTGGCGCTAGGAACAGCGATGTGTATTTTGTCACCATGTATTATGTTTATATTAATTGGCCTTTCGTACGAGCCGTTTTTAATAGTGCGTGAAGATATAGCCGCCATGGTGGGCTTATCAATTATGTTTGTATTAGTCGCAGTAGCCGTTGTGATGTTTATTTCGGTAGGGACGATGGGGGCAGATTTTGAATTTCTCGAAAAGGAAGTTATCGAAACAGAGTATGGTGTTCGAAGTGTTGTTTTAGAGAGAAAAAAGAATTTTAGAAATACGTATATGACATCAAATACAATCGGTGTGGCATTATGTATTTTATCAGCGATTCCATTGTTTTTGTGTGGACTTCTTGCAGATAATCATAAAGAAGGCATTATAATGTTTATGCTATGTATAACAGTTTGCATGGTTGCCATTGCCGTGTTTATGTTTGTGAGAGTTGGCGTAAAAGAAGCAAGCATGGAGAAAATATTGCAAGAAGGGGACTACTCCGTTGAAAAGAAAAAGGGTGATCAAGTGTCGGAGAAAATCGGCGCTATTTATTGGCCTATTGTCGTAGCAGGTTATTTAGGGTATAGTTTTATTACAATGGATTGGGGAAGAAGTTGGATTGTCTGGCCAGTTGCAGGCGTGTTATTCGCTGCTATTGTAGAAATTGCAAAAAGTATTCATTCAAAAGGTAAGTAAGATAGGAGTTACAATGGAAAATCAAGAAAACCAACACAAAAGGCGTAAGCGTTATAGTGGAACACATCCGAAATCGTATAAGGAAAAATACAAGGAATTAAACCCCGAACAATATCCTGAAACCATTAAACATGTGATAGAAAAAGGAAGCACGCCAGCAGGAATGCACATTTCGATTTGTGTTAATGAAATCTTGGATTTTCTTGCGATTCAACCAGGAAAAAAAGGTCTTGATGCAACGCTAGGCTATGGTGGACATACACAAGCGATGCTTGAACAACTAGAGGGAAAAGGGCATATATATGCGCTAGATGTCGATCCAATCGAAAGCGAAAAAACAAAAAATCGATTAGAGAGGGCAGGCTATGGAGAGGAGATTTTGACCATTCGACAAATGAATTTTGCGAATGTGGACGAGCTTCTTAAAGAAAACGAAGCATTTGATTTTGTCTTAGCAGATCTTGGTGTTTCTTCTATGCAAATTGATAATCCGGATAGAGGATTTTCTTATAAAGTGGAAGGCCCATTGGATCTTCGCTTAAATCCCGAAAAAGGTGTGTCGGCATCCGAACGATTGCAAACGATTTCATACGAAGAGCTCGTCGGTATGCTATATGAAAATGCTGATGAACCATATGCAGAGGAAATTGCAAAGCATGTGATAAAAAAACGTCGCAAGGAAGCGATTGATACAACAAGTAAATTGCGCAATATTGTCGAAGAAGCATTAGAGGATTTGCCAAAGGCGGAAAAAGAAAAAACACTTAAGAAATCTTGTCAACGTACCTTTCAAGCCTTGCGCATTGATGTTAATCAAGAATTTGAAGTGCTGTATCAGTTTTTAGAAAAATTACCAACGATTTTAGCTAGTGGCGGAAGAGTGGCGATTTTGACATTTCATTCAGGAGAGGATCGTTTGGTAAAAAAATCATTCAAGCAGCTTCAAAAGGCGGGTGTTTACGCTGAAGTTGCCAATGAGGCAATTGTGCCCACAAAGGAAGAGTGTCGTGAAAACGGTCGTGCAAAATGCGCGAAGTTACGGTGGGCGATTAAAAAATAAGGTTTAGAAAATGCATGAGTTCTATTCGTAAAAATAGACACAGTCGGTTTTAGAAAAAAGATTACTTATAATATTTGAACATGAGGATGTACAAAAACGCACAAAAATATGCGATTTTGTGCATCTTTTTGTATGTTTTTTAACATTGTTTTATAAAAGAAATAGGCGTATAACATCCGTAGAACATTAATTATGAAAGAATGGTAATGGTGAAAGATAGAATGAAAGAAATTAAGAAAAGCAAAGTAGTCAATATGACACAAGGCAATCCAACAAAATTGATTTTGTGGTTCGCCTTCCCGATGTTAATCGGGAATTTGTTTCAACAACTTTACAATATGGTCGATTGCGTAATTGTCGGACGGTATGTTTCAGCAGATGCCTTGGGTGCAGTAGGTGCAACAGGCTCTCTTAACTTTTTGTTTTTTTCGGTTAGCATGGGCGTTTCGACAGGTATTGGCATTGTGACGGCGCAATTTTTTGGTGCCAATAACGAAGAAGATGTGAAACGAACAATTGCGAATAGCATATATGTTGTTGGTACAATTGGCATTATTATGAGCGTGATTGGTGCCGTATTTGCAAAACCCATTTTACAAATGATGAATACGCCAGCTGTTTATATAGAAGATTCCATTCGCTATATGCGAATTACTTGTGGTTGTAGTTTGGCAGTGATTGGCTATAATACGATTTCGGCATTGCTTCGTGCCTTGGGGGATTCGAAAACACCACTATATTTTCTTGTAATGGCAAGCATTATGAACATTGGTTTGGACTTGCTTTTTGTTATCCAATTTAACATGGGCGTAGAGGGTGTCGCTTATGCAACGGTTATTGCACAAGCATGCTCTGCAATTGGTGCGATTATATATGCATTACTGACAAATCCTTATTTTAAAATCGGAAAAGAGCTTCGAAAACCTAATAAGCGTATTATTTCACGCTCCATTCGTGTAGGCATTCCTATTGCATTCCAAAGCTCAATGATTGCCGTTTCATGTATCGTTTTGCAACGCGTAGTAAATGGATTTGGACCAATTGTTGGAACGGCAAATACAGCACTTATGAAAATTGAACAATTGGTACAACAACCATTTGCCTCTTTGTCAACTGCCCTAGCTACGTATACGGGACAAAATTTAGGCGCAGGAAAAATCACTCGTGTGAAAAAAGGTTTTACGGTCGGATTTTTTACGGTTGTGGTCTTTTCGGCGATAATGCTTGTTGTAGGACAGGTTTTTGGAAAAGAAATTATCGGCATATTTGTGACAGATGGAGAAGTTATTTCATTTGGTGAGAGAGCTTTCAAAATCACAAGTTGCCTGTATGTTATGTTAGGGTTGATTTATATTACGCGCGGTGTCTTAAATGGTATGGGTGACAATGCATTTGCCCTAATCAACGGAACGACCGAATTAGGATGTCGTGTTTTCCTTTCAAAGCCATTAACCATGATACCATTTATTGGTGTATGGGGAATTTGGATTACAACAGGTGCGACTTGGTTTATTACGGGAGCGGTCAATTTTTGGCGCTATATGGTTGTTATGCGAAAATATCGAAAACTTGACCAAAGTGCATAAACCACCTATAATAATAAACATACTTCTTAAAAGGAAAAGGAAACAAGTAGCATGATTGATTGGATATTTCGATTTGTAAAAGGGATGTTTATTGGAACTGGAGCGATATTGCCAGGCGTAAGTGGTGGCGCATTAGCAGCCGTATTTGGAATTTATGAAAGAATGATTGGATTTATCGCCAACATCACAAAGAATTTCAAAGAAAATTTTCTATTCTTCTTGCCAGTCGGCATCGGAGGTGTGACAGGGATCTTTCTTCTTTCCTTTGTGCTAAGCTTTTTTTTGAAAACTGCTGAGACACAGCTTTGCTGGTTTTTTGTAGGTTGCATCGGTGGTGTATTTCCATCTTTGTATAAGGAAGCAGGGAAAAAGGGACGCAAAAAGGCACATCTGATTGAGATGTTTATTGTATTAATCTTTGCATTACTATTTTTATTTCAAGCAGATAATATTATCAAGGGTGCATTGCCACTTAATTTTGGTACATGGATGATGGCAGGTGCGATTTTTGGATTAGGAATGATTGTGCCAGGTCTTAGCCCATCAAATTTCTTGGTGTATTTGAATATGTATGAGCCGATGACAGACGGCATAAAAAACTTAGATATATCGGTTATTATTCCTGTACTAATTGGAGCAGGTGTTCTAATCATTGCCTTATCAAAAATCGTGAATTACATTTTCCAAAAAGCATATAGCGGATTTTTCCACTTTATTTTGGGAGTGGTCATTGCCTCTACGGTGATGATTATACCAAGAGGTGTGTCGGTGAATCCAATGATTGTTATAACCTGTGCACTCGCTTGTGTGATAGGCGTTGGACTTGGGTTGTGGATGAGTCATCTTGAAGATAAGTATAAGAAAGTAGAAGAATAAAAAAAGGTCGGCTCATTTATGAGTCGACCTTTAAAATTTACTTTACAAAGTGGAATCCTTTCCAATATAAGAAAACGGCTTTTGCTAAAATATCTTCTTCTGGCACAAAGTTTGTTGTAAGCCAATATCTCGAATCCTTCGAAACAATACGGTTATCACCTAGTACAAAATACTTTCCTTCTGGAACCGTATAAGGGCCAAAGCTATTGGAGTCAAAAGCAGATTCGTCAATATATGGTTCAGGCAATGGCTCAGTTGCGTCGTTGATATAAATAAGGCCATCAACGATATTGACCGTATCACCTGGAAGTCCAATCACACGCTTGATATAGTTTTTGGAACGATCGTCTGGGAATTTAAAAATAATAATATCACCACGCTCAACATCAGAAAATGTATAGGCTAGACGATTTCCAAATAATCGGCTTTCGCTAGGGAGTGTTGATTCCATCGAACCACTAGGGATATAAGCGTTGATTAATATAAAGTTGTTAATGAAAAATGCAATAATAAAGGCGATACATATAATGAAAACCCAACTTGCGATTTCTCTTATCCAATTAAATTTTTCTTTGGTTTTAGGAAGTTCGACTTCCTCCTCGGTAGAACTTTCATTCGTATCGACTAATGGTTCAATTGGATCGGTATCCGTCAAATCAGTCGATTGTAGCTCGGCATCTTTATCAATATCTATCATTTCCTTGTCCATGGTATTACTCCTTTGCAAATAGATGTAGGTAGTATACCATTTATTTCGCAAAATGTCGAACGAAAAAATATTTGCCAAAAGTGACTTTGAAAGCTATAATCTCTTTAAGGTCATTTTATGCATATGCAAAAGGAGAGCGAAATGAGCAAAGAAGAAGTTATGATTATCAAAAGGGCAAAAAAAGCACGTCAATTCATAAAACGCTTTGGGAAAAAAGCTTTTTTTGAGTTAGTCATAGATCGAACACTAAAAAAGCGGAAGTATAAAGAAGTTATTGAATATAGCGAATGGCTTGAAAATAGAAAACTAAACGGAAAAGTATTGCGAAAACAAAAACAGAGGGAATTTCAAATAGAGCCGATGTATTTGTTGATTTTAGAAGCAAATTTAGAGCATGAAGAATTAATGAAAGAATCCATTGTGGCATTAAGTAAACAAACTTATCCGCATTATAAACTATTGATTTTGGCAAAAGAAAATATCGATTTGGTAAAAACGAAATTTAGCCAGAAAAACATAGAGATAATTGCAGATGTTGATGAGATTATAGTCGAAGAAAATCGAACAACTTATTTTATGCGCTTACAGTGTGGAGATTATTTGTGTCAAGATGCACTTTTTCAATGGACAGAACGCTTGCAGGTAACCGATCCGCATGTGTTATATTTTGATAGCGATCACATCAATTATCCAGCAAAAACATTTGATCGCCCTGCCTTTAAATCAAAGCTAAATCTAACATTACTAGAAGTGCAAAATTATATTTCAAGGTCGTATATTGCGAAAGTTACTTCTGTTGAAGAACTAAGCGAGTGTTTTTCGATGTCCCATCACGAGTTTTTATTAACTTGCGCACGCAAAGGGATGAAAATCTCGCACATGTCATTTATGCTAAACCACGAATGTGACGAGTGTGATTATTATGATATAGAAGAAGAAACACAAATTCTAAAAAGATATTTCGAAGCGAAAAATGAGGAGGTCATTATCTCAAAAGGGTTGACTGACACAAGTCTAAAGATTACGTATAAAAGAGAGTCATACCCGCCGATATCGGTTGTTATACCGAATAAAGACCATGTAGAGGATTTGGAAAAATGCATCAAATCACTTGCAAAGCAGTGCAATTTTGAATCATTAGAAATCATTATCGTAGAAAATAATAGTACCGAAGAGGAAACATTTTTGCTATATAAGCAACTAGAAGAACGCTATGCGAATATAAAAGTCGTGTATTGGGAAAGAGAATTCAACTACTCATTGATTTGTAATTACGGAGTACAATTTGCAACGAATGAGTATTTGTTGATGCTAAATAATGATATTGAACTCATTGATGAAGATGGTATGTTAGAGCTATTAAATTACGCCATGAAAAGTGACGTAGGAATTGTTGGCTCAAAATTATTTTTCCCTGACGATACTATCCAACATGCAGGCGTCATTATTGGACTTGGAGGTCTAGCAGGACACGCATTTTTGGATGAACCAAGAGATGAGAATGGACGAATGGATTTGGCAAGCTTACCACGAGAGGTAAGTGCGGTAACGGCGGCGTATTTCTTGACGAAACGCTCTGTTTTTGATGAGGTGGAAGGCTTTTATGACGGTTTAGCCGTTGCTTTTAATGATGTCGATTTTTGTTTAAAGGTGCGTGATAAAGGGTATTCGATTATTTATCAACCACATGCAATAGCATACCATTGCGAGTCAAAATCAAGAGGTAACGATGATACGCCAGAAAAAAAGAAACGTTTTCGGGGAGAAGTGCGAACGCTGAAATCGCGTTGGCGTGATTTTTATGCAAAGGGCGACCCTTTTTATAATCGCAATTTAACCATTGCACAGCATGATTATGCTATGCGAAGTGCAGCTCCCATAACCATAGAAGATTTATTGGAACTTTGAGAGGAGGAAAACTGTCATGAAAAAGAAAACCATCAAGCGGTTTATTTTGTTTGTTGTTATTATGGCAGTCATACTCTTGTTTTTGTATGTGCAAAAACAATTCAAATATTCCGAAGAATCCGAAGGAAAGGAAGGCTTGGCACAGCATACATTACCAGAAATTTGTTTTCAATATGCAGACATGAAAACGGAACATTTATTAGGCAGTGTTCAGCCAAGGAAAACATCAGCAATACATAATTTCATATTGCCGATAGACGATACAAACGAAGTGAATCTTGAGATTATCAAAAATAAAATGGGAATTACAAATGCGTATTTTGAAGTGAGAGATTTAAGTAGTGGAGAGTTGATTCAAAAAGAATCAATCGAAATTAGTGCAAGAGAAGAAGAGAACAGTAAATATACGCTTAAGTTATCTAATTTAATCGAAAAACAAGAGACCTATCGTCTACAGGTGGTTTTAGAAACGACCATAGGGGAACTTTATTACGATGCGAAAATTATTTCATTGATGGAAACGACAAAAGACTTAGAAGCCTTTGCTCTAAAATTTGCGACATCTATTATCAATAAAAACGAAAACTTTATAGCCCAGTACATTGCGCCAGATGAGAGTTTGCCAAACAACTCCTTTGCTACAGTGACGAATCAATCCACTATGCAATCCATAGTTTGGGGGAATCAAAAACCAATTCTACTTGATCAAAGACGTATCCGTTTTACAGAAATAACAAACAGACAAATTACATTATCGTATTTATATCAAGTACAACTTTCGGATGAGAATAATATGAAAAATTATTATCATGTTGAGGAATCAATTTGCGTTCGAACTAGAAATGAAAAAATTTATTTAGAAAATTACAAGAGAACAACGGAGCGTATTTTCACGGGGACAAACTGTACCATAGCGAATAACCAAGTTTATTTGGGGATACAAAATCCATTAGAGATTGATCTAAAACATTCTTCTGATAAGAAATGGACTGCATTCGTTGTGAATCATAATGTATGGGTATACGATCAAGAAAACCATTCTTTTTTTAAAGTCTATGATAGCAATATATCCGAAAAATATCGAAAGTATTCATATTATAATCGTATTAAATTGATTAATATAGACGATGATGGAATCGTTCGCTTTCTCGTATATGGTAGTTTTCAAAAAGGAAAGCAAGGTGGACAAGAAGGAGTTGCATTATACGAAGGAAATATTAGAAAAGAAACGGTTGAGCAAAAAGTTATGATTAAAACGGACACTTTTTTTGAGAAAATGAATCAAGGTGTTGGTGATGTGCTTTATCAAAATCAAGAAGGTATTTTATTTTTTAATGTAGCGGATAAATTATATTCCTATCATTTCAAGGCAAATGAGTTAGTCACGCAAATAGAAGCATTTGATTCGCTTGCCTATAGTCAAAGTGCGCAAGAAAATTTACTAGCATGGCCAGAAAAAGGAAAAACAAATAGCATCCTTCTTTTTGATATGGAAAAAAGAGAGCAAAAAATGATCATAAATGAGAATGGATATGCGAGTATGCTAGGTTATGTTGGCGATGATATTGCCTATATGACTGGAAGCGAGAAAAATTCACTTATGGTAGCCGATTATGAGATTGCACAAATGGCTGATGCAATTATTATTGAGGATTTTGAAGGTGTGGAAAAATCTCGTTATGAAAAAGCGGACTATTTTATTTTAGATGCGCAGGTAGATAGCAAAGGAATTGTTATAAATCGAATTGCAAAAGAAGACCGTCATGATTTGATGAAGGTAAGTGTCGATTTGGTTGTTGTAACAAACAATGAAGAAAACGAACCACCAAGTGGAATACATAGCGTATTTGATCCTAACTTAAAAAGTTGTCTATATATAAATGTATACACCGCACCACTAGATAGTAACATAGCTAAAACACATTCAATTGAAGTTACCAATGAGAAGTCTTTAGAAATCGAAAATGACTATTGGAAAGAGGCGAGGGAAGAAACACTTTTTAGTGCATATGCTTCAGGACATTTTATATTGGAAACAAATAATTTAACAGAAGCAATAGCGGCCGTTTTTCATGAGAGAGGTGCTGTGTATTCTGAAAATGAATTGATATGGGATAGAAGTGTGCGAGAAATTAGTGTGTCAATGCCAGCCGTAGATTATGAAACAATACTTGAGGAATTTGATCAAAGCAATTACCTTGCATTAAAAAAAGCAGACATCAACTATCTTTTAAAATATATAAATGATCGAAGAGTGGTTTTAGCAGTAGGAGAAAATGGTGAATATGTATTTTTGGTAGGTTACGATACAAGTCATATAACTATTTTTGAGCCTCAAACTAATGAGCGCACAACTATGACAATTAGTCAAGCAAATGACCTTTTTAAACACTACGGTTCTGTCTTTTTTGTAGAAAAATAAATTACTCTTTAATTGACTGGCAAAAGGCTGGGGACATAGAGCGAAGTCTAGAGATGATTTGCTTTAATTCGTCGACGACAAAATCAATCTCTTCTATGGTGGTAGTTTCACCTATTGTTAAGCGAAGTGAACCGCGTGCCTCATCGTGCGAGCGTCCAATAGCGAGCAGTACATGAGAAGGGTCTAGCGAGCCAGATGTACAGGCAGAACCACTGGATGCACAAATACCTTTTTGATCTAACATAATTAATAAGGATTCGCCTTCTATGAACTGAAACGAGATATTCACATTTCCAGAGAGGTGGTTTGTAGTACTTCCGTTTAATCTTGAAAATGGTATTTCGCGAAGAATTCGCTCAGATAAATAGTCACGAAGAATAGCGAGTTCTTCTTGGCGTTTTCCAAATTCGATAAGTGAAAGTGCCTTTGCAAAGCCAATAATCCCAGCAAGATTCTCTGTCCCAGCGCGGCGATGGCGCTCTTGTGAGCCACCATGTAAAAGAGAAGAAATCTTTATCCCAGAGCGGATATAGAGCAATCCAACGCCTTTTGGACCGCCGATTTTATGGGCGCTTGCACTTAATAAATCAATGTGATATTCTTCCACATCAATCGGGCAGTGTGAAATTGCTTGCACAGCATCTGTATGAAAAATAATATGCCGTTCATGGCACAATAAACCAATTTCTTTAATGGGTTCAATCGTTCCAATCTCATTGTTGGCAAACATAATGCTGACTAAAATGGTAGATGGGCGAATGGCAGATGCTAATTCCTCCAAGGAAATACATCCGAATTCATCGACAGGAAGGTAGGTTACTTCGAAACCAACTGTTTCGAGATATTGGCAAGTGTGAAGGATGGCGTGATGCTCAATCGAAGATGTAATAATGTGGTTGCCTTTATGTCGATTTGCTTCGGCAATCCCTTTTAATGCCCAATTATCCGATTCAGTAGCACTAGCACTAAAATATATTTCATGATCTTTTGCATTGAAAAAAGAGGCGGCTTCATGCCTTGCCTGTGTCATGGCTTTGTGATTGCTTGTGCTAATCGAGTAAATTCCTGAAGGATTTCCAAAGAACGAATGGAAATAAGGTAACATGGCATCAAGCACGGCAGGTTTTAGGGGAGTAGTTGCTGCATGGTCAAAATAAATGATGCGTGGCATAAAAAGCCTCCTCAATTATTGCGGACTGCGTATTTTATCGTAGAAAGAAAATACATATAATGAAAGAATAATAGCATTCTAAATTTTATGAGTCAAGAGGATTTCACTATTTTGTCTTGCAAGGGCTTTTCGAAAATAGTATAATCTAAAGTAGGGAAAAAGCTGATGAAATGATGAGGTGACAAATATGAAGTTTATTCACATTGCAGACGTGCATTTAGGAGCCATACCAGATGCGGGGAAAGTATGGGCAAAAGAAAGAGAAAAAGAAATATGGGAGACCTTCGAGAAAATTGTACCGATATGCAACAATGAGCGTGCAGACCTTCTTTTGATAAGTGGCGATTTATTTCATCGTCAGCCATTGAAGAAGGAATTAAAAGAAGTGAATTATATTTTATCAAAATTAGTTCAAACACAGGTTGTAATTATTGCAGGTAGCTACGATTATTTAAAGGAATCATCACGCTATTTGGATTTTGAGTGGCATGAGAATATTCATTTTCTTACAAATACACAAATGGATAAAGTCTATTTTCCATTAATTGACACAGAGGTTTGGGGGTTAAGCTACAATCGTCCTCAAATAACGGAAGCACTTTATGATGAGGTGTCTGTAAAAAAAGATCGTACCTATCGAATTTTGATGGCATACGGTGGAGATGAAAACCATATTCCAATGAAATTAAATCAACTTGCGCAAAAAGAATTCCATTATATTGCGTTAGGATATTTTCATACGCCAAAACTTTTTGAACAACAACGTATGGCGTATAGTGGAGCGCTTGAGCCAATCGAAAAAAGCGAAACAGGAAAGCATGGATATATTATAGGAGAAATTCTAGAAGATGGAACGAAAATTTCATTCGTCCCAATTGCAAAAAGAGAATACGTATCTTTGAAAGTGACGATGACGGCGGATACGACAAATCAAGAATTAAAAGAAAGAATACAATCCGTGATAGAGGAGTGTGGGGACAATAATATTTATAAAGTTATTATAGAGGGGAAACACGATTCGGATAAAAAAGTCGAGGTAGCACAATTATTCGAGATAGGAAACGTTCTTGAGGTAATCGATAAAACGGTTCCAGAATACAATCTACTAGCGATTTATAACGAACACAAAGAAGACATTATTGGGAAATACATGGAGGCATTGCAAGCGATGCCGGCTAGTGAAACAAATCAAAAGGCACTATTTTATGGTTTGGAAGCATTGATGAGCGATTAGAAAGGGAATGAAAATGATTATCAGAGAATTAGAATTGACGCATTTCGGTAAGTTTCACCACAAGCGTATCCCTTTTGATCAGGGAGTGAATGTTATTTACGGAAAAAACGAGGCAGGAAAATCCACGATACATGCATTTATCAGAGGGATGTTATTTGGAATTGATAAGCAACGCTCAAAGGGTGTACAAGATTTGTATGCGCAGTACGAACCATGGGATAACCAAGGGGAGTTTTCGGGCGTTATGTGGTTTTTGGTAAATGAAACAAATTACCGATTAGAGCGAAGCTTTTTAAAGACAAATCGCTATATGCATTTATACAATGAAAATACAGGAATGGAGATGGTGCCTGCTGAAGAGGAACTCGAAAGATTACTTTTAGGAATGACGGAATCCATCTATAATAACACGGTAAGCATCGGACAGCTAAAAAGTCCAACAGATGATGGGCTTGTGTTAGAGCTACGAAGTCACATGGCTAATTTACAAAGTGCAAAAACATTAGAAATAGATTTAGAAAAATCAAAGGTGCATTTGCATGAAGAATTAGAAAGATACGATGCGTTATATTTGGATGATGTGGACGAACAAGTGACAAAGGCAAAAAGCGAAAGCTTGTTTTTAGAACAGGAAATCGAAACGCTTTCATCAAAAGAACAGGATTTACAAGAGCAACTTCTTGAGAAAAAAGAAGAAGAATTTAATCGCTATTCAAACGAAAAAGAAAAGCAACAAGAACTTGAGAAGTCGATTTTGGATTATAATAGCCAATTGAACCGACTAAAACGCGAATTAAATCGTTGGTCATCTGATTTAGAAAAGCTAAAAAGAGATCGCTACGCCAAAAAATACAAAGATCTAGAGGCAGCAAGGGAACCTAATAAAGAATCAAAAGTGTCAGCCATCCTCAAAATCTTGGGGTTATTATTGTTTTTAGCTGGCTTTGCGATATTCGTTTTAGTTTATATGGTTTGGGAAAGAGATTTACCACATCCACTGTTTGAATATTGGTGGGCGCTTATGGGTCTTGGTGTTGTTAGTGTGATTGTTTCGCTTGCTATTGCAAAGTTACACAAACAAAGAACCATTATATATAAGCTTCTTTCCGACAAAAGAAACAAATGCGAAGAGGCAGAGGAATCAATCGAACGAATTACGAAGCTTCAGCAAGATTTGATACTAAAGCGATCAGAATCGTATCCAGAAGAATATCAAGAAATTCATGGCGAAATTGATATGCTTGAAAAAGAAATCATGAAGCTATCCTGGGAACAACAACAAAAACTAGATGAATACAATGCTTCCATTGCAGTATTAGACAGCGCAGAGGAAAAATATGATTTAAACAATCGAATTTTGGTTGAAAAACAAGCAATCGTATTGGCAATTAAGACATTGGAAACGGTGGCACAGGAAATACATGATTCGTTTGGAGATGAGCTAAACAAAAAGGCAAGTGAATATCTTGCGATGGTGACAAAGGGCAAATATACGCAACTTGTGATCAAGGAGGATTTTTCAATCTACTTGCACACAAAAGATCATTTGATACCAATTTATCAAGTGAGTCGAGGAACAATCGAGCAAGTTTATTTGTCAATTCGCCTTTCCGCTTCAAAACTATTTTGGCCACAAGCAAATATGCCTTTGTTGTTGGATGATACATTTGCTTATTATGATGATTCTAGAGTATTCGAGGCGCTCAAGCTTCTAAAGTCTTTGAATTGTCAGGTTATTATTATGACTTGCCATAGTCGTGAAGAAAAAATGTTAAAGAAAATTTTATAATATACGGCAAGTAAGTTTATAATTTCGTGTTCCCTTTTCATTTAAAATGGAGTATAATAAATAAGTTACAAAAGAATTTAAGTTTATGGAGGATTGAGATGTTAGTTTCAGCAAAAGACATGCTACAAAAAGCAAAAGCGGGTAAGTACGCAGTAGGTCAATTTAATATTAACAACCTAGAGTGGACAAAAGCAGTTTTATTGACAGCACAAGAACTACAATCACCAGTTATTTTAGGTGTATCAGAAGGCGCTGGAAAATACATGGGCGGTTACAAAACCATCGTAGGTATGGTAAACGGTATGTTAGAAGAATTAAAAATTACAGTACCAGTTGCATTGCATTTAGATCATGGTAGCTACGATGCTTGTTATGCATGTATCGATGCAGGTTTTTCGTCTGTTATGTTTGATGGTTCTCATTACCCAATCGAAGAAAATATCGCTAAGACAACCGAATTAGTGAAGGTTTGTGCACAAAAGAATCTTTCCCTTGAAGCAGAAGTTGGTTCAATTGGTGGAGAAGAAGATGGTGTTATTGGAAAGGGCGAATGTGCCGATCCAAATGAATGTAAGATGATTGCTGATCTTGGTGTTACAATGCTTGCAGCAGGTATTGGAAATATTCACGGTAAGTATCCTGAAAACTGGGAAGGATTAAGCTTTGAGACATTGGAAGCAATCAACAACCTAACAGGTGATATGCCACTTGTATTACATGGTGGTACAGGTATTCCTGAAGATATGATCAAAAAAGCTATTTCACTAGGTGTAGCAAAAATCAACGTAAATACAGAATGTCAATTGTCATTCCAAGAAGCTACTCGCAAATATTTTGAAGAGGGCAAGGATTTAGTAGGAAAAGGATTTGATCCTCGAAAAATCTTAGAACCAGGTTTCAAAGCAATTCAAGCAACTGTAAAAGAAAAAATGGAGTTGTTTGGTTCAGTAGGACAAGCATAAGAAATTATTATTTGAAATAAACTACAATCAATATGCGAAATAGTCATCACTATTTCGCATATTTAACAAATAAGGATACGCAGCCACACAAGGAGTGCAATATGAAAAAGGCTATGAAAAAGATGGTGAAATCATCACTGCTATTAGTTGTGATGATGATTTTATTAATGGGATGTAAAAAAGAAAATGACAACGAAAACAAAACCACTACTTCCACTCTAGAAGCGATTGAGTCGACTGAGGCGACGACATTGCCAACAGAAATAGCAGTTGGTTTCCATATAGAAAAAGGAGTGTTACTTGATGCAAATAATGAACCATTTGTGATGCGCGGTTTAAATCACTCGCACACATGGTTTCAAGATCAATTACCACACATATTCAAGACAATTTCTGAAAAAACGGGTTCAAATGCGGTTCGTGTTGTTGTGTCAAACGGTGTGGAATACACAAAAGACAATCAAAAAACAATCGAAGCGATTATTGCACAATGTAAGCGATACAATATAATTGCTGTTATTGAGGTCCATGACGGAACAGGAAAAAATGATGCTTCTTATGTAGAAAAGGCAACAGACTATTGGATTGAAGTAAAGGATGCATTAATTGGGCAAGAGGCGTACGCCATTCTTAATATTATCAATGAATGGCAGGGCAATGAAAAAGCAGATACTTGGGCACAGGCGTATATGAAAGCAATTCCACGCCTTCGTGAAGCAGGAATCAAAAACACCATTATGGTAGATGCTCCTGGATGGGGACAAGGCGGAAAGGCCATTATTGATAAAGGTACTAATGTATTCTTGGCGGATCCAGATCGTAACACCATGTTTTCAATTCATATGTATGGTAGTGCTGGTGGATCGAAGAAAAAAATACAAGAGACACTAGATGCAATTGAAGGTCGAGGACTTTGCGTGGCAATTGGTGAGTTTGGATACAAACATACAGATGGCGATGTTGAAGAAGAGTTTTTGATGGAATATTGCGAAGAGAACAAAATTGGATACTTAGCATGGTCATGGAAAGGGAATTCCACAGATGTAGAGTACCTAGATATTTCTCTTGATTGGAAAGGAAGAGAATTATCACCAGAGTGGGGAGAACCACTTGTAAATGGGCCAAATGGAATTCGAAAAACTTCAAAAATCTGCACAGTATTCAATGAAACCAAAGAGTAATAAAATAATTTTGGAGAAAATGAATGGATAAAAATAAAGATAACAATATTCAAGAAACAGAAGAAATAAACGATGTGAAAAAGAAAAGAAAAGCGAAGGAAATTATGCGTTATGTGGTCCTAGCAATTTCCATGATTGTTTTTTTGATTGCTTCTTCCGTTTTGTACAAGGCGTGGAAAGAATCTCGTGCCGCTAAAGACGAATATGACAAAATGAAAGAAAGTGTGCGTGAGCCAGGTAGTACAAAGGAAAATGAGTCAAGTCAAGCACCAGGGGAAGATGAAACGGATGCAAGCATTTCAGCTGTTACGGTGCCAGAACTTCCAAGCTCAAGCGGAAATACAAATTACCAGCCACCGCTAATTGGTACAACAAAACCAATCGACCCAACCGCTCCAATAGAGCATGGAAAGCCAACAGGGTCAATTGCAAATAAGCCATTGCCAGCATTGGCATCGCTTCCGAATATACGCTTTGACTTATTGAAAAAAAGAAATGAAGAGGTTATTGGATACATTGAAATTCCAGGGACAGATATTTCCTATCCGATTTGTCAAACAACTGACAATTCACATTATTTAAGATATACAGCAAGCAATATCGAAAATAACGCAGGAGCGATTTTTCTAGATTATCAACAAACATCGAATTTTACAGATCCTTCGACAATTGTATATGGACATTATCGAAATGATGATACGATGTTTACGCAGCTTCACAGATATCGTGATATGGAGTTTTGGAAAGAGAATCCGTTTGTATATATCATTACGCCAGATGAAAAAATCGTGTATGAGATATGTGCCGTTTATGAAAATCCATATATTCACGGCATTTTCCGCGGAAGCCTTCGTGAGAAAGAGCATTTCCAAAAATACGTAATTGACAATATGAATGAAAGACGTTTGTATGATACGGGAATCAATGTAACAACTGATGATACAGTTATTACGATGGTATGCTGTACAGACGATGAGAGCGTTCGTTTTATTGTGAACGCAATCCGTAGATAACAATACAGAACAAGGATGGGGAAAATCATGAATAACTTTGATGTCGCAAAGCAATTTGGTTCAAATGTATTTGGCGAATCTGTGATGCGTGAGCGTTTACCAAGAGAGGTATACGAAGAATTAAAGCAAACCATAGATGAAGGTAAAGAACTAAATCCTAAGATAGCAGGTGTTATCGCCAATGAAATGAAGGATTGGGCTATCGAAAAAGGGGCAACCCACTATACTCACTGGTTTCAACCACTCACAGGTATTACGGCTGAAAAGCATGATGCTTTTATTACAAGCCCGAATTCTGAGGGAAAAGTTCTTCTTGAATTCTCAGGAAAAGAATTAATAAAAGGCGAATCAGATGCTTCTTCCTTTCCAAATGGAGGATTACGCGCAACTTTTGAAGCGAGAGGCTATACAGCATGGGATTGTACATCACCAGCATTTATAAAAGAAGATGCGACAGGGGCAATTTTATGTATTCCTACGGCGTTTTGCTCTTATAAAGGTGAGGCGCTTGATAAAAAAACGCCGCTTCTTCGTTCGATGGAGGCAATTAGCACACAAGCACTTAGAATTGTGCGCTTGTTTGGAAATACAGAGGCAAAAAAAATCAATGTTTCCGTTGGTGCAGAGCAAGAATATTTCCTTATTGACAAGGCAAAATATTTAAAGCGCGAAGATTTGATTTTTACAGGACGAACATTGTTTGGTGCGATGCCACCAAAAGGCCAAGAATTAGAAGATCATTATTACGGCACCATTCGTGAGCGAGTGGGTGGTTTTATGAAGGAGCTAAATGAAGAGTGCTGGAAATTAGGTGTTAGTGCAAAGACACAACATAACGAAGTAGCACCTGCACAACATGAATTAGCACCTATTTATGCACAGGCGAATATCGCAGCAGACCATAACCAGATTATTATGGAGACACTAAAGAAGGTGGCTCATCGTCGTGGTTTAACATGCTTGCTTCATGAAAAGCCATTCGCTTGGGTAAATGGCTCAGGAAAACACAATAACTGGTCGCTAGTAACGGATAATGGCATTAATCTATTAGAGCCAGGAAAAACGCCACATCAAAACATTCAATTTTTACTAGTACTTGCTTGTATTTTAAAAGCGGTTGATAAACATGCGGATTTACTTCGTGAGTCAGCTGCCAATGTGGGCAATGACCTACGCCTAGGTGCCAATGAAGCTCCTCCAACAATTATATCCGTATTTCTAGGTGAACAGTTGGAAGATGTGGTAGATCAATTAGTAGAAACAGGTGAGGCATCTCATTTGAAAACAGGTGGAAAGCTAACCACAGGTGTAGCGACACTTCCACGTTTTACACGTGATGCAACAGATCGCAATCGAACATCACCATTTGCTTTTACAGGAAATAAATTTGAATTTAGAATGGTTGGTTCTTCGGATTCTATTGCTGAGCCAAATATCGTTTTAAATGCAATTGTTGCCGAGGCATTTTGTGAAACAGCAGAAGTCCTTGAAAATGCAAGTGATTTTGATATGGCTGTTCATGATATGATTAAAGAATATTTCACAGAGCATAGAAGAATTATTTTCAACGGAAATGGTTATGCAAAGGAGTGGATTGAAGAAGCTGCCCGTCGTGGGTTGCCAAACAATCGAAATATGGTGTCTGCTATTGATTCGTTAGTGACAGATGATGCGGTTGCACTATTTGAAAAGTTTAAAATTTTCACAAGAGCTGAGCTTGAATCACGTACAGAGATTAAATACATTGCCTATGCAAAGGCAATCAATATCGAAGCATTGACGATGATCGACATGGTCGAAAAGCAAATCATTCCTTGCGTGATGAAATATGTGGGGATGATAGCAAATTCTATTAATGAAATTACACACGCATGTCAAGAGGCAGATGTATCTGTTCAAAAAGAGTTATTGATGCGTTGTAGTGAACTATTAAAACAAGCACAGATCGCCCTTGTTTCCTTAAAAGAAGAGAAAATGGCAGCTTGTGCGATTATAAACGCAAAGGAAAAGGCCTTGGCATATTGCAATAAAATCGTACCAATTATGAGTAATCTTCGAGCACCAATCGATGAATTAGAAAAAATGGTCGATCATGAAATGTGGCCATTCCCAACATACAGTGAATTGCTATTTGAGGTGTAGGAGGTATTATGAAAACAATGTGGTACATGTTGGCAAAAGCACCTTCACAAGAAAGTCTTGGTATTGAAGAGTTAAAAGAAAAAGGAGATGCTTTTTGGGAGCTACTAAAAAGTTGGCTGCCAGCCTTTCAATCAATGGCAATAAAACTATTGATTGCCATTCTGATTTGGGTAATCGGAAAAAAAATCATCAAAGGAATTTTAAAAGTTTTCAAACGAATATTTGAAAAAAAAGAAACAGATTTGGCTGTACAAAGCTTCTTGTTAACGCTAATTAGTATACTGTTGCATGTGGTTTTGATATTTCTCATATGTGAGTACGTTTCCATCGCAACGGCTTCTATGGTTGCCGTATTAGGATCACTTGGTTTGACACTAGGTTTGGCATTGCAGGGAAGCTTAGCAAACGTAGCTGGTGGTATTCTTATATTAATTACCAAGCCATTTAAATTAGATGATTATATTACCGATGCAAATGGCACAGCGGGAACAGTTGTCGAGATTGGCCTGCTTTACACAAAGCTTCGCACACCAGACAACAGAGGTGTTATCATACCAAATGGTCAGCTTGCCAATGGAACGATTATCAATAATAGCATGAATCCTACTCGAAGAGTGGATATTATTATTAGAGTTTCCTATAAAGACGATTTGGCTTTGGCAAAAAGCACAATGCTACAATTGGTTTCTTCTAGTCGCTGGAAGTTAGAAGGAAAAGGATTAGAACCGATAGCATTTATTAAAGAATATAGAGATAGTGCCATTCTTGTGGAGGGTAGATTATGGGTGGAAAGTCAATTTTACTTTGATGCATTATGGGAAATCAATGATGAATTAAAGAAAAAGTTAGAGGCAGTTAATATATCCATTCCATATAATCAACTAGATGTTCACATTGTAGAACAGCCTAAGAATAATCGATAGTAAGGAGAAAAAACGATGAATCAACACAACCCAGTCGTAACATTTGAAATGCAGGACGGAAAAGTAATGAAAGCGGAATTATACCCACAAATCGCACCAAATACAGTGAATAATTTTATTAGCTTAATTAAAAAGGGCTATTATGATGGATTGATTTTTCACCGTGTGATTGAGAATTTTATGATTCAAGGTGGATGTCCAGATGGAAATGGAACAGGGAATCCAGGATACAGTATTGAAGGTGAGTTTACACAAAATGGATTCACTAATCAGCTTAAACATGATGCAGGTGTTCTATCGATGGCGCGCTCAATGATGCCAAATTCAGCAGGTTCACAATTTTTCATTATGCATAAAAATTCACCACATTTAGATGGTCAATATGCGGCATTCGGTCGAATTATAGAGGGTATGGAGTATGTCAATGAAATTGCAAAGACGGAAACGTATTATCAAGATCGTCCGACAACAGACCAAGTGATGAAAAAGGTAACGGTTGAAACATTTGGAGTGGATTATTCAGAACCAAAGAGATGCTAATAATAGCCAAAAGAAAATGCAAAAAGCTCTTATAATATCGCAAATTTAACCTCCCAAGGAAGTCCCCCGCCTCTTAGGCGGTGGGTGGAACTTCCTTGTTTCAGTGGGAGTTCAAGCTCCCACTGAAATAGCAGCGAAGCTGCTGGGAGGGAGGTCACTAGAAAGTAGCGAAGCGGATTTCGAGTATCCGCATTGACAATAGCTGTTGTACATTAGGTGATAAATCACCTATATGCAACAGCTATCATTTTTTAGTTTTCTTGAGAAGTCGGTTCTTCTTTAGCCATACCGAGGTCAGTGATATAGTCAAGCAAAACATCGATTGCCTCTAAGCGTGTTGTTGTTTTTGCAATGCCAAGATAGGTCGTCTTAGAATTTAGTTGAAGACGATTGCAGATTTCTAATCCTGTAATATCAATAACGAAATTGGCTGTGGTGGATATTTCGTTATCATTAATATCTGTATCAATACTTGTTAAGGTAACTAATCGATCCTTAAAAAAGGATAACTGTTCGTTTGTTAAGGTCTTTTCTAAGTCAGCATAGGCGCATACACCAAGAAAATAATCCTTTGCGCGTTCGTCCATAATCAGAAAGTCAACATCTCTTGACATAAAGTAAACACTCATTTTCATCTGTCCATTTGTATCTTCAACAGTAGGGCCTCCGACCAAAACAGCATCTTCAATATGAACCTCATATTTTTTTCGATCAACACCGAGCAATTCCTCAAGGTCTTTTGAAACGGTCTGCTTAACCTTTGAATCGAAAATCACATCATTTAGAATAACACCTTTTAAAACGAGATCTCTGTGCGTTAAGAATGAATGAACGGTATAGGTGATTCCAATAATAGCGACAATGGTAATAAAAATAGGAATCCAATAATACGTAAAAATATATTGAAGCTTTTCGGGAAACTTCATTTGACGAAGTTTCTTCATCTCGCCCTTAAAACTTTTTTTCACTTTCTGTAGTTCAATTTCTTCTTCGGTCATTGCCATGATTGTACTCCTTATAGGTTTGCTTTTTGTTCAATGATTAAGTATACCATATTGTGAAACCAAAAATCATAACGATTTCATAAAAAACATTAAATTTTCGATTTTATTTGATTTTCATAGTAATATTCGATATAATGAAACGAGCAATTAAGAGGAGAGACGAATTCATGTTTAATGTTGATAATGCTTTTTGGGCTTTAGTATCGAAGATGACGGATTGTATCATTGTGGCACTGTTGTGGCTGTTATGCAGCTTGCCAATTGTTACACTTGGTGCATCGACAACAGCTGCCTATTATGTTTTTATAAAGATGGCACGAAAAGAACCAGTGTATATTGTGAAGATGTTCTTTAAGTCACTTAAGGATAATTTTCTTCAGGCGACGATTATATGGGTGGTGATCGTTCTTTTAACAGCTATCGGTGTGTTCGATATTTTTTATTGGCACGAATTAGTTGATACAAATGCCATCGCCGTATGGTGCTTAGGTTTATTTATTGCATTGCTATTTTTCTTATTCCTCGTATTTTTATATATATTCCCCTTGCTATCGAAATTCGACAACAAATCATTTGCGCTCTTTAAATTCGCATTTGCGATGAGTATTCGACATTTTGGACATACCCTTTTAATTATTGGGATGTTTGCGCTAACAGCTGTTGCGACATTTTTTGCGGCACCGATCTTCTTTATCTTTATTGCAGCGTATCAAGCATTTTCAGCAAAGATTTTCAATCATGCTTTTAATAAGTATATTAAGGTCGAAGAAAAAGAAGAAGAGGAAGAATACTATTTGGATCAACTAGAAAGAGAGCTTGAGGCAACAAAACCACCAAAAGAGAAAAAAGGATTCTTTTCAAAATAAATTATGAATTTAGTAGAAGATATGATTCAAGAAATTTGCTATGAAGGAATGGTCTTTGATCTTGATTGTATGAGAAAATTGCTTCAACAGCTTGAAAATCCACAAAATGCGTACTCGATTATTCACGTCGCAGGAACAAATGGAAAAGGAAGCGTATCAAGCTGGATAGCCAATATTTTAGAGAAGGCAGGATATCGAACGGGATTGTATCGTTCTCCTGCTGTATTTTCGTACCATGAAATTATAAAAGTAAATGATATAGAAATTTGCGAAAATCAAATGATAGATTATGTAGAGCTAATTAAAGGGGCAATCTCTATGATGGAAGCAAAGATGCGCAGGCCGACAAAATTTGAAATCGAAACGGCGATTGCGCTATTACATTTTCAAAAGACTAGGTGTCAATATGTTGTGCTTGAAGCAGGGCTTGGCGGACAAAATGATGCGACGAATATTGTGGAAAATACAATTTGCTCAGTCATTACGCAAATAGGGTATGATCACACAAGTATACTGGGGAATACATTAGAAGAAATCGCCTATCAAAAGGCGGGTATTATTAAGGAAAATTGTCCTGTTGTAACAACAAGTGAAAACGAAGCGGTATTAAAAATCATAGAAGAGATCGCCACAAAAAAGGAAGCTACATTAGCGATTGCCAAAACCAATGATAACATGATAAAATATAAGATGGAACTTGATAAAAGAGCGCAGATTATACAATATGTATCTTATAAAGAGTTCGAAGATGTGGAGATTTTTCAGCCAGGGCTATACCAAGTGAAAAATGCTTGTCTTGTTTTGGAAGTGGTGCGTGTACTGAAAGAGCGTATCGATATTTCGCTAGAGGCAATTTACGAGGGGATGCGCTCATTATATTTGCCTGGACGGATGGAATTAATAAAAGAAAAGAACCGCCCGCTTGTCATTTTGGATGGTGCTCATAATCCGTTGGCAGCAGGTGAACTTCGAAAATCATTGGATGTTTATTTTCCCAATTCACATATTGTATATTTGATGGGCGTTTTTAAGGATAAAGAATACACGCAAATGATCGATAGCATATTGCCAGACAAAGCGTTTGTTGTAGCCGTTCCACCCATTTCAAAACGAAGCTTATTGCCAAAAGAACTGAAACGTGTAATCGAACAAACCAATCAGCAGAGACAGGTAGCAATTGCCGATACATTTCAAGAAGCATTACAAATAGCATATGACAAGAAGCCAGATTTAGTGGTTGCGTTTGGTTCATTGTCTTATTTACGATTCATAAAGGAGATAATAAGTCAAAATGATTAATAAAGATAAAATTCAAGAAGGCGTTCGCTTATTATTAGAAGGACTTGGAGAAGATGTAAAGCGTGAAGGGCTACTTGACACGCCACAACGCGTAGCCAATATGTTTGAAGAAATTTATCATGGTTATGAGGAAGATGCAAGCATTCCATTAGGCAAAATATTTGTAGCAAATAACAACGAAATCATTCTTGAAAGGGATATTCCGTTTTATTCTGTTTGTGAGCATCATATGATGCCGTTTTTCGGGAAGGCACATATTGCGTATATTCCTGATGGAAAAGTAGTTGGATTAAGCAAAATGGCAAGAACATTGGAAGTTTACGCAAAGCGTTTACAAATTCAAGAACAATTGACGAGCCAAGTTGCGCAAGCATTTATGGAACACCTAAAGCCTAAAGGCGTGATGGTTATTATTGAGGCAGAGCATCTGTGTATGTCGATGCGTGGAGTAAAAAAAGCGGGAACAACGACAATTTCTTATGTGACAAAAGGTGTTTTTGAGGAAAATAGCGATTTAGTCAATCGTGTTTTTCAAATGGTATAGCCCCAAAACACACATAACACATATCATATAAAGAAGGAATGAAAATGATTATTGGTAAACGTACGTTTGATACAGCAAATAAAAAATATATTATGGGTATCTTAAATATGACACCCGATTCTTTTTCGGATGGAAGTCGTTATAATACGATCGATTTGGCGCTCATGCGTGCAGAAAAGATGATCCAGGAGGGTGTTGATATATTTGATATTGGTGGTGAGTCAACAAGACCAGGCTATACACAGATTTCAGATGAAGAAGAAATTGCGCGAATTCTACCAATTGTAAAAGCACTTAAAAAAACATATGATATTCCTTTATCAGTGGACACCTATAAGCCTGCTGTTGCTCAAGCTGTACTAGAAGAAGGTGTCGATTTAATCAATGATATTTGGGGATTAAAAAGTGACAAGCAAATGGCGCATCTCATTAAAAAATATGATGTAGCTGTATGCGTAATGCACAATAAAACACAAAATATATATAGCGATTTGATGAAAGATATTATAAGCGAACTGCAAGAGAGTATTGATATCGCAAAAGAGGCTGGAATTGATGAGGGGAAAATCATGATTGATCCTGGTATTGGTTTTGCCAAGGATACAACGCAAAATTGTTATGTGATTAAGCATTTGGACCAGCTAAATCAATTGCATTATCCTATTCTAATGGGTGTATCAAGAAAGCGTTTTATCGGTGATACATTATCCGTACCAGTTAGCGAACGAGAAGAGGGCACGATTGCTACCAATGTCATTGCAGGTATGCTAGGGGCTAGTTTTTTTCGCGTTCACAATGTTGAAGCCAATAAAAGAGCGATTAATATACTACAAGCCATTATGAGGGAGGAACGTGTTTATGAACAGCAAATTAGATTGCATTAAAATTGAAAATATTGCTGTTTACGCTTACCATGGTGTGTTTGACAGCGAAGCAAAAAAGGGACAAAATTTTTATTTGGATGCTACCTTGTACGTTAACCTTCGTAAGGCAGGGATAAGCGATGAATTGTCGCATACGATTCACTACGGGGAAGTTGTTCACTATATGGTGCAGATTATGAAGGATAGACGCTTCAATCTCATTGAAGCTGCCGCAGAATGCGTGGCGATGGAAACCCTGATACAATTTCCGCAAATTCAAACGCTGTTTTTAACTATAAAAAAACCAGATGCTCCAATTGGTTTGCCTTTTGAAAATGTATCTGTTTCGATTGAACGATCATGGCATGAGGTACATGTTGCCTATGGCTCTAATATGGGGGAGAAAAAAGAAACGATTCAAGAAGCCTTACAGTTACTAATGAAAAATAAAATGAACCGCGATTTCCTAAAATCAAGCGACTATATAACAAAACCTTATGGGGGAGTTGAACAAGATGATTTTGTCAATGGTGTGGTTAGATTTAAGACGTTATATACACCAGAGGAATTGTTAGATGAGATTCACCGAATTGAGCATGCACTAAAACGAGAGAGAGTTATTCGTTGGGGGCCACGAACGATTGATTTGGATATATTGCTATATGATGACATCTGCATGGATGGTACAAAACTGACGATTCCACATATAGATATGCACAATCGCTTGTTTGTATTAAATCCCTTATGTGAAATCAATCCTTACGTAAGACATCCTTTATTTCATAAAACGATGGCACAATTAAGAGAGGAACTTCAACAAAAGAATGGATAGATTATTAGAAATTAGAGAGCAAATTGATCATCTTGACAATGAAATCGTTCGATTGTTTTTTGAAAGAATGCAATTGAGTGAAGAAGTGGCAAGATATAAGATTGAACATGGAAAAGAAGTATTAAATCGCCAGCGAGAAGAAGAGAAATTGGCTGTATTGGCAAAAAAGGCGGAAACACCATTTGGGCAAAATGGTGTTCGTGAATTGTTTGGGCAAATCATGACCATTAGCCGAAAACGCCAATATCAAATGATCACAGAAAAAAACGTATCACTTCAAAATGACTATCAGGTGGTTGATCAATTAAATTTAGATTATGCCAAGGTTGTTTTTCAAGGGGTTGAAGGGGCATATGGGCAAGCAGCTATGCTTCAGTTTTTTCCTAAGACAATAGAAGCAACTCATGTTGCGCAATTTGAAGAAGCGATGGAAGCGGTATCATCCAATAAAGTCGATTATGCAATTTTGCCAATTGATAATTCAAGTGTAGGTGCGGTAACACAAATGTATGATTTGTTGACGAAATACGATAATTACATTTTAGATGAAACCTATGTTCAAATTAAGCATGCACTATTAGCGCTACCAGGTGCGAAAATAGAAGATATCAAAACGGTTTATTCGCATCCACAAGGTTTGATGCAATGCGCTGATTTTCTAGGGAAATACCCCAGTTGGCAACAGGTTAGCTTGGCAAACACAGCCGTAAGCGCCATGAAAGTGATTGAGGACCAAGATTATTCACAAGCAGCAATTGCAAGCGAAACGGCAGCAAAACTATATGGATTGCAAATACTTGAACATTCCATTAATTATAATAAAAATAACACAACACGATTCGTTATTGTTGGCAATGAAAAAAAATATAAGGCAGATGCAAAAAAAATCAGTATTTGCGTCGAAATTGATCATCAAAGTGGTTCGTTATATCATTTGATTTCACATTTTATTTTCAACGGAATTAATATGACAAAAATCGAATCGCGACCAATTCCAGAACGAACATGGGATTATCGGTTTTTCATTGATTTTGAAGGCAATTTAAGTGAGGCAGGTGTTCAAAATGCTTTGAGTGGGATTCAAGCAGAATCGAAAGCTTTTAGATTGCTAGGAAACTATTAAAGAAAATGTTTCGATAAATTTTAGAAACCGCAGGTAGAATTTGCGAAAAGAATGTGTTACGATTAACGTACAAAAAGGAGGAAGTGCCTATGTTTTGGTGGGATGGAACCTATGTATTTGTTATTTTAGGATTGATTATTTGTTCATTTGCTACGATGAATGTCCAAAGAGTATATGCACGTTATAAGCGTGTTGGAAATCATCGAGGGATGACAGCAGTAGAGATGGCGGAGAGACTTTTATCACAAGCGGGTCTTTACAATGTATCAATTGAAGTTACCGATGGGGAGATGACAGATCATTATGATCCTCGCTCGCGAGTTGTACGACTTTCGAGAGGGACATACCAATCCAATTCCGTAGCAGCGTTAGGTATTGCGGCACACGAATGTGGCCATGCGATTCAACATAATTTGGGATATGCACCACTGACACTTCGCAATATGATTTTGCCAGTTGTTAATATTAGCAGTGTGATGTATTGGCCAATTTTTATTTTAGGTTTGATTTTTTCTTTTACACCACTTATTCAAGCAGGTATTATTGTTTTTTTATTTGTACTTCTTTTTCAAGTGATTACATTGCCTGTGGAGCTTAATGCATCAAAACGAGCATTACAGTATTTAGGAGATACAAATACATTGGATCGAATTGAGCTAAAGGGTGCCAAAAAAGTATTACGCGCGGCAGCGATGACCTATATCGCAGCGGTTGCTGCATCTGCATTACAATTATTGCGATTAGTTGTTTTATCAAATCGTAGAGACTAATGAATTCAAACAAAAAGCCTGTGTATACAGGCTTTTTGCTTTGAAAGGAGAAAGTTTAAAAAAGAAAATTTAATTATATTATATAAGAAACCTGTATGCTTTGGAGGAGTGCTGGTGCTAATTAAAGCACCAGCGAATTATGAAGAAAAATAAGAAAAAACAAACAAGTAGTTAAATAAGCGCTTAGGTTATTTACAAGATAAGTATACAATATGTGTTTGAATAGAAAGTGTTCAAATTGTAAATGGTTTATGAACAATTCAATCTTAAGAAAACCTTAAGGAAAAAAGAATGCTTTTATGGTAAACTATAAAAAGAATGCGAAAGATATTACTATATGATGAGGTACAACAATGCCAAATACAAAAATACTAGTCGTTGATGACGAAAAAGAAATTGCAGAATTGATGGAAATATACCTTGTAAGCTCGGGCTTTACAGTGTTTAAAGCGTTTGATGCATGGACAGGGCTTGATATCCTAAATGAAGAGGATATTAGTCTTGTATTATTGGATATTATGATGCCGGGGATGGATGGCTTAGAGATGTGCAGTCTAATTCGTGAAAAGCATAATATTCCGATTATTATGGTGAGCGCGAAAACAGGAGACCTTGACAAAATCAAGGGACTTGCTACAGGTGCGGATGATTATGTGACAAAACCATTTAATCCATTAGAAATTACGGCGCGTGTAAAAAGTCAATTAAGACGATACACAACCCTAAATCCAAAAAGTGTTGGTCAAAGTGAAGAGGAAAAGAAATTAGACGATGGAGAGATTTCGATCAATGGTTTGACGATGTGTAAAAAAACACGAAACGTTACACTCTACGATGAAGAAATTAAGCTAACACCAATTGAATTTGAGATTCTTTATCTGTTGGCTTCAAATGCGGGAACCGTTTTTAGTACAGACCAAATCTTCGAGTCGATCTGGAACGAAGATAGTTATGAAATTAATAACACAGTTATGGTTCATATACGTCGTTTGCGTGGAAAACTAAAAGAAGAAACTAGACAAAATAAAATCATCACAACTGTGTGGGGCGTTGGTTATAAAGTTGAGCGCTAGATTAGGTGACAAATGAGAGAGGATTTAAAAAAGAGCTTTAGGGGACGATTCTTTTTAAATGTGATTATTAGTGCGATATTAACGTATATCGTGCTATTTGCGCTAATGATTAATACAGTAGAATTTGATGCTATTTTCCTAGATAACGAAGTGACAAAAGGACCATATGAATGGTTATTAGTGCATATGGATGTTTCACTCGTTATTTTCACAGGGATTGGCATCTGTTTATTTACATTTATTTTTTCAATACTAAATAGACCTCAAATGAAATATATACGAGAAATTTCAACGGCTATGAAAAAGATTTCGGCAGGAGCGCTTGATACGGCGCTGGAAGTAAGGGGCGATGATGAGTTATCATGGATGGCAGCAACGCTAAATACGATGACAGAAGACATTAAACTCTTGATTCAAAAAGAACGTGAAGCAGAGGTTACGAAAAACGAATTAATCACAAATGTGGCGCATGATCTTCGAACACCACTTACCTCTATTTTAGGTTACCTAGATTTATTAGAGCAAAATAAAAATATAAGTGAAGAAACAAAAATACGTTATATTCAAGTAGCTAATCAAAAAACAAAACGATTACAAGTGTTAATTGATGAATTATTTGGATTTACAAAATTGACAAATGGTCGAATTGCTATGCAAGCAGAAGAGATGGACTTAGTAAAATTAGTGGAACAGGTGATGGATGAGTTCTATCCACTTTTTGAAGAAAATGATTTAGAAATAGATTATCAGAAAAATGTCTCATCTTTAATCATAACAGCTGACGGAAATTTATTAGCAAGACTGTTAGACAATTTAATTAGCAATGCTGTTAAGTACGGAAAAGAAGGAAAGATGATTCGTATTTATTTAGAATACGAAGAACCAATTATCACAATTAGTGTGATGAACTATGGTTATGTCATTCCAGAAGATGAAATTAATCTTATTTTTGAAAAGTTTTATCGGTTAGAGCAATCTCGTTCTTCAAAAACAGGAGGAACAGGACTTGGGCTAGCAATTGCCAAAAAAATTGTTGATTTACATGGCGGGAAAATTAGTGTTACAAGTGATTTGAATGGAACAGTATTTGAAGTGAAATTGCGAAAAGATTTCAGCGAAAATTACGTTCAATTCAAGGAAATAGAAGAAGATATGTGAGGCGATTATGACAGAGTTATTGAAACTAGCAATTGATCGGCAAATTAATATGGACAAAAGCATACCAAATGCAAAGGTATTTATTATTATATTATTGGTGTATTCTGTTATATTGATTCCGAGTATTTTCCTTCTTTTAAAAGCTGTTAACAAAAGACATTATTTACGTGGTTCGATTATTACACTATCCGCTTTGTGCGCAGTAGTGATTTTTATTTTTAGTCTTCAAACAAGAATTGAAAAACCATTTTATCAGCATGTACGCGTTTTCCAAAATGATTTGCGTAATAAAGAAACACCGATACAAAGCGAAAAGATTTATTTAAGTATTACTTCGCCGAGCAATCGTGATTTTGATTTGTTCATTAATCCGAAATATACGATTGACATTTTACCAACTGTCAATAGCGCCAAAGACCATAATAAAATCTATAAAGATATTTCAGCAGAAATTGCAGTCATTGATGAAGGGAAAATGCATAAAATTAAAGTAGGTAGTGCCGCTTCATTTTTACCTCGCTATTTTGCATTGTATACAACAACATTTACAGAGCCAATCAAGCAATTGCTTGTGAGTGATTACAAGAAACACGCGAAATACGATTTAACCCGATTTGTGAAGGAAGAAGAAACAAAAGAAGAATTCTCGAGAAAAATTACTGCCAATATAAAAGATGAGCGTTTAGGAAAACGCCTAATATCAGCCGTTGAGTATTGTTTGGAGAGCGAAATTGTACCGTACCCAGATTGTGCGATATCTATGCTCGTTATTATCGAAGAGTATGATAATCAATGGCAACTAGAAACGGACTATGAGGACTTTGGAATTACATTGATGATACTATATGAGTAAGCAAGATAGATGAAAAGGTAAAAAACTATGCTTGATGTTAGAAATGTGAGTTGCTATATTGACCAAAAAGAATTGTTAAAGAATATTTCCTTTCAAGTAAGAAAGGGGAGTGCCTTAGGCTTAATTGGTGAGAATGGAGCAGGGAAAAGCCTGCTTATGCGTTGTATTGCTGGTTTGCAAGTCATTGAGGGTGGCCATATCAAAGTGTTTGGGTACGATACATACCAAGAGCCATTAGAAGCAAAAAAACAAATTGGCTACTTACCAGATGCATTTGGATTATACGAAAACTTAAAAGTGTATGAATACCTTAATTTATTTGCATTGGCACATGGAATGCGCGGACTAACTGCTAGAGCAAAAATCGAAGAAATTATTGAGCGGTTTGAACTACAAAGCTGGAGAGATATACATATTAGTAAATTATCAAGAGGAGCAAGACAGCAGGTTGCTTTTGCACATGTGTTTTTGCATTCACCTAATTTATTTCTCTTAGATACACCAAGTGATAGTATTGATCCGATTGCAAAGAAGCTATATAGAAAACAGCTAATGGAAGCAAAAAAAGAAGGAAAAATCATTTTATTAAGTTCACATGCCAATGAACAACTAATGGACATATGCGATTCCTATTTGCTGATTAGTCAAGGTAGCATCGAGACAAGCGGAAATCTAAAAGGTGTCTTTCACGACTTGAAAGCGAAGGTGTTTTTGCGCGTAACCGTTGAAGAACGATTAAATGAAGCACTTGAATTCTTCAGAAAGCTTGCGTTTATCAAAAGCATAACCATTCAGGAAAAGACGATTGTATGCGAATATGACAATCATGAAGATATTATTTTGAAGGATGGAACAAAAACCATTCTAGCCCGCAATGTAGAGGTATGGTTGCTACAACAATTAGTGTTGCACAATATTTCTGTATCTTCATTTAGTATTGAAAAAAGTAGTATTGCCGATTTATATATGGGCTTTAAAAATTTCAAAGACAAAGGAGGCCTTCAATGAAAAACCCTATTTTTGAAAAAGAAAAAGCCGTTATGTTTCGATCGAATCAATATATTCTAACGATTATCATTACAAATATTATATTGGCAGTGGTAGGCAGCATTACGCTACTTCTTATTGTTGATAATGTGAATAACCTATTAGAGCTTAATTACGCGACATTGCTGAATCAAAACTTTATGATTGTATTTGCCGAATGTATTATCGTTGTATTTATTGTGCCGGCACAAACAGCCGGTGCTGTAGCAGGCGAGATGGAGCAAAAAACATTTGATCTTCTTTTAGTAACAGGAATTCGCCCTGCGGATATTATTATAGGGAAATTGCAAGCTGCCATTATGAAAATGTACACCTTAATCTTATCAACGTTGCCTGTATTGTCCTTGTTTTTTATTTATGGTGGAATCAATTTAACAGATTTAGTTGTGATATTGCTGTTATTGATGGTTATCGCACTATATATCGGAAGTATCGGTGTGTATTATTCAACCATTACGAAGCGTTCTTTGGTTGCTATGGTCTATTCCTATGTATCGGTATTTTTCTTAACGATAGGTACACTTCTTTGCAATGTAGCGATTTTTGCACTAGATCGATTAATGGAAAAGCACGATATTATTTATTCGTTTCTAGCTTCAAAAAGCGTTGTGTATTTACTACTCCTAAATCCGTTAGTGACATTTTATGTGTATATCCAACAACAAATCGGTGACCCATATGCGATGTACAATTTCGTGAATCAATATGTGGCAATTGAAAACAATTTTGTGTTTGATTATTGGATTGTGATTAGTATTGGGATGCAAATTTTATTTACAGCCTTGTATCTTTATTTGGCAACAAAAAATATTGATCCACTTGCAAAAAAGATAAAACGTTAAAAAGTACTTTACAAGGGCAACGACCTTTGCTATACTACAAGGCGTTAGAAGACAATTTAAAACGGGGAGGTCGTAGTGACGGCCTGAGAGGAAGTATATAGCTTCGACCCATTGACCTGATGCGGGTAATGCCGCCGTAGGAATCATATTTGAGAGAAGAGGTAGAGGATTACATCAAACAAATATGATGTAGTCCTATTTTTATGAAAGGATTTTAGCATAATGAGAAAAAAAATAAATGTCCTATTGCCAATCATAACAGCGATTTGCATTTTCTTGATATGGGAAATGGTTGTGCGCATTAGGGAGATTCCTATGTACATTCTTCCGTCACCAAGTCAAATTCTTATGGCATTAAAAAAGGAATTGATTGAATCGGCGTTGTTATCGCATATGCGTATAACAATGATAGAGGCACTACTTGGCATAAATATTGCGATTGTATTGGCGGTTTTTTTAGGCGTGCTAATGGATGCGTTCCCATCTTTCAAACGCTGTATTTATCCGATTTTGGTCGTAACGCAAACGGTGCCTGTGATTGTGTTAGCGCCCCTTTTCATTATTTATTTGGGATTTGGCTTGGCACCTAAAATTCTAACGGTTGTGTCTATGTGCTTTTTCCCTATTGTCATTAGCTTTGCTGATGGAATGGCCAATGTCAATGAACAGTATATTAATTTGGTCAAATCCTTTGGTGCGGGTAAATTGCGCCAATATTGGCTCGTTAAGTTTCCAGCATCCCTCCCTACTTTTTTGTCTGGATTAAAGGTAGCTGCTACGTATAGTATTAGTGGTGCCGTTGTAGGAGAATGGATTTCAGCGAAAAATGGACTAGGCTATTATATGATTCGCGTGAAAAATGCGTATATGTTGGATAAGCTATTTGCCTGTGTCGTTATTATCATTTTACTAAGTTTGTTAATGAACGGATTTGTCCGTTTGTTGCAATATATTACTATGCCATATGCGCGCAAAAGAAAAAGCGTAGCGATTGGCAAATAAGATTAAAGAGGAGAATCAAAATGAAAAAGAAGATGTTAATTGTAATGTGTGTATGCGTATTACTAGGGATGACAGGATGTAAAAAAGAAAATGCATCAGAAAAAAACAAGGAATTAGAAAAAGTAACGGTTATCCTTGATTATGTAGCGAATACCAATCATACAGGAATGTATGTAGCCTTGAATCAAGGTTATTATAAAGAATTAGGACTTGATGTTGAAATTATTGAGCCAACACAAGGTGCAACGGCTTCATTAGTTGCCGTAGGAAAAGGACAATTTGGCATTAGCTATCAAGAGGATGTAACCATGGCGCTCGCATCAGCAGATCCATTACCAATCAAAGCTATTGCAGCGATTATTCAACATAATACATCAGGTTTTGCAACCTATGAGGGAAAGAACATTACATCAGTAAAGGATTTTGAAGGAAAAACCTATGCGGGATGGGGTGGACCAGGTGAGGCAGCCGTATTAGAAGCGGTTATGAAAGGGGCTGGAGTTGATTTTTCAACATTAGACATAGTTGTTTCGGATGGCTCTGGTTTTGAAGCACTAAAGGATCGAGTAGATATTATGTGGTTTTATGAGGCGTGGGACAATGTAACAGCTAAAATTAATGATTTTCCACTAAATTATATGGAACTTCGCACATTAGATGAACGCCTTGACTACTATACACCAGTCATTATTACAAACGAAACAATGATTCAAGAAAAACCAGAAATTGTGCAAAAATTCATGGATGCTACGAAAAAGGGCTATGAGTATGCGATTGAAAAACCAGAAGCTTCGGCAAAAATTTTAAAAGAATATGCGCCAGATTATGAATTAGAAATGTTGACGATTTCGCAAAAATATCTTGCTGATAAATACAGTGAAGGCACCGATACATGGGGCGTGATGCAAAAAAAGGTATGGGATAATTATACCGAATTCATGGTAGAATATAAGATGATTGATAAGGCAATTCCTGCGAAGGATTGTTATACAAATGAATTTATAAAGTAATAATGCGAAAATGAGGTGAAGCATGAATAATCCAAAGCTTTCAATTGTAGGAATGAGCTTTGATTTCGATGGAAAAACAATTTTGAAGGAGCTAACTATGTCGGTTAGCTCTGGAGAATTTGTCACGATATTAGGGCCATCAGGTGTTGGGAAATCAACGATATTAAATATACTATCTGGGACACTACAAGCTGAGCGTGGTGACATTTTTGTAGATGGTCATAAAATCAATCAAGTGACGGAACACTTTGCCTATATGCCTCAAGATGATTTATTGTTTCCGTGGAAAACGGTTTTAGACAATGTAACGTTGTATGGGAGCATTCATCAAAGAAAAAAAGAAATAGAAGAAAAGGCACGCTCACTATTTTCGCTATTTGGTCTTGCTGGCTATGAAAATGCCTACCCACAGGAATTATCCGGTGGAATGAGACAGCGAGCTGCTTTTTTGCGAACTACGTTGTGCAAGGGAGAAATTATGCTGCTAGATGAGCCTTTTGGTGCACTAGATGTTATCACAAGAGGTGATATGCAGGAGTGGCTTATTTCTATGCGTGAACAATTAGCCAAAACAACGGTGCTTGTTACGCATGATATTGATGAGGCGATTTACTTATCAGATCGCATTATTATATTAAACGGAACGCCCGCTTCGGTGACAAAGGAATTTATAATCGAAACACCCTCAAACGAACGAAGCAGAGAGTGGTTGTATGAAAAATGTGCAACGCTTCGCGGGGCAATTTATCATGAAATAAAGGGGGATGAGAAGTATGGTTTGTTGTGATGCTCATGCACATATTGGCTCTAAAAAGGAGCAAAAAGTACGCGAGAAAAAGAAAATCAAGACATTTTTATGTGGAACAAATCCCTCAAATGCTAAAATGGTAGAAGAAGCTTGTGCCAATAGTCGCAATTTGTTTCCTACATATGGCTTACATCCGTGGTATGCAAATCAATATAAAGTAGAAGATATGCTACCATTTATTCAAAAAGGATGTATGTTAGGTGAAATTGGAATGGATCGCATTTGGTGTCATGTGCCACTAGAGCAACAAAAATATGTGTTTGAAAAACAGCTGGCATTGGCAAAGGAGCTTCAAATGCCAGTTGTTTTGCATACAAAAGGATGTGAAAAAGAAGTCTTAGATAGCTTGAACGTATTTGCTAGTGACCACCAAGTAACACCTATGCTAGTGCATTGGTATTCGGCGATGGAATATTTGCAAGAATATATTGCGTTAGGTTGCTTTTTTACAATAGGTCCAGATGTATATGAAAATGAGGCAGTGCAAGAAATCGTAAAAAGAGTTCCACTAAATCGTCTGCTCGTAGAAACAGATGGGATGGAGGCAGTTCGATGGGCAAGCAATTTGACAGAAGAGGAAATGGATGAAAGATCATTGCCAACAGTTCTAACAAACAGTATGCGCTATATTAGTGATACTCAAAAAGTCTCTTTGTCAATTGTAGGAAAACAGATGAAGGAGAATTTTGAATTCCTCGCTTCGTATTGCTTTTTATCAAGAAATGCTTTAAAATAAGAACATCTGTGGAGGTATAAACATGATCGATGGAAAGAAAACGATTTTTAGTGGAATGCAAGCAACAGGAGTTTTGCACTTAGGAAATTATCTTGGAGCTTTAAATAATTGGGTACAATTATCAGAAGAGTATAATTGCTTTTATTGCGTAGTAGACGAGCATGCGATTACGGTTCGTCAAGATCCAGCGAAGCTTCGAAAAGCAGCGCGAAATGTATTGATGATGTATATTGCATCAGGATTAGATCCAAAGAAAAATTGCATTTATTATCAATCACACGTATCAGCGCATGCAGAGTTAGCGTGGATTCTAAATTGCTATACATATATGGGCGAGTTAAGTCGTATGACACAGTTCAAAGACAAGGCGTCAAAGCATGCAGACAATATTAACGCAGGATTGTTCACCTATCCAACTTTGATGGCATCCGATATTTTATTATATCAAGCAGACTTAGTTCCAGTTGGTATTGACCAACAACAGCATCTAGAATTAACACGCGATATAGCCATCCGTTTTAACAATATATATGGTGACGTATTTACCATTCCAGAAGTATATTTAGGAAAAACAGCGAAAAAAATCATGAACTTGCAAGAACCTTTGAAGAAAATGAGCAAGTCAGATGAAAATGAAAATAGTTGTGTATATTTATTGGATCGTCCAGACAATATTATGCGCAAATTCAAAAGAGCCGTTACAGATAACGAAGCGACTGTTCGCTATACAGATGAACAGCCAGGCATTAAAAATCTAATTGAGATTTATAGTGCATGCTCGGATAAAACACCAGAAGATATCGAAAAAGAATTTGATGGTCGAGGATATGGTGACTTTAAGATGGCCGTTGGAGAGGTAGTAATTGATCGCTTACGTCCAATTCAAGAAGTATATGATGATCTAGCGAAGAACAAGGATTATGTCGATTCGATTATTAAAGAGAATGCTGAAAAAGCAAATTATTTCGCTAATAAAACGCTTCGGAAGGTTCAAAAGAAAATTGGATTTCCTGAACGTATAAGATAAACAAACAAAACAAACAAAACAAACAAACAAAACAAACAAAACAAACAAAGGTATAACCAACAAAGGAAAATTAAATGACAAGAAGACTGTTGTCCTATCTTATGATAGTAAGTATCTTGTTCGTATTGACTTCTTGTGCAATGCTTTCATCGGAAAAGAGTGATGAAGGGGAGCGCAAGGAAACAGTTAAAGAGGAAACTGTATATACGAAACAAAGTACTTTGCAAGATGGAGATACCCACTTGCAACCAACGGATGTGAATTATAAGTATTATGTTGCTTATAAGAAACACGATTTGCGCGAATTAACCAAGGAAGAGGCAAAGGTTTATTCAGCGGCGACAAAAATAATTTGGGATGCCTCAAAAATGACAACTAATTATGAAAAAGAAGTAGATGTATATCAAAAACTTATGACTCATATAGAGTATGATGAAAATGCAGGTGAAGAAATTTATACTGCATACGGCGCACTCGTCAATAAAAAGGCAGTGTGTCAGGGGTACGCCATGGCATTTAAATTGTGTATGGATTTATTAGAAATTGACTGCATTACGATAGGCGGAACCGCCAATCAAGGAGAAGAAGAGATTTCACATGCATGGAATATGGTCAACATTGAAGATGCCTGGTACAACGTGGATATAACATGGGATGATACCAGCCGTACAGATGGTATCGATAATTCATTTGTGCATTTAAATGCATCAGATCAATACTTTTTGAATCATAAATTTGCTTTAGTCTTAGAAGGACTTGAAAAGCAGCATATAGCAAAGAACAGTAAAGCAAAGCCTCTTGCAACGGCTATTGAATATTTCAAATACCACTACGACAAAAGCTTCGCTATGAATATTGCTGAATTCGAAGAGGTTTTTGAACGCTATGCAAGCAATCAAACAACGACGTTTTATATTGATTATTTCCCAGGAAGCTTCATCAAAGAAGTGATTGATTTATCGAAAATTTCAACACCAGTGACATACGACGTGAGTATTCAAGAAATCAATGGGCATACATTGTATTGCTTTAAACGTGAATAAGGAGTGCATATGAAACAAATTTCTAGCTTTACTGTCAATCATTTAAACCTATTACCAGGGATTTATGTATCAAGAGTTGATCAAGTTGGAGAAGAGACAATTACAACTTTTGATATTCGCATGAAAAGGCCTAATGTCGATGTAGTGATGACAACAACATCTATGCATACGATTGAACATCTAGGTGCGACGTATTTGAGAAATCATGCGATTGTTGGCAAAGAAATTATTTATTTTGGGCCAATGGGATGTAGAACCGGGTTTTATTTGATTATGGCGGGCAAAAAAAGCGCAAAGGATGTGCTTGCGCTCATAAAAGATATGATGATGTTTATTTGTGAATTTGAAGGCGATATACCAGGAGCTAGTGCAATAGAATGCGGAAACTATACAGACCTTGATTTAACAGATGCAAAAAAAGACGCCCTTGCTTATCAAGCCGTACTAAATACTAACTGTCCACTAAACTATCCTTTATAGGTATTTAAAAAGAAATCAATGATACCAAGGATTCCGATATGAATCGGATAGAAATAATAAAATAACATTTTTAAGCGAGGATGATAAAATCCTCGTTTTTTATTGTAATTAAGGATGAAAAGTAAGGAGATAACGGAATAAACTTGAATAGAACCGTTATATAAAGCAACATTTATCAAAATGGTTACTAAACAAAGCAACCACTTCTGATTGCGAAATTGGTAGAAAGTAAAGATAAGAAGAATGCCATAATAGCCATAATCACTACCGATGAAATCGGCTATTAGTGAAAATCCAATAAGAAGCAATAGCTTTAGTAAGTAGGCTTTTTCAAGTGGGTAAGCTTTTTCAACTTGCATAGCAAAATAAATTAGCAACGCGCCTAATAAAAGAGTAAAGAAAACGTTTTGTGATTGAAAAATGGCGAGTACATAAGCTTTTTTCAAAACAAAATACCAGTAGATGTTTTTGTTGTATATAAAAATATCGAAAAATAATTCGCTAATGAGTGCAAAGCTGGCAAGTCGTGTGAAATATTTTTTTATGTTTGAAGAATGTAACACACCTTGTACAATTAGAAAGCAAAAAAGCGGGAACGAAATTCTCCCCGCTATGCGTAGTATTCGTGAAATATCTAAAGAGGTTTGGGAAGAGTAATTTCGTCCCATAACAAGTCCAATATGGTCAATTAACATGAAAAGAAGAGCAATGTTTCGTAAAGCCGCACTGCTAAAGCCTCTTTTATAAATGGGCAACTTCTTTTCATCAGACATTATTTAATCCTCATCATCTGTGCGAAGCTGGAAGACTTGGCGTTTCATCGCCATTTCATCGCTTGCAAGATATTCGTCATAGGTAGTAATTTTATCAATAATCGCACCATTGATAATCTCAATAATACGGTTTGCAGTTGTTTGAACAATTTGATGATCGTGTGACGCAAATAAAATAACGCCAGGGAATTTCATCATACCATTATTGAGAGCCGTAATAGATTCCATATCCAAATGGTTAGTTGGCTCATCAAAAATCAGTACATTGGCACCAGAAATCATCATTTTCGATAATAAGCAACGCACCTTTTCACCACCAGAGAGAACCTTTACTTTTTTTACTCCATCATCGCCTGCAAATAACATACGGCCCAAGAAACCACGAACGTACGTAACATCTTTGATGGCAGAGTAGCCAGTTAACCAATCCGAAATAATCAAATCATTATCAAATTCTTCGGTACTATCTTTTGGGAAATACGCTCTACTTGTTGTTACACCCCATTTATAGGTTCCTTCATCAGGCTCTAATTCGCCCGTAAGAATACGGAACAGTACGGTTTTGGCAAGTTCATCGGCACCTACAAAGGCAACCTTGTCCTCGCGATTAACAATAAAAGAAATATCGTCAAGGACTTTGACACCATTAATGGACTTGCTTAAATGCTCGACGGTCAACACCTCGTTGCCGATTTCTCTTTCAGGTCTAAAATCGATATAAGGGTATTTACGACTAGAAGGCATCATATCATCTAATTGGATTTTTTCAAGTGCACGCTTTCTTGAGGTTGCTTGTTTTGATTTTGAAGCATTGGCACTAAAGCGTTGAATAAAGTCTTGAAGCTCTTTGATTTTTTCTTCTTTTTTGCGGTTCGATTCTTTCATTTGCTTAATAAGCAATTGACTAGATTCATACCAGAAATCATAATTGCCACTATATAATTGAATTTTTGCATAATCAATATCGGCAATATGTGTACATACCTTATTTAAGAAATAACGGTCATGGGAAACAACGATAACGGTGTTGTCAAAGTTAATCAAAAACTCCTCTAACCAGTTAATTGCTGCAAGGTCAAGATGGTTTGTAGGCTCATCTAAAAGAAGAATATCAGGATTGCCAAATAATGCTCTTGCAAGAAGAACCTTTACCTTTTCAGAGCCAGATAACTCAGACATAAGCTTATAATGCAAATCAGTCTCAATACCAAGCGCATTTAGTAGGCTTGCTGCATCGGCCTCAGATTCCCAACCATTCATCTCAGCAAATTCGCCCTCAAGCTCACTTGCACGTATACCATCGGCTTCTGTAAAATCCTCTTTCAAATAAATAGCATCTTTTTCTGTCATAATATCATATAGGCGTTGATTACCCATAATAACAGTTGTTAATACTTCGATCGCATCATATTTAAAGTGATCCTGTTCTAAAACAGAAAGACGTTCGCCTGGTGTAATCACAATAGAACCATTGGTAGGTTCAAGAGCACCACTTAATATTTTTAAAAAGGTTGACTTACCTGCGCCGTTGGCACCGATTAAGCCATAACAATTTCCCTCTGTGAATTTTATGTTGACGTCTTCAAATAATGCTTTTTTTCCAAGACGCAGTGTTATACCATTTGCACTTATCATTTTACTATACTCCTTTAATGAATTCCCTTATTGATTGTACTAGATTTAACGCATATTTCAAGCCCTAATCAAAGATTCATCGTGAAAATACGAAAATTTGCATTAAAAAAAGCAAATTTCAACGAAAAAGATCGCTAAAATTTGCTTTATAGACTACTTAGACTTAACTTCTAGGAAGGCGTTGTTGTAAAGCTTCTCTGTATCCTCACCAAGATAAATAAATACATCACATGTGTCAGTAATGCTTTTATCAGGGAATACAGCAAGGTCATTTTGAATGTCCTCTTCAATTAATTTTTTTGCTTCCGCATTTGGTGTAGGATAACCAATGTACTCAAAATTCTTCAGTGCAATATCAGCACGACATAAGAAATTGATGAATGCTTCGGCATTTTCTTTGTTTTCAGCATTTTTTGGAATTACCCAACCGTCAAACCAAACATTTGAACCTTCTTTTGGAACGGCATAGGCAAGGTCTTCATTTTCATCAATGCAAGCAAGATAATCACCAGAATAAACAACAGCAAGAGCAGCATTACCAGCAATCATTTGATCCTTTGTCTCGTCCACATAATAGGCTTGAACAAGTGGTTTTTGCTCGATAAGAAGATCTCTAGCGGTATTAATCTCATCAAGAGATGTTGAGTTTGGTGAAAAACCAGCCTTAATTAGTCCAACAAGAAATAAATCACGAACCGAATCCATCATAAGAATATTGTTTTTGTATGTTTCATTCCACAAAATGTCCCAACTCTCAACAGGTTCATCAACCATTGTAGTATTGTATAAAATACCTACGGTTCCCCAATTATAAGGAACACAATACTTGTTTTCTGGATCA
Organism: uncultured Lachnospiraceae bacterium; assembly: GCA_964566025.1. Classification (GTDB taxonomy): domain Bacteria; phylum Bacillota; class Clostridia; order Lachnospirales; family Lachnospiraceae; genus RGIG8306. Next base: position 35,343 of record CAZMHF010000005.1, on the reverse strand, counting down.
AATTCGGCACAGCTTGCCAAAACATCTTTGTCCATATTTTTGATATTCGGAATGTTATCATAATTGATTTCTTGAATCAAATCATTTTCTTTCATTTTCTGAACCATATAATCAGAAGGGCATACTAAATCATATTTTACGGCGTTTTCTTTAATGATAGGGTACATATCCTCGTTTGTATTATACGTAGAATAGACAACCTTAATGCCTGTTTCTTTTTCAAATAAATCAAGCACAGATTCGTCAATATAGTCGCCCCAGTTATACACATAGACCGTTCCATTTTCACCATCATTTTTCTTGCAAGCGCCTAAGCTAAATAGCGTAATAAGGCAAAGTGATAAAGCAATCATTTTTTTGAATTTGTTCATCTTATTCTCCTAACGTTGTTTTTGTAGCTTTTTTGTTGAACGTTCCTTCGCTTTTGGAAGGAAGTTGCTAATCAGTAATAAGATCAATACGCTCATAAACAGTAGTGTTGAAAGAGCATACATGGAAGGCTTTACACCACGCTTTGCCTGCGAATAAATCAATGTTGAAAGCGTATTAATGCCCCGTCCTTTTGTGAAATGTGTAATCACAAAATCGTCAATTGACATGGAAAAGGACAAAAGAAAGCCGGATACAATTCCCGGAATTAAATCGGGGAAAATGACTTTGAAAAAGGCTCGTGTTGGTGTGGCTCCTAAATCAAGTGCTGCTTCATATAAGCTATTACTTGTTTGCTTTAGCTTTGGCATAACGCTTAGAATAACATAAGGGATATTAAAGGATATATGAGCGATTAAAATCGACGAATAGCCTAATGTCCACTTAAACGTAATAAAACAAAGCATAAGGGATAAGCCCGTTACAATATCAGCATTTAGCAAAGGAATGTTATTAATAGAAAGCCAAATAGCCTTTGGAGTTTTTCGCATACTATTAATGCCTATGCAGGAGAGAACGCCGATGATCGTTGCCACAAAAGCAGAAACAAAGGCAATTAATAAGGTAACCTGTAAGGCATCCATAATGCCTCGATCGGCAAACATTTCTTTGTACCATTTTAATGAGAAGCCACCCCATTTTCCACGCGATTTATTGGCGTTAAAGGAGAGGACAACCATAGTGGCAATGGGTGCATATAAAAAGAAGAAGATAATGCCTAGGTAGGCATTTTTCATAAAATCAATTATTCGTTTCATCAAAATGCTGTACCCTCCCCATTTTTATCGTATTTGTTCAGTAAAGCCATACTGATTAAAACAAATACCATCAAAGCAAAGGAGAGGCCTGCTCCTAAATTCCAGTTATAAGAGACCGTAAATTGCTGTTCGATAATATTGCCAATCAATAGAATTTTTCCGCCACCGAGTAAAGAGGAAATAACAAAAGTTGTTAGTGCAGGGACAAAGACCATCGTAATTCCCGAAACAATACCAGGGAAGCTAAGGGGAATAATAATTCGCCAAAATGTTTGAAAGGGATTGGCACCTAAATCCGTTGCAGCATTGATTGTATTGGAGTCGATTTTAATGAGAACATTGTAAATCGGCAATACCATAAATGGAAGGAAGTTGTAGACCATACCTAAAATGATGGCCCCTTCTGTATTGATTAAATGTTGTTTTGGCAAGCGAAGCGTACTAAGAATCGTATTTAATACACCGTCTTGCTCTAATAATGTTTGCCATGCATAGGTACGAAGTAAAAAATTCATCCACATCGGCAATATAAAAATGAATACGATAAAACTACCCCTATTCATATTTTTTGATTTTAAAATCATTGCCAAAGGATAAGCTAACAGCAAGCAAAAGATGGTGCTTATAAAGGCAATACGCAAGGAAATAATCAACGCACGAAGATTGATAAAATCCTTTATAGCAAGAAAATTAGATAACGTAAAATTCTTTGCTTGGTCGACAAAACCGTAATAGCCAATAATCATCAATGGAATAATCGTAAAAGCAATCATCCAGAAGATATAAGGAATGGCTAGAAGGGTTTTTTTACGAGATACATTATTCATCGATTCCAACGGCCTCCTCGTCCTCTGAAACAGGTTTATTCATAATCTGAATATCATAAGGATATACCAAAATACCAACTGGTGTGCCCACAGCCACCATACGTGTGCTTTGGACTAACCATGTAAATCCACCTGCCTCTACTTCCATTTCATAATGAACACCCTTGAAAATCAAGAGGCTTACAACGCCCTCAATAAGTCCCTCATCAGGTGAAACCAAATGGATATCCTCTGGACGAATAACAACATCGACAGGCTTATTACTTCCAAATCCCGTATCAACACAAGGGAATTTTGCTCCCAATATATTTACAAGACGATCCTCAATCATAATAGAGGCAATAATATTGCTTTCGCCAATGAAATCGGCAACAAAGGCATTTTCAGGTTCGTTATAAATTTGCTCAGGAGTTCCTGTTTGCTGAATGTAACCTTGATTCATCACGACAATGGTATCAGACATCGTAAGTGCTTCTTCCTGGTCATGCGTTACATAAATAAATGTAATACCAAGCTCATTTTTTAAACGGATTAACTCATATTGCATATCCTGACGTAGCTTTAAATCAAGTGCTCCTAATGGCTCATCAAGAAGTAAAACCTTTGGCTCATTGACAATGGCGCGAGCGATAGCAATTCGTTGTTGCTGTCCGCCACTTAACGAATCGGGTGAACGCTTTTCATAGCCATCAAGATTTACAAGCTTTAGGGCATATTTTATCTTATCTTGAATATACGTTTTGCTTTTTTTCTTGATTTTAAGACCGAACGCAATGTTTTCTTCGATTGATAAATGAGGGAAAAGAGCGTACTTTTGAAATACAGTATTCAATTCTCGCTTATAAGGAGGTATATCGACAATGTCATGCCCCTGAAAAATCACTTTACCTGTATCTGGTTTTTCAAAACCACCGATAATGCGAAGTGTCGTTGTTTTTCCACATCCGCTAGGGCCCAAAAGTGTTAAAAACTCATTTTCTTTTATCGATAAGCTTAAGTCGTCAAGAACTAATGTATCATCAAATTTTTTTGATATATTCACTAAATCAATTAATGTATTATTCATAATGCCTCCACTATTTCGTATATTCGTCAAAGGTTAAAAACTAGGTGGTGATGTCACCCATAATATAGTAGCGCCCTTTGAGGAAGTGATATAATGCTTCTTCTCTGGCACAAAGTAAAATGTCTCACCTTTTTTTGCTTTGCATAGTTTCTTTCCAATGATAATGGTTATGCTACCTTGTATGACATAACCAAATTCCTCGCCCTCGTGTGGAAGGTCTGGATACGTAGAACCACCAGCTTCTAATGTTAGAAGAATGGGCTCCATATTATTGCGTTGTGCATTCGGAATAATCCACTCGATTTTATTTTTTAATTCAGAATCAATTTTTTTAAAAAAATCACTTTTGCCAAAGACAATTTGCTGGTCATCGTCATCTGCAAAAAAATCCTTTAGATTGGTTCCAAGACATTGTAATAGATCGACAAGCGTTGCTATCGAGGGGGATGTTAAGTCTCGTTCTAGTTGAGAAATAAAGCCCTTCGATAATTCTGAACGGTCTGCCAATTCTTCTTGGGTGAGTCCTTTTAAAATTCGTAATTCCTTGATTTTGTGTCCGATATGCATATAATGCTCCTTTAATAGACTTAAACAAAAAGTTTAGTAAAACTAAACATGCAAAGTGTATTATAAGCTATTTATGATAAAAGTCAATATGATTTTTTAATTATTTTTGTAGAAATTTTCGATGCGCGAAAGGCGCGAAGACATGTTTAAAAATAACAAATCAAGTACGGTTAATGCGGTCATTGCTTCTACGACCACAACAGCGCGCGGAACGACTAAAGGATCATGGCGCCCATTGATCTGAATGGCCGTTTTTTCTTTTGATGTGGTAACAGTAGATTGTTTCTTAAATATAGAAGGGGTAGGCTTAAAAGCTGCGCGAATAATCAAATCGCTACCATCACTGATGCCACCTAATACACCACCTGCATGGTTGGTGACTTTTGAAATTTCATCTCCAGCAATAGAAAATTCATCATTATTGTCCGATCCTTTTGCCGTAGAAACAGCAAAACCATCGCCGATTTCAACGCCCTTTACAGCGCCAATTGAAAAGAGTGCTTTTGCCAAATTGGCATCCAATTTTTCAAAAACTGGCTCGCCAACGCCCACAGGCATACCCGTCACAATACATTCGACAATTCCACCAAGAGAATCATATTGCTCCTGAATCGATTGACATAGCTCCATCGCTTTTTGGGCAGCATCTAAATCGGGCATATTAAGAGGGTTTTTTAAAATCGCTTCCGCGGAAAATGTGGTTGCTTTTATGTGACCAATTTCTTTTGCATAGGTGCATAAAGAAACACCTAACGTAGAGAGAATTTTGATAGCAACGGCACCAGCCGCTACACGAGCAATGGTTTCGCGAGCAGAAGAACGTCCGCCGCCTCGATAATCACGAAAACCATATTTTTGATCAAATGTAAAATCAGCATGACCAGGACGGTATACATCCTTTAGCGTTGCATAATCACCAGAGCGTTGTGATTCATTGTATACGACCATAGAAAGTGGTGCACCAGTTGTTTTTCCTTCAAAAACACCCGAAAGAAAATGAACGGTATCGCTTTCCTTACGAGGGGTTGTGAATGAGTTTTGACCAGGGCGTCTACGATCTAAATAGGGTTGGACATCTGCTTCGGACAAAGAAAGCCCTGATGGGCAACCGTCGATGACAACACCAACAGCTGGGCCGTGTGATTCGCCCCATGTCGTTATTTTAAAAATTGTACCAAAAGATGAACCAGCCATAAATACTCCTTATACTAAGAAAATAAGCGCAATCACTAAGAGGGTAATCACTAAAAGTCCAATAAACGTATAAATAGAATCAAATCGTTTTCGCTGCTCTAGTTTTTTAATTGTTTCGAACTTCATAAAATCACCATGTGTTGCCTTTCTAAAAATTGAATGTTATAATCGTATATAACTATACCATGTGTAAAAGAGGTTTTCAATATTATGAAGAAAAAGCAAAGAATAAATGTTCTCATTTATGGTATTCTTTTTTTCATCAGTGTGCTTATGCAAGTACTTGCACGAGTAACCCCCGTCTTTGGTGAATGGTATGCAAGAAGTGTATATCCATTTTTCAATAATACATTAGGTCGAATTCTTTCTATATTCCCATTTTCAATTGTTGAAATTCTTTTGTATACAGGAATAGTAGTGATACTAATTGCTGTAGGACGATTGATAAAGAACGTTATTCAAAAAAATGAAACCATGCGTACGTTTTTTTTGAAGATAGGAAGCGGTATTTTGAAAATAGCGATTCCGGCATGTTTTCTTTATACCATAGGATGCGGCATTAATTATTATCGCACGCCGTTTTCGGAAGTGGAAAAGTTGCCAATCGGTCAATGCAAAAAAGAGGAGCTAGTCCAATTATGCTATCAGCTACGTGATGAATTAAATAAAGTGAGCCAGGAAATTGTGTTTGATGAAAATGGGCAAAGCAAGCTACCACCTTCATTGCGCCTTGAAGCGCAAAAAGCCATGAGAAATCTTGGGAAGGAATACCCATCATTGGCTGGTTATTATCCAAAGGCAAAAAAGATTTTAGTTGCGCCAATTCTTTCTTACCAATCGATTGTTGGTATTTATTCGCCATTTACAATAGAAGCAAATTATAATCCCGCCGTACCAAATTATACACATGCATTTACCATATGCCATGAGTTGTCGCACTTAAAAGGATTTATGCTAGAAGATGAGGCGAACTTTATCGCTTATTTGGCTTGCATGAAGTCGGATAATCCGTATTTTAAGTATTCTGCATTGTTAGAAACGTATGAAATGGCAACCTCTGCACTTATCAAAAAGCATAAAGACTATAATACGTACTTTGAAATTGATGGAAAGTTAAATGAGTCAATTATGCGAGAGCGAAAATACGCTTACGAATGGTGGAGAAAATATCGCACACTAACAATTGGAAATCAAGATGGCGCGCATATCGATTTGGATATTTCAAAAGCGAGTGATGTGGTCAATGATGCGTATCTAAAGATAAATGATATAGAAGATGGAACGATGAGCTACGGAAGAATGATCGACTTGTTAATTGCCTATCAAAAAAAGAATATCGAGCCATAGGGTTTATGTAACCTATTTGAAAATGCCACGCAAAAGTACGATAACTCTTGCGTGGTATTTATTTGCCTTTTATTTTGATATTTGAAATGAAATTGAATGGTTATAGGGTGTATACCTTTTCGTAATGTGCAATGACTTCACTCATAGCCTCTTTACTTGGCGCGCCAATTGTTAATCGCTTCTCCACGCATGTTTTAAGTGAAATGGCTTCATAAATATCGTCTTCAAATACAGGACTAATGGTTTGGTAATCAGCTAAGGACATTTCGTCAAGGCTGATTTTTTTATCGAGACAAAATAGCACAAGTTGACCTACAATGGTGTGTGCATCACGGAAGGCAACGCCTTTATTGACAAGGTAATCCGCAGCATCTGTGGCATTTGTAAAGCCCTTTGAAGCACTATCGTGCATAGCCGTTTTATTAAATTTAGTCGTTGAAAGCATGCCGTTAAAAAGAAGCAAACAATCCTTTGCGGTATCAATCGCATCAAAAGCCCATTCCTTATCTTCTTGCATATCTTTGTTGTAGGCAAGTGGAAGACCTTTCATGGTGGTTAGTAAAGCCGTTAAGCTTCCGTAAACACGTCCCGTTTTTCCGCGTACAAGCTCTGCAATATCAGGGTTTTTCTTTTGTGGCATAATACTACTTCCCGTACTATACGCATCATCTAATTCAATAAAGCCATATTCATTGGAATTCCATATAATGAATTCTTCACTAAAACGGCTTAAATGCATCATAATGATCGAAAGAGCACTTAATAATTCAAGCAAATAATCACGGTCAGAAACCGAATCCATGCTATTTAGCGTTGGTCCCTCAAATGAAAGAAGAGAAGCAGTAAGATGACGATCTAAGGGATACGTCGTTCCAGCCAAAGCACCAGCTCCTAACGGACAATAATTCATGCGAGAATAAATATCAGCCAATCGCTGTTTGTCACGCAAAAACATCTCAAAATATGCACCGAGATGATGCGCTAAGGTAACAGGTTGTGCCTTTTGCAAATGCGTAAAACCAGGCATGTATGTATCAAGGTGTTCCTTCATTGTTGAAAGTAATGTTTTCAAAAGGTCTTCGATCAGTTCGATAAGAACAGTAATTTCGTCGCGTGTATAAAGCTTCATATCGAGTGCAACTTGATCATTGCGGCTACGGCCAGTGTGAAGCTTTTTGCCTGCCTCGCCGATTCGCTTAATTAAGTTCATTTCAATAAAGCTATGAATATCTTCGCAAGTAAAATCAAAAGCCAATACTTCATTTTCGATATCTGCACAAATACCATTTAAGCCATCAATAATTTGTTTGCATTCTTCTTGTGTAATGATCATTTGTTTTGCAAGCATGGTCACGTGTGCAATGCTTCCTTGAATATCATGCTTATACAAGCGCTTATCGAAAGGAAGCGAAGCATTAAAATTGTGTACAAATTGATTGGTTTCTTTTGTAAAGCGACCGCCCCATAATTTCATAAATCTATCCTCGCTGTCTATTTGTTTTCGGTTGTATCAGTTGTGTTGTTTATATCAGTTGGTTCTATTGAGGATGCTTCCTCTACTTGATCTAGATCAATAACGTCTTCATCCATAGAAGTGACTTCATCAGAAGAGAAAAATTCTTTCGTGTCAGTAAGCACATCGCTTTCTTTTATCACCTCATCAATTGGCTCTATATCTGGAATCAAATCGCCTAAGGCAAGTATTTCTTCTTCTGTCAAAGGTGTATCCTCAATAAAGATGCTATTGATAGGCTTACCCTTGTTTTTCTTTTTAAGTATTCCTGTGATTACAACAATAGTGATGAAAATAAATAACGAAAGACCACTGATTGCTAAACCTAAAGGAAAACCATCTGGCATATAGCTAAATTCAATTGTATGAGCTCCAGCAGATAAATTAAATGAAAGGAAAATATCTTTTGTACCATATGTTTCAACTTCTTCGCCATCAACTTTTACCGTCCAGCCCTTTTCGTATGGTATGGAAGTAAGGAATAAACCGTCTGTTTCAACAGAAACATCGCCTTTGATTTTTGTATCCTCAAAGCTTGTAACATGAAGTCCTTGTGAAGATAATTGATTGATCATAGCAATATATTTTTCTTCATTTAAGGAGTAAGCATTTACGCCCATATCGGAATCATCCTCAGTCGTGATAAACACCGTTTCGCCAGCCTTTACATAGCCGACATCAAGTAAGAATCGGCGTTTTAAGCCAGAATAAGAAATATTTGCGCTCTCGCCAACGGAATAGGAGACTTTATCAATGGTTGGGTTAGTCACATACGCAACAATATAGCAATCCTTGTCGGGAGTAATTGTTGCTGAAGTACCAGATACGTCAGAAGGGATTCGCTCATATAATTGGTCAACGTCTGCCGCTGCTTTGGCAAAACTATTTTGAACATCGATAGGTGCACCATTTTTAAAGTTCCATCGCTCATCAAAATCAGATGGTAACATAAATCCTAGAGGAAGCGTATAGAGATTCTTATACATATAGATAGAACCTTCTTTTGCTACAAAGGATTGTAAAGGAGCTGCTGGTAATTCACTTGAAGAAAAGGTATACAATACACTATAGAGAGAAGAAACTAGAGCCGTTCGTCCCGTAGTGCCATAGGCATTTGCAGAGGATTCCATACCTAATTTCTTAAACATCGCCGTCATATTGCTATTGGCCATCGACGAAAATACAGAAATAGTAGGATAGCCATACCATGCACCATCATTTTTGGTGCGAAGCTTAAATTTCTCCATGCGGAAAAATAGTTCGTCATCCTTCTTGGCCAGCTCGACTAATTTTTTGTATGGCTCATCATACTGTACAAAGTTTGGACGACTAACCGTTGTAACACTTGTTATGGTGGTGTTCATATAGTTCTCGGTAAATATTAGTAGGACAGCTAATAGCGCTAGAATTCTTCCGGCAACGATTTTTCTTTTCCATAAATACATGGTAAGTCCATAAAGGGCAAGGAATAAAATACTCACATAAAAGACACTAAAGTGGAAGCCATAGTTTTCGCCAACAAGTTCTTCGGCAAGAATAACAAATCCAATAGCAATCCATAGTGCCGTAACAAACTGTTTGATAGAACGATCTTTTAGCCCCTCAAGTCCCTTGTACGCCATAACTAACACAATAAATATATAGGCGAATGATTGACGCGAAGGCAAGGAGTTTGGATAATGGAAACCGTGCCAAATAAAATTCAAGAAATTCATACTGAAACTAGCATAAAAGAATAAGCACATGATGCAATAGAAAATCTTTTCACGATAATTGTATTTTTTATTCATAATATAAAGTGGAATAAGCATTAAAATAGCTACACCACAAAAGATGTTTGGCCAATGGTCAAGACCGAGATGAATATCGACATTTGGCAAATGACGAGAAATCATATCAATCATAGAAAAATAGGAAGAAAACGATTTAGGGAATGTGCTATCTGCAGAATAAGTAAGTTGCATAGCAAACAATTCAGGTAAAATCAAGCAAGCGGACATGCCTCCAGCGATCAAGGAATAGATTGCAAAATGAGCGATTTTTTTAGGATAATTTAGATAGTACGTACGTCGAAACTTTGAACCATCTTTTTTTATGACAATCTTCGAACGCTTATTTGGTACGATATATAAAAGACCGATAAAGTAGAACACAAGTGTAATACAAATCATAATGGCAATATAGTAATTTGAGAAAATAGCTAAACCAAGAGTTATGCAATAGAGGAAGCATTTATCCTCATAAACTAGTTTTTCAAGACCTAATATAATGAGTGGGAAAAGAAAAATGCAGTCAAGCCACATAATGTTCCAACTATAAGCAGCCATATAGCCAGATAAGGCGTAAAAGCAGCCAGCAAATACCATCAGGATAGTAGGAGAGCTTTCTTTCGCACCTTTTAGTAAAGCGGTATGTTTCTCAAGATAATACGTCATCGTCGCGCCACATAAACCGATTTTAAAAACAATAAAGTACGTAATAAATTCAATAATATGAGCTTCTCCAAATAAAACGACAAGTGCATTTAGAGGGGTAGCTAAATAATATGTCCCTAGTGCGATAAAGTTTGTACCACTACCAATATTCCATGAATACAAAAGACTACCACCCGATGTAAGCTTGCGGTGTAATTCTTTGAAAAAAGGAGCGTATTGGTGATAGAGATCTGTTCGAAGGAAACTGCGATCGCCAAAAGGATAAATGCCTTTTTCAAGAAAAACAGAAAGCATGACTAAAACAGGAAGAAAAAAAGCAATTAAGTAGAAAACATTTATCTTCTTATGGAATAGAAAATATTTAATCTTGTTCATGGAAGTTCTCCTTTTTAATATTTGTTTCTTTTGTTATATAAATAGGGCGTTTTTTTGTTTCCATGTAAATTCTAGAGACATATTCGCCTAGAATACCGATGGAGAATTCGATGATGCCTCCTAGAAATAAAGTCGTACATAACAATGTCGCATAACCAGGCACATCAATACCAAATGCAAATTTTTGAACAATTGTAACAATCGTATATATAAAGGCAAATGCAGAAATAACAAATCCTAAAATCGAAACAAGTCGTAATGGAGCGATGGAAAAGGCAGTAATACCATCAAGAGCATAGCGGAATAAACTCCAAAAGCTCCACTTGGTTGTCCCAATCGTTCGCTCAACATTTTCGTATGGAATCCATTTTGTGTCATAGCCTACCCACATAAAAATGCCTTTTGAGAAACGTTGCACCTCACACAATTGTAAAATGGATTGAACCATTTGCTTGGACATAATTCGATAATCAACAGCGCCATATTCTAGTTTAACATCTGAAAGCTTATTGCTAATCTTGTAAAATGAACGGGAAAAGAAGCTTCGAAGCTTCGCTTCGCCTTTTCTGGATGTTCGCCTAGCGGCAACGCAATCATAACCTTCTTCAATCCCAGCGATAAATTCTGGAAACATAGAAGGAGGATGTTGCAAATCAGCATCCATCACAATCGCATAATCGCTTGTGCTAGCCTGAAGACCTGCATACATAGCAGATTCCTTTCCAAAATTTCTTGAAAAACTAATATAATGAACGCGGTCGCATGCAATCGCAAGTTTTTTCATCTCTGTTAATGTTGCATCTTTACTTCCGTCGTTGACAAGTATATAATGAAAAGAGTAGTTTGGTATGCTTTGAGCTACCTTCTCGGTTTCTTGAAAAAAAACAGATAAAACTTCTTCTTCGTTATAACATGGAACAATTAAATCTATGGATTTCATAAAAGCCTCCTTAGGGTAATTGTACTAATTTTATAACAGATGGCGCGAAAAGTAAACAAGAAGAAGCAATATATAGGAGTAATCTATGGAAGAAAAAGAAAAGGATGATTTGATTCATCAGAAAATAAAAAAATACTATGTTATGAAAAATGCAACGTTAACGGTTGCATTCGTTTCGGTGATTATCATTTTCCTAGTCATTGTAATCACGATGATAGGAAAAAAAGAAAATAGAGTTTCAGCAGAAGCTACGTTGCCTAGTACATCATTTGAAGAAAGCAAGTTTTCTTCATCTGCAGAGGATGAAACAACAGAAGTTAAAACAACAGAAGTTAAAACAACAACGAAAGAAACAACAAAAGAAACAACAAAAGAACATTCAACGATAGAGAAAACAACTATCGAAAAAGAAAGCACAACAAAAAGCGAAGAAGCAACTGAGAAAACGACCAAAGAAACAAATCCGCCAAAAGCGACAGAAGCACCAAAACCAACAGAAGCACCAACAACACCCAAGCCAACAAATCCCCCAGTTGTTTTGAATCAGATAAAGGCCACTTTCCCAATAGGCGAATATTATGTGGGGAGTCAAGTGAATATATCATTGCTAACAGTTAAAGCGTGTTTTAGCGACCAAACGGAAATACAAGTGAATGGTTGGGTATGTGATTATCAAAAACCATTAGTTTCTGGTGACAATAAATTTGTTGTTGAATACAGTGGATTAAGGACGGAATTTGTTGTAAGGGCGATTGAAAAGTCCGTAACAAACCTTTCTGGAATTTACGTGGAATATCTGACAGCACAAACATATAAAGCAGGCGATATATTATTGCCCAAATACATCAGCGTTAAGGCTGTATATACGGATGGTAGCGAAAAAAAGGTTGATGGATGGGAATGTCATTACAACTATGCAATGAAAGAAGGCATGAATCAATATACCGTACATTATGGTGGGCATAGCGCAAACTTTGAAGTGCGTGCCATTGGAAATGTGTTCATTCCTTATCCTAATACGATAAAAGCACCAGCAAATCCAGGATTTATCGAAGAACATTTCTTAACACCAAATGAATTTTCAAGACCAACAAATCCGATGCCTGTTGTCAAAAATGTTATCGTTCACTATGTTGGAAACCCAGGTACGAGCGCAATGGTAAATCGCAACTTCTTTGAAAGTTTAAAAGATACGCAAATACGAAGAGCAAGTAGCCATTTTGTGATTGGATTAAAAGGCGAAATTATTCAATGCTTACCATTGAACGAAATATCCTATGCTTCCTATCCAAGAAACAATGATACGATATCCATTGAGACGTGTCATTTAGACGCAAATGGCAATTATACAAACGAAACATATGCCTCTATGGTAAAACTAACAGCGTGGCTTCTAAACCAATACAATTTGACACCAGAGCATTTGTTGCGTCATGGTGATGTTGCCGCAAAAGAATGTCCAAAATATTTCTACGGAACACAAGGGAATATTCGTTGGGAGCAGTTTAAAAAAGATGTCGGTTCCAACATGTAGTTAGTAATCATAGAAATTTCATAGAAATTTAATTGCATTCTTTTGGCTTTACGCATATAATCTTAGAAGAATGCAAGCACATTGTGGATGCAAAAAGCACTATTTGGAGGTGAAAATTGAGCGATTTAGATAATCGAAATAATTCAAACAAACCGAATGATCCAAACAATAAAAACACAAACAAACCTAATTATGTGTTTATTATATTGGTAGGATTATTCATATTCATCGGAATTATTATGACAAACTCATTTGTGAAATCTCAGCTTAATAAGGAAATTACTTATGGCGAGTTTTTAAAAATGATTGAAGATGGAAAAGTAACAGAGGTCGTTTTGAAGCCAGGTCGGATTGTGATTAATCCACCAAAAGGAAACGAATTAAAGGTTAGTTATTATACAGGTTATGTTGGCGATGGTGACTTATGGAAGGTATTACAAGACAATAAAATTGTTTATAAAGGCTATGTAGATGATACAAATTCCATTTTATTAGAGTTGATTATTGGCTATGTTGTTCCGTTTGTGATTATTATCGTATTTTTCATGTTTATGATGAAACGTGTTGGTGGATCTATGGGTAGCGTAGGGAAATCAAAGGCGAAGATTTATATTCAAAAGGATACAGGTGTGACATTCAAGGATGTTGCTGGACAAGATGAAGCAAAGGATTCACTTGTGGAAATCGTTGATTTCTTGCACAATCCTCAAAAATATCAAAAGATCGGTGCGAAGCTTCCAAAGGGTGCGCTTCTTGTAGGCCCTCCAGGAACTGGAAAGACATTGCTTGCTAAGGCGGTTGCTGGTGAAGCAAAGACACCATTCTTCTCATTATCAGGATCTGATTTTGTAGAGATGTTTGTTGGTGTGGGTGCTTCTCGTGTAAGAGATTTATTTAAAGAAGCACAGCAAAACGCCCCATGTATTATTTTTATTGATGAAATTGATGCGATCGGAAAGAGTCGTGACAATCGTCATGGAAGCAATGATGAGCGTGAGCAAACACTGAATCAACTTCTAGCAGAGATGGATGGTTTCGATTCATCAAAAGGCGTATTTATTTTAGCCGCAACAAATCGCCCAGAGGTACTTGATCAAGCATTAGTTCGTCCAGGACGTTTAGATAGAAGAATTATTGTCGATAAACCAGATCTAAAAGGACGAATCAAAACATTGGAAGTGCATTCAAAAGACGTGTTGATGGATGATTCCATTGATTTTGAAGAAATTGCGTTAGCAACAAGTGGAGCGGTAGGTTCGGATCTTGCCAATATGATAAATGAAGCGGCTATTAGTGCAGTGAAAAATAAGCGAAATGTGGTAACACAAGCGGATTTATTTGAAGCAGTAGAAGTGGTATTGGTTGGTAAAGAAAAGAAAGACCGTATTATGAATCAAAAAGAACGAAAAATCGTAGCCTATCATGAGGTTGGTCATGCACTCGTGGCTGCCCTACAAAAAAATACGGAGCCTGTTCAAAAGATTACCATTGTTCCAAGAACGATGGGAGCACTTGGTTACACAATGCAAACACCAGAAGAAGAAAAGTACCTTAATTCAAAATCAGAATTAGAAGCCGATCTTGCCGTTTTATTCGGTGGTCGTGCAGCAGAAGAAATCGTTTTTCAGGATGTAACGACAGGTGCTTCAAATGATATTGAGCGTGCAACAAATATAGCAAGGGCTATGATTACGATGTATGGTATGTCCGATAAATTCGGGTTAATAGCGCTTGAAAGCATACAAACAAAATATTTATCTGGAGAGAGAGTATTAAATTGTAGTGATGAATTTGCAGCAGAAGTAGATAGAGAAGTGATGGCGGTTTTAATAGAAGCTTATTCAAGAGCGAAAAATATTTTAACAGAAAATAGAGTGGCACTTGATAAGATTTCTGAATTCCTTATTTTAAAGGAGACCATTACCGGAAAGGAATTCATGGATATTCTCGGGAAGATCCAAAAAGGCGAAAGTGTCGATGACATGATGACAAAGCCAACCTATAAAGACTAATACATTTACAAAAGGAGTTTCATATAATTGAAACTCTTTTTTTACAAACAATGCGCCATTGCATGGGAGGTTATGATGAGTGAAAAAATAAATGCTTATTTTATAATCGAAGATGAATTAAAAAAACTGCCGGATTTGCCGGGGGTTTATCTTATGCATGGAGAAGTGGATGAAGTGATATATGTTGGCAAGGCAATTAGCTTAAAAAGACGTGTAAAGCAATATTTTCAATCAAGTCGCAATCATTCTTCTAAAATACGAAAAATGGTGTCTCATATTACGCGCTTTTCATTTATTGTAACGGATTCAGAGATGGAAGCATTGGTGCTAGAGAGTAATTTAATTAAAGAATATTTGCCTCGCTATAATACAATGTTAAAAGATGATAAGGGATATCCATATATCCGAATCACTTATGAGGAGGATTTTCCGCGGGTTGTCTTGGCGCGTAC
Source organism: uncultured Lachnospiraceae bacterium (assembly GCA_964566025.1). Taxonomy (GTDB): domain Bacteria; phylum Bacillota; class Clostridia; order Lachnospirales; family Lachnospiraceae; genus RGIG8306. The sequence continues at coordinate 19,894 of CAZMHF010000005.1, read as the reverse complement.
AATGAAAAAGGACAAATCAAAATATTTTGGGCCATTTACAGACGTAAAAGGTGCAAAAGATATATTGGATTTAATTCATAAGCTATACCAGATTCGAACGTGCAATCGCAAGCTTGTAGCAGGGCAAAAGCATAAAGAACGCGCATGCCTTAATTATCATATGGGGCAATGCCAAGCGCCATGCCAATGCTGTATTTCAAAAGAAGCTTATTTAGAGTCAATCAAAATGGCACAGGATTTTTTAAATGGAAATCATCAAGACATATTAAAAACGCTTAAACATAAAATGGCTACGGCATCTGAAAACCTAGAATTTGAGGAGGCGATGTTATATCGTGACTTGATAGCAAGCATAAAAAATATTGCTGAAAAGCAAAAAATCAGTGATTATGATTTTATGGATCGCGATGTCATTGCTCTTGCAACCTCTGGAGTAGATGGAATTGCGCAAGTATTCTTTATGAGGGAAGGAAAAATGATTGGTAGAGAGCATTTTCATTTGCAGATTGCTATAGGGGATTCAAATGAACAGGTGCTTGGTGATTTTGTAAAGCAATACTATGCAGGAACGCCATATCTTCCAAAAGAAATTTTGCTTAGCCATACAATTGAAGAACAAGACATAATCGAAGAATGGTTAAGTAGTCGACGCAAAAAAAAGGTCAAAATTCTCGTTCCCCAAATTGGAACACGCGAGAAATTGCTTGATCTTGCTACGCGTAATGCACAAATTGTATTGCAACAAGACAAAGATAAAATTATTAGCGAAAAAAAGAAAACCATTGGTGCTATTCGTGAGCTTGGAGAGTTATTAGGTTTAGAGAACATTGAACGATTAGAAGCGTATGATATTAGCAATATTAGCGGTTTTGAATCGGTTGGCTCAATGGTCGTTTATGAAAATGGAAAACCAAAGCGTTCGGATTATCGAAAATTTAAAATTAAATGGGTTGTGGGTGCCAATGATTACGCTTCCTTGAAAGAGGTTCTTACAAGACGTTTCTTACGAAGTAAAGAAAAAAGTGTTGGATTTGAAAAACAACCAAACCTTATTTTGATGGATGGCGGTAAAGGACAAGTAAACATTGCCAAGCAAGTGCTTGAAGAGCTTCGGATTGATATCCCCATTTGTGGAATGGTAAAAGATGACCATCATCAAACAAGAGGATTGTATTATCAAAATAAAGAAATCGAGATTCATTCACATTCGGAGGCATTTCGTCTTATTACACGAATACAAGATGAAGCGCATAGATTTGCGATTGAATACCATAGAAGTCTGCGGCAAAAATCGCAAACACATTCGTTGCTTGATGATATTAAGATGATTGGCCCCAAAAGGCGTGTGGAATTGATGAGGGCATTTGACAACTTGGAGAAATTACAAGAAGCCAGTGTGGAGCAATTAGAAAAAGTGGAAGGCATGAATAAGGCATCAGCGATGGCGGTGTATGAGTTCTTTCACAAAGAGTAAGGACTTTGACATTCCTAGTCCTCTTTAGTACAATAGAGATAACAAATAAAAAGTGAGGTAGAAAAATGGACGGTGTATCGGTTAGTAGGCTAATTGAAAAAATGGGATTTAAAAATGTAACAGAAGGTATTAATACCGACGAATTATTTATTGAAACGCCTGATATTAATCGACCTGCTCTTCAACTAGCAGGCTTCTATACACACTTTGATAATGAACGTGTGCAGATTATTGGAAATGTAGAGCATACCTATATAGAGATGATGGATGAAGATGTGCGTTACAAGTCATTTGAACGATTTGTATCTAGTAAGAGTCCATGTATTGTATTTAGTCGTAATTATGAGCCTTGCGAAGAATTTGTTGAGTTAGCGACAAAATACAATGTGCCATTGCTAGTTTCTTCTCAATCAACATCGGATATTATGGCAGAGGTTATTCGTTGGTTAAAAGTCGAATTAGCACCAATGATTTCAATCCATGGCGTTCTTGTTGACGTTTATGGTGAAGGTGTGTTAATTATGGGCGAGAGTGGCATCGGAAAAAGTGAGTCAGCACTTGAACTAATCAAAAGAGGGCATCGTCTTGTTTCGGATGATGTTGTCGAGATAAAAAAAGTAAGTGATGAGACATTAGTAGGATCAGCGCCTGATATCACGCGCCATTTTATTGAGTTGCGAGGCATTGGTATTATTGATGTAAAAACCTTGTTTGGTGTTGAGAGTGTTAAAAATACGCAAGCGATTGATATGGTAATCAAATTAGAGGAATGGGATCGCAATCGCCAATATGATCGAATGGGATTGGATGATAATTATATTGAGTTTTTAGGAAATAAAATCGTATGCCATAATATCCCGATTCGACCAGGTCGAAATTTAGCAATCATTGTAGAATCAGCGGCTGTAAACTACCGTCAAAAGAAAATGGGATATAATGCTGCGCAAGCATTCTATGATAGAATTCAAGCGAACTTGATGAAAAATTCATAAGTGGAGATAAACATGAACATTCTTGAATCGTTACAAGAAATACTAGATAAAACACAAATTTATATTGATGAGCCAATGAGTAAACATACTACCTTTCAAGCAGGTGGTAAAGCAAAATACTTTGTGTTACCAGAAACAATCGAGCAATTAAGCGATGTGATTATGCTCTGTCATACGACAAAGCTTCCGTTTGCGGTTATTGGAAGAGGAAGTAACTTGCTCGTTAGTGACAAAGGGTATGATGGCGTGATTATATCGATGACAAAAGGGTTTTTGGGATTGAAAGTAGAAAACGAAACCATCCATGTGGATGGTGGAGTGATACTAGAAAAGGTTTCTAATGCGGCGATTGAGAATGCTTTAACTGGCTTAGAGTTTGCGTATGGAATACCTGGAACCATTGGTGGTGCCATTGTTATGAATGCTGGTGCTTATGATGGCGAGATGTCTAAAATCGTGAAAGAAGTTGTCGTACTAGATCATCAAAATATCGTTCGTACATTAAAAAAGGAAGAATTGGATTTTGATTATCGTCATAGCTGCATTAAAAAAGAGCGCATGATTGTGTTGCGAGCTATTTTACAACTTGAAAAAGGAAATCAAGAAGTCATTCGCACAAAAACCATGCAATTTATGCAAATGCGAACAGACAAGCAACCATTAACCTATCCTAGTGCTGGCTCAACCTTCAAAAGACCTCAAAATCATTTTGCAGGGAAGCTCATTATGGAAGCCTCATTGGCAGGCAAACAAATAGGAGGCGCACAAGTCTCAACAAAGCATTGTGGATTTATTATTAATAAAGACCATGCAACGGCAAGTGATATATATGCATTGATTCAATATGTCATCGAAAAGGTTTTTGAAAATGCCAATGTACGCCTTGAACCAGAAGTGCAGTTTTTAGGAGATTTCACATGAGATTTATTATTGTAACAGGGATGTCGGGTGCAGGAAAAGTAACGGCTCTTAGAATTTTAGAGGACCTAGGATTTTTTTGCGTTGATAACTTTCCTATGGAATTGCTAGAAGGATTTACAGCACTTGTTAATGAAAATAGGGATCGTTTTTCAAAGGTTGCGGTATCCATTGATATACGAAATGGAGACAAAATCGATTTATTTCAATCAATTTTTAAAAATAAAGAAACGAAACATGAATATGAGATTTTATATTTAGATGCTTCAGATGAATCCTTAATGAAACGTTTTAAAGAAACAAGAAGAACACATCCATTAAGTCAAGAAGACTCTATTGAAGTAGGTATCCAACATGAACGAGAATCGCTTGCATTTTTGCGAGATAAGGCCGACTATATTATTGACACGAGCCATTTGCTTGTGCGAGAACTACGCAATACGATGAGTGACATTTTTTTGGATGGCAAGAAATTCAACAACTTGCAAATTACCATTCAATCCTTTGGCTTTAAATATGGAATGCCAAGTGAAGCAGATTTGATGTTTGATGTTCGGTTTTTGCCAAATCCATATTATATTGATGAACTAAAGCATTTGACAGGAAATGATAAAGAAGTCTATACATATGTAGAAAGCTTTGATGTTACGAAGATTTTTTTAGATAAATTAGTGGATTTATTGCGCTTTTTAATTCCGAATTATATCAACGAAGGAAAAAATCAATTGGTGATTGCTATTGGTTGTACAGGCGGCAAGCATCGTTCTGTGACAATTGCAAATGCACTATTTGACACATTGTCTGAGAGCAGTTACGGAATAAAAGTTGAGCATCGAGATATATTAAAATGAAAGTAAGGTAAGAGCATGTCTTTTTCTATGACAGTTAAGGCAGAAATTATAAAAGAAGTTCCTAAGGCGCGTCATTGTCAAATGGCACAGCTAGCCGCTATTGTCTCGTTTTTATGCAAGTTAGAGACAAAAGGGGATGAGCTTGTTTTGCAATTAGAAACGGAAAATTTATTTGCGGCAAATAACTACACAACGTTATTGCGAAAATTATTTGGTATTCGTGATGAAATTGAAAAAAACTGGTCACGAAATAGTCGAAATATGCAAAACTATGTAGCCAAAATCCAAAATCAAGAAAGTATTCATCAGATTTTGCAAGGGATAAAAAATCAAGCAGCAACATCAATTGATATGGTAGTGGATGGATTGGTTATACAAAAAAGTTGCTGCAAGCGCGCATTTATAAAAGGAGCGTTTTTGTGCGCGGGATCATTAAGTGCACCCGAAAAACCGTATCATTATGAAATTGTTTGCACAAGCATTGAACAAGCAAAAAAAACACAAGAAATACTAATTTCTTTCGAATTGTCGCCGAAAATAGTTGCAAGAAAGAAATATTATGTGGTATACCTTAAGGAAGGCAATCAAATTGCCTATGCACTAAATTTGATGGGAGCACATGTTGCCTTGATGGAAATGGAGAATGTGCGTATACTAAAAGAGATTGCTGGCAATGTTAATCGCGCGAATAATTGCGATGTAGCCAATCTAAATAAATTAGTAAGTGCTTCAACAGGACAAATCGAGGACATTAAGCTTTTAATAAGTCACAATGTATTAGACGAACTAGAAGATAGTTTGATTGAGATAGCACGAGTAAGGCTTGAAAATCCTTATCTTAGCTTAGCTCAATTAGGTGAGTTGTTAGACCCACCAATCGGCAAATCGGGAGTGAATCACCGTTTGCGCAAAATTAATAAAATTGCGGATGAATACCGTTAAAGGAGCAAAAAAATGATAAACAAAACAGTCGTAGTTAATATGAAATCTTCTTCTGATCTTAAGCCAATTGCTATGCTAGTGCAAAAAGCAAGCCAATTTCAATCAATGATTTTCATTGAAAAGGGAACAAGTAAGGTGAATGCGAAAAGCCTTATGGGTATGATGGCAATTGGCATTATACAAGGTGAAGAATTAACGCTTTCAATTGAAGGAGTGGATGAAGAAGAAGCATTATTAAGTATGGAGGGATTTCTTATAGGGAAATAATCCTCTAACTGTTGGTTTGCAAAGGGGGATTGCGTGGCATTTGCACATTTGCATGTACATACTGGATATAGTTTATTAGATGGCTCCTGTCAGATTAGGGAGCTTATTTCGCGTACAAAAGAGTTGGGGATGGATAGCATTGCGATTACAGACCATGGTGTCATGTACGGTGCAATTGACTTTTATAAGGAAGCAATTGCAAATGGAATTAAACCAATTATCGGATGCGAAATCTATGTAGCGCCTGGCTCACGCTTTGATAAAGAAAGTGGAAATGAAAGTGATCGATATTATCATTTGGTTTTGCTAGCAGAAAATGATATTGGCTATAAAAATTTGATGAAGATTGTTTCGATTGGCTGCGTAGAAGGCTTTTATTATAAACCACGCGTTGATTTAGAAGTTTTGCAAGAATACCATGAAGGAATTATCGCACTTAGTGCATGCCTTGCAGGAGAGGTTGCACGATATTTGGCGCGCGGGTTTTATCCGGAAGCAAAAAAAGCGGCACTGCGTTACCGCGATATTTTTGGGGCAGAGAATTTTTTCTTGGAGCTACAAGACCATGGTATTAGTACGCAGCGTCAAGTGAATATGGATTTAGTTCGGATGTCACAAGAAACAAATATCGAGCTTGTGGCAACAAATGATGTGCATTATATATATCAAGAAGATAGTGTTCCACATGATATATTGCTTTGTATACAAACGGGAAAAAAAGTTGAAGATCAAAATCGTATGCGCTATGAGGGCGATGAATTTTACCTAAAAAGTGAAGAACAAATGCGAGAGAGATTCATCAATATGCAAAAAGCAATTGACAATACCGATCTGATTGCGAAACGATGCCATGTGAATATTGAATTTCATAATTACAAATTGCCAAAATTTCATGTGCCCGAACTATTTACAGCAGACGAGTTTTTTGATAAGGCTTGCTTTGAAGGTCTTTCTAAGCGTTATCAAGATACGGAGTCCGTAAAGGAGCGATTATTATATGAAATGAGCGTCATTAAGCAAATGGGCTTCGTGGATTATTTTTTAATTGTTTCTGATTTTATTCGATATGCGATGGAAAATGGAATTAGTGTAGGACCAGGAAGAGGTTCAGGTGCAGGAAGTATCGTTGCCTATTGCCTAAACATTACGAATATTGATCCGATTAAGTACAACTTGCTATTTGAGCGCTTCTTGAATCCAGAGCGTGTGACGATGCCAGATTTTGATATTGATTTTTGTTATGTGAGAAGACAAGAGGTAATTGATTACGTTGTTCGTACATATGGTGAAGAGCAAGTAGCGCAGATTATTACTTTTGGAACAATGGCGGCAAGAGGTGTTGTACGAGATGTTGGACGAGCATTAGATTTGCCATATGCTTTATGCGATACCATTGCAAAGAAAATTCCAAATGATATTGGAATTACGATTGAGAAAGCATTAAAACTAAATGCAGAGCTTATGGATATGTACGAATCCGATCCACAGGTTAAGCGGTTGATTGATATGTCTAAGCGATTAGAAGGGCTTCCAAGGCATGCTTCCATGCATGCGGCGGGGGTTGTTATTAGTGAACAGCCAGTAGATGAATATGTGCCATTAGCAAAAACGAGCGACGGCTCCATTACGACACAATATACAATGGGAACGCTTGAAGAATTAGGCTTGCTCAAAATGGACTTTTTAGGTCTTCGAACATTGACGGTTATTCAAGATGCGGTGAACTTGGTTAAGAAAAATCGAGGCATTGACATTGATATTGATAAAATCGATTATGATGACAAAAATGTCTATCACCACATTAGTTTAGGAAAAACAGAAGGCGTATTTCAATTGGAAAGTGGCGGAATGAAAAGCTTTATGAAGCGCCTAAAGCCACAAAACATGGAGGATATTATTGCAGGAATTTCCCTCTATCGACCAGGACCAATGGATTATATTGACTCATATATTGAGGGGAAAAATAATGCGAATGCAATTGTATACGATACACAGCTTTTAGAACCGATATTAGGACAAACGTATGGTTGTATTGTTTACCAAGAGCAAGTTATGCAAATTGTGCGTGATTTAGCTGGTTTTACATTTGGTAGAAGTGATTTGCTACGTCGTGCTATGTCAAAAAAGAAAATGGATGTAATGGAGAGGGAACGCCATAACTTTATTTATGGAAATGAAAAAGAAGGTATAAAAGGCTGTATCAACAATGGCGTTTCAGAAAAAGCAGCAAATAAGATATTCGATAGCATGACGGAATTTGCAAAATATGCGTTCAATAAATCGCATGCGGCAGCGTATGCAGTGGTGTGCTATCAAACTGCATTTTTAAAATACTATTACAAAGAAGAGTATATGGCAGCATTGATGTCTTCGGTTATCGCTAATTCGACAAAATTAGCACAGTATATCCAAGAGTCTCGCGCTTTAAAGATTACGATAATGCCACCAGATATTAATTTAGGACAAAGTGATTTTACCGTTAGTGGTGAAAATATCATTTATGCCTTATCGGCTGTAAAAAGCATTGGTGTGGCGGTGATTGACCAAATTGTCGAAGAAAGAAATAAGAATGGGTTATTTGTTGATTTTGATGATTTTATGCGACGCACAGTTGGAAAAGGTGTCAATAAGCGAACGATAGAAGGGTTTATTAAATCAGGTGCTTTAGATAGTTTGGCAGGTACAAGACAACAAAAAATGCTTATCTATCCATTGCAATTGGATGATATTCTTCGCTCGAAAAAGGTGGCAGCAAGTGGACAGTTGTCTTTGTTGGATTTTTTAGAGCCAGAAGAAAAGAAAATCTATAAAATCGAGTTCCCCGATGTTGGCGAATTTGACAATATGACAAAGCTAAAATTCGAAAAAGAGGTGCTAGGTATTTATGTAAGTGGTCATCCATTGGAGGAGGATCGAGTCATTATCAATGCAACGGCAACACATTTTTATAATAACTTTGTATTAGAGGAAGAAGAAGATGTGCTTGAAATTAAAGATCGCGAGACAGTGGTTGTTGGCGGAATTATTACGGAAATTTTGACACAGCCAACAAAGCGAGGGAGCATTTATACAAAGCTAACAATTGAAGATATGATTGGAAGTTTGCAAATCGTCTTTTTTGCAAAAGGGCATGAAAAATACAAGCAATACTTCATTGAAGAGGAAAAAGTCTTTATTCGAGCAACAGCCAGCATCTCATCAGATGGTAGTGTTAGTTTGCTAGGAGAAACATTATGGCCATTTAGCGCGATACAGTCAAAAATATGGGTGCTATTTAAAAACGAAAAGGATTACGAGGAAAATCAATCATTTTTAGAAAAAACGATGGAAGCGTATCCAGGGGATGGAGCGATTGGCATTTGTTTAGATGACACAAAAAAAGTGGTGACTATTTCTAATCGAGTCAATAGTAGTGCCGATAATCTAGTTAGCACATTGGAAAAAGAATTTGGTTCACAAAACGTAAAAGTTGTGACAAAAATGCTAGAACGAAGATAAAGTATAAGATAACACATCCCAAAATCCTCTTTACCACTTGAAAAAATGTTGGTTTAATATTAAACTAAATATCGTGAGCATATAGAATAATAAGTAGGAGGCGCTATGAAAGAGATAAAAACCATAGCTATATTAACAAGTGGTGGTGATGCACCAGGAATGAACGCTGCTATACGAGCAGTGACACGAAAGGCACTTAACAAAGGACTAAAGGTTAAGGGGATTTTGCGTGGTTACGCTGGATTGTTAAGAGAAGAGATTATTGATTTAGATAAGAAAGGTGTTTCGGATATTATTCAGCGTGGTGGTACGGTTCTTTATACAGCAAGATGTAAAGAGTTTAGAGAAGAAGAGTACCAAAAAAAAGGCGCTGAAATTTGTCGCAAACATGAAATTGATGGATTAGTTGTTATTGGTGGAGATGGTTCCTTTATGGGAGCATGCAAATTAGCTAATTTAGGCATTAATACAATTGGAATTCCAGGAACAATTGATTTGGATATTGCTTGTACAGACTATACAATTGGATTTGATACAGCAATCAATACAGTGATGCAAGCGATTGATAAGGTGCGTGATACATCTACTTCGCATGAAAGAGTTAGTATTATTGAGGTTATGGGACGTAAAGCAGGTTATATTGCTATGTGGACAGGTATTGCCAATGGAGCAGAAGATATTTTGCTTCCAGAGAAGTACGATGGCGACGAAGAGGCAATTATCGAACGCATTATTCAAAATAAAAAAACAGGGAAAACACATCATATCATTGTAAATGCAGAAGGTGTTGGTGATTCCCAAGGGATGGCAGAGCGTATCCAAAAGGCAACAAATATTGATGCGCGTGCGACGATTATCGGACACATTCAGCGTGGTGGTTCTCCAACTTGTAAAGACCGTTTTTACGCTTCGATTATGGGAGCAAAGGCTGTGGATTTATTATTAGATGGTGCAACTAATCGAGTGATTTGTTATAAAAATGGAGAGTTTGTTGACTACGAAATCAATGAAGCGCTTGCCATGAAAAAAGAAATTGATCAATACGAATATGAATTAAGTGGATTTTTATCCCGCTAATTGGCGAAAGAATGAGGTTGAAAGAATTTTCTTTCAACCTTTTTTGTAAGAGGGAGAACAAAGAGCATTATGATTACATCGACAGATAATAAAAAAATTAGCCATATACTAAAATTAAAAGATAAAAAAAGTGAGAGAGTTGATTCAAACGAATTTGTTATTGAAGGTATCAAACTATTTTTAGAAGCACCACTTGAATTGTGTCAAGAAGTTTTTGTATCAGAAAGTTTGCAGAAGGATACAAAACGCTTTTCTTTAGTTGAGGAAAAACTAAAACAGACGGGTTATGAGATCGTAAAAGATTCTCTTTTTCAAAAAATAAGTGATACGAAAACCCCACAAGGTATTGTTGCGATTTTAAAGCAACTAGATTACTCGATAGAAGACTTATTAAAAAAAGAAAATCCTTTTGTGATCGTGTTGGAACAAATAAATGATCCTGGCAATTTGGGGACGATTCTTCGAACGGCAGAGGCAAGCGCGGCAGCGGGAATTATATTAACAGAAAATTCAGTGGATATATACAATCCAAAAGTTGTTAGAGCCACAATGGGCGCTATTTTTAGAGTGCCATTTATATATAGTAGAAACATAGTAAGCATTGTTGAATTATTAAGAAAACAGCCATTTAAAATATATGCAGCTGCATTGGAAAACAGTAAGTCATATGATGAAGTTAATTATTTAGAGGCGTGCGCTGTTATGATTGGAAATGAAGCAAATGGACTATCGAAAGAGGCGCTTGTATTGGCAGATGAAAAGATTCATATTCCGATGGAGGGAAAGGGTGAATCATTAAATGCAGGTGTGGCAGGAGCGATTATTATGTATGAATGTGCAAGGCAAAAAAGAACGTCTTAAGGGGGTTTCCCTCCCATTAAGGAGCCGAAAAAAAGGCGAAAGTGGGGAGGGGTTGACAAAAGTTATTACATCGGATATAATTATTTCGTAACACTTTTGTAACATATCAAAAAAGATATGTAAAAACCATTTCTTACTCACCGTTTACAAGGTGAAAATGGTTACAAGGTAGGAGGAAAATAATGATTTCGAAAAGCAGAATCATCATCATCAACCTGTTGTTGCTAATTGTCTTTTTAGGCTCAATGGTTAGCGAAGGTTATGTAGATGAAGAAAGCCATAAGGAAAAACCAAATGTACTGGCGTTGAATCTTTTGAATCCAGCTACATTAGAGGATATCAACAAAGCCGTTATCAATGTCGCATTGGATATGCCAGAAGAAGAAACAGCCAATTATTTATCAGATCTTGCACTAACCAACTCCATACTTAGCACAGAAATTACACCAATATTTGAGGCGGTAAATGGTGTTTTAGGCGCTACGGTGGTTGAAACAGAGATGACAGAAGGATTTGCCATACCATCGGGGAAATTTTCCGAGTATATTAATCCACTAGATACTATTTTAAAAGAGCATACGCTATTGGTAAACTTCTTAAAACAAGAAGAGGCAGCGGATCAAGCAGTAAGTGAAATATCATTAGAAGATACATTACACAAATTGTTATGTGATATGTTTACCGTTCGAGATGAAATGATTCAAGAATATTTAAACATTCGAACACAACCAGATGGTGACGTGGTCGGAAAATTATATCCAGCTAGCTGGGGGCGTGTCATTGAGCAGAAGGATGGTTGGTCACGCATTCAAAGCGGAGATGTGGATGGTTGGGTAAACACCGAATACATTCATATCGGTGCCACAAATATTCATAAAAACATCCCTCTTTACGCAGTTGTACAAGCAGATATTTTAAATATTCGTCTAACACCAGAAATCGCAGATAATGTGTATACACAAGGGCATTTAGGCGAAGAATTTGGCGTTTTGGATTTTGAAGAAGGATGGGTAAAAATCTCTTGTGATGGCAAAGAAGGTTATTTAAATTACGATTTTGTCACCATTCGTCCAGATTATCAAACGGCAGTAAGTATCGCACAAGAGAAAGAGCTACAAAGAATCGAAGCAGAAAGACTTGAAGCAGAGAGGCTTGAAGCGGAGCGTATTGAGGCGGAGCGAGTTAGAGCGCAGCAAGAAGCACAAGCGCAGAAAATTCGTCAAGAAGAGGAATTAAGACGCCAACAAGAAGCAGCACAAGAGGCTCCTGTTGCTACGATAACAAATGAGCCAGTTTCATTAAGCTATGAAGATATACATTTGATAGCAAGCGTTATTATGCTAGAGGCAAAAAATCAACCATATGAAGGAAAAATAGCAGTCGCAAATGTTATTTTAAATCGTGTTAAGAGTGGTTATTGGGGATCGACTGTATCGCAAGTTGTGTATGCACCGAATCAATTTTATGGTTCCAATACGGGATTGTTAGCATCCTTTATACAAAAAGGTCCGAATCAAGAATGTTTAAATGCAGTTTATGATGCTTGTGCAGGAGTGAGTGTAGTAGAAAATGCTATTTTTTTTATTTCACTTCCAAAAGCAAACGTAGATGCGTATACATACTATCGAGTAATTGGCAATCATTGTTTCTTTAGAAAAAGATAATTTTACAACTCTATTGAATTAGTTTTCAGATAAAGCGCTTAATGTTTTAGGCGCTTTTTTATTTGAAAGAAAAAAGTAATAAATGAATGATGAATCGTTATTGTTTTATTGGGCAAAAAAGAGTAAAATACTATTACTGAAGAGGACAGTAAGAAAGGAGAACGCTATGGATTTGATTATTTGGTTAACTTTGTTTGTGGTTTTCCTTGTTTATGAAGCCACGACATTAGGGCTTTATACGATTTGGTTTGCAGGAGGTGCGTTAATTGCTTTTATTGCAGCAGTTTTCGGTATCCAAGTAGAAATTCAAATTAGCCTATTTGTGGCAGTATCGTTTGCGCTATTATTCTTTACACGGCCAATTCTCAAAAAATATGTGTACAAGAACAATATTAAAACAAATATTGATACACTAGCAGGGAAAAAAGCAATTGTGACAAGCACGATAAATAATTTAAAAGCCTCGGGCGCAGTTATATTGAACGGCCAAGAATGGACGGCAAGAACAGAAGATGAGAAAGAAGTTATTGAAGTAGATGAAGTAGTCGAGATTGTTAAGATCTCAGGCGTAAAACTCATTGTTAAAAAAGCGAACAAAGGAGAAGAAGGATGAATATGATTTTAGCATTCAGTGAAGGAAGCTTTGCAGCAATCGTCGCTATTATTATTATAGTATTAGTGATTTTGGCATCATGTATTCGTGTCGTTCCACAGGCGACGGCGATGGTTATCGAAAGATTAGGTGGTTATATTGGAACGTGGTCTGTAGGACTTCATGTGAAGCTACCAATTGTTGATCGTGTTGCAAAGGTTGTTGGATTGAAGGAACAAGTAGTTGATTTCCCACCACAGCCTGTTATTACAAAAGACAATGTTACGATGCGAATTGATACCATTGTATTTTTCCAAATCACCGATCCAAAGCTATATGCTTATGGTGTTGAAAATCCAATTATGGCGATTGAGAATTTAACAGCGACGACATTGCGTAATATTATTGGTGATTTAGAATTAGATGAAACATTGACCTCAAGAGAAATTATTAACACGAAGATGCGTGTGGGACTTGATGTAGCGACAGATCCTTGGGGAATTAAGGTGAATCGTGTTGAGCTTAAAAATATTATTCCACCAGCACAAATCCAAGATGCGATGGAGAAACAAATGAAAGCCGAGCGTGAGCGAAGAGAAAATATTCTTCGTGCAGAAGGTGAAAAAACATCCTCAATTCTTGTAGCAGAAGGTAAAAAGGAATCAGCAATCTTAGTTGCGGAAGCAGAAAAAGAAGCAGCTATTCTTGCAGCAGAGGGTAAAAGAGAATCGATGATCCGCGAGGCAGAAGGTGAATCAGAAGCGATTAAAAAAATTCAGCTTGCAAAAGCAGATGGTATTCGTTTCCTAAAAGAAGCGGGAGCAGATGAAGCGGTTCTTCAAATGAAAGCCTTTGAAACATTTGAAACAGTAGCTGACGGGCAAGCAACGAAAATTATTATTCCATCGGATATGCAAGGTTTGGTCGGTTTGCTTCGAACAGCTTCTGAAGTAACAAAGGATTAAGTAATTTCTTAAGTAAATAATGCATAAAATCAAAGAAAAAGCGAACCTTTTTCTTTGATTTTTTAGTTGACAATACCAAATACTAGTGTATAATTATGCAACATGAAGGCGAGAAAACACTTATAATTATAAAAGATCTAAAAGGAGAATATATGATTAGCTTAAAAGGACGTAGTTTTTTAACGTTAAAGGATTTTACCACAGAAGAAATTCAATATCTTATCGATTTGGCAGCAAAGAAAAAAGCAGATAAGAAGGCTGGAATTTTAGGGAATAGCTTATCGCGCAAGAACATTGCGCTGATTTTTGAAAAAACATCGACAAGAACGCGTGCTGCATTTACCGTAGCAGCAAATGATGAGGGAGCTAATCCTGAATATTTAAGCAATCATGATATTCAATTAGGCTCAAAAGAAACAATTGAGGATACCGCAAAAGTACTTGGTCGTATGTTTGACGGAATTGAATTTCGTGGTTATTCTCAAGACAATCTTGAAAAGTTGGCGCAGTACGCAAATGTGCCTGTATGGAATGGCTTAACGGATGCATATCATCCAACACAAATACTGGCTGATTTCTTGACTATTCAAGAGCAATTTGGGGCGTTAGCAGGACTGAAATTTGTTTATATGGGTGATGGACGAAATAATATGGCCAACTCATTGATGATTGGTTGTGCAAAAATGGGACTTCATTTTGTGATTATTGCACCTGAAACATTGTTACCAGAAGAACAATTAGTTGAGTTGTGTTTGGATTATTGTGCAGAATCAGCTGGAACGATTTTATTAACACAGGATACAAGCGCCGTAAAGGATGCAGATATTATTTATACCGATGTATGGGTTTCAATGGGCGAAGAGGAGCAAGCGCAAGAGAGAATTGAACTACTTACACCATATCAAGTAAACCAAGAATTGTTAGATCAAACACAAAAGGATTCTACAATCTTTATGCATTGCTTGCCAGCTGTAAGAGGCAAGGAAGTAACTGCTCAAGTGATTGATGGACCTCGCTCGGTGGTATTTGATGAGGCAGAAAATCGCATGCATACAATTAAGGCGGTTATGGTGGCAACACTTGGGAGTGAGTCATAGGAATCTTTATGAAGATGAATCAAGGTGGCAATACTTTAAGAAAAAAGAAACAATTATTTGAGAAGCTACATCTAGTAACGAGTTTGATTATCATTCTGTTGTGCTTTTTTATTCTTCAAAATCTGAGTGCCAGAGAGTATTTATTTCCATTCGTCTTTTTATTAGCGAGTGCGCAAAATTTCATTTCGGTTTTTGAAAAACGATTTGTTCGAAATAGGAGCAAGAAGCAAAATGTCGCAATTTACTTGCAGATGATATTTGCAGGTGCATTATTTGTATTAGCAATTTTGGCGGGATTTGCTACTTGGAGGTAGGCATGAAAGCAAAGGTTTTACGAGCTTTAAGACAGACAAATGAATATGTATCTGGCCAGAAGTTATGCGACCAACTAGAAGTTAGTCGAACAGCCATTTGGAAGGCGGTTCAAGGGTTGCGAAAAGATGGGTATGATATAAGAGCGATATCAAATAAAGGATATCGCTTATTGGCGTCTCCTGATTATTTGAGAGATATAGAAGGGCTGAGCTTGCTAAATACAACATGGCTTGGTCAAAAAATAGCCTATAAAAAAAGCATTGATTCAACCAATAAAATGGCAAAAAAAATGTCAAGTGAAAAAGACACACATGGTATGATTTGCTTGGCCGATCATCAAACCGAAGCAAAGGGGCGACGAGGAAGAAGCTGGGAAACGCAAGAAGGCTCTTCGATTTATATGTCAGCCATTTTAAAGCTACCATTGTTACCACAAAATGCAAGTATGATGACGCTTGTTGCGGCCATTGCGGTTGTAAAAGCATTGAACGAACAAACAGGGATGTCTTTTCAAATTAAATGGCCAAACGATATCATTTACGATAAAAAAAAGGTGTGTGGTATATTAACGGAAATGATATGTGAAGGCGATTATGTAAGTGCTTTAATTGTTGGGATTGGCATTAATATAAATCAAAAAAACTTTGATAAAGAGCTTTTTGAAAAAGCGATATCGCTGGCGCAAATCGGCGAAAAGGACTATAAGAGAGATGCAATTTTCGAAGCGGTTGTTCGCCATTTTGAAAGTGAAATACAAGTATTTATGCAAACGCAGGATCTATCATCACAAAAAAATGCATATGAATCGTTTTTGATTAGTATGAAAAAGCCTGTTGTACTAATGGATGGGGATGTAAGAGAAGGTATTTGTAAAGGAATATCTAAAAAAGGTGAATTGTTGATAGAAGACAAAGAAGGAATAGAGCATACAATCGTTGCTGGTGAAGTGTCTGTGAGAGGAGTATATGGTTATGTCGACTAATGTTGTATTATGTGGAGCAAATTCATATGAAAAAAAATATTTCTTTAATAACGATTTTGAAAAACTACCACAAAATATAAAAGATGAACTACAAATTATGTGTGTTACCTTTACGGAGGAAGAAGGTGGCATTTTATTGTTGGAATTTGATGCGGATGGAATGTTGATTTTCAAAACAGAATTTGCGGATGCAGATATATATTGCGATGAAATTAGTTGCGGTTTATTACTAAAAAAATATCGTGAAGAAAAGCAAGAATTGTTTTCGGCACTTGAAATGTTTTATCGCGTTTTTATCGTGGGTGATTCATTGGCATGAGTTTGAAAATTGGGAATGTTGAATTAGAGCATGGCGTTATGCTAGCACCTATGGCAGGCGTTACGGATTTGCCATTTCGCATACTTTGTCATGAACAAGGTAGTGCTTTGCAGTTTATGGAAATGGTAAGTGCAAAGGCTATTTTATATAAAAATAAAAATACGCAACCATTATTAGAAGTATCGCCAGAAGAAGGAAAAACAGCGATTCAACTATTTGGTTCAGATCCTGCTATTATGGGGGCGATTGCTGGCGAATTGGACGAAAAGCCGTATTCCATGGTGGATATTAATATGGGGTGTCCTGTTCCAAAGATTGTTAATAATGGCGAGGGTTCTGCGTTAATGAAAAATAGCGACTTAGCTGAAAAGATTATAAAATCAGTTGTAAAAAATGTGACAAAACCTGTGACGGTCAAATTCCGAAAAGGTTTTGATGAAACAACGATTAATGCGGTTTCATTTGCAAAGATGGTAGAGCAGGCAGGCGCAAGTGCTATTACCGTACATGGAAGGACAAGGGAACAATATTACTCGGGAGAGGCTGATTGGGATATTATTCGGCAAGTAAAAGAAGCGGTATCCATACCAGTTATTGCAAGTGGTGACATTTTTACGCCAAAGAATGCGAAGGAATGTTTTTTGCAAACAGGATGTGACGGCATTGTGTTGGCGAGAGGTGTTAGAGGAAATCCGTGGTTGTTTCGAGAGGTGATTTCTTTTCTTGAAACGGGAGAAATCATAGACAAACCGTCTAATGGCGAAATACGAAATATGATATTGCGTCATAGCAAAATGCTTGTTGCCTATAAAGGTGAATATATCGGTATTCGAGAAATGCGAAAGCATGTATCGTGGTATTTAACAGGGATGCCGTATGCAGCAAAAATGCGATTATTAGTAAATGAAGTAGAATCCATTGAAGAAATGGAGCAGTTGTTGGAGAAAATCGTCGAGTGAGAAAAAGTGCTTTTACTTGACTTTTCATGGACTTTAATATATAATTTCGGGAATGTAGCGTAAGCTCGATAATGGGAGGATAATATGTCTGAAAAGAAAAATATTTTAACTTATGAAGGGTTAAAGAAATTAGAAGATGAATTACAAAATCTAAAAGTGGTTCGCCGTAAGGAAGTTGCTCAAAAAATCAAAGAGGCAAGAGAGCAAGGCGACTTATCTGAAAATGCTGAATACGATGCAGCAAAGGATGATCAAAGAGATATCGAAGCACGTATTGACGAAATCGAAAAAATCTTAAAAAATGTTGAAGTAGTGACAGAGGAAGATATTGATGATAAAAAGGTTGGTATCGGAAGCCGCGTTGTACTTCATGATTATGAATATAAAGAAGATGTTGAATATATAATTGTTGGTACAACGGAGGCAAATAGCCGCTTAAATAAAATTAGCAATGAATCATTGGTTGGTGCTGCTATTATGGGCAAAAAAGTTGGAAAAATTGTGACGATTGATACATTGGCAGGAAAAGCAAAATACAAGATTGTTAAAATAACAAAGAGTTAATCATCTAGAATAGAGGAGTACATATGTCAGAGCAAAATCAAAATAAGGGTCAAGAACAACAAGTTGATGTCAATCAGCTTATTGCGGTTCGCAAAGAAAAATTAGCACAATTGCAAGCAGAAGGAAGAGATCCTTTTGAGATTACCAAATATGATGTTGATGCACATACAAAACAAATTAAAGATCATTTTGAGGAATTTGAAAATAAGACGGTTTCTGTTGCGGGACGTATTATGTCGAAGCGTGTAATGGGAAAAGCGTCATTTTGCAATATTCTTGATTTTGAGGGAAAAATCCAATCTTACGTAGCGCGTGACGAAATTGGAGAAGACTCTTATAAAGACTTTAAGAAGATGGATATTGGAGATATTATTGGTCTTGAGGGATTTGTATTCAAAACAAAGACGGGTGAGATTTCTATTCATGCAAAAAAAATCGTACTTCTTTCAAAAAGTCTTCAGATTTTGCCTGAAAAATACCATGGATTGACCAACACAGATGTTCGTTATCGTCAACGCTATGTGGATTTGATTGTAAATGAAGAAGTAAGAGATACATTCGTAAAGCGTTCGAAAATTCTAACACAAATGCGTCGTTTCTTAGACAATGAAGGCTTTTTAGAAGTAGAGACACCTGTATTGACTGCTAACGCTGGTGGCGCATCTGCTAGGCCATTTGTAGCGCATTATAATGCGCTTGATGAAGATGTGAATTTGCGTATTTCGCTAGAGCTGTATTTGAAGAGATTAGTAGTAGGCGGATTTGAAAAAGTATACGAAATTGGTCGTGTATTTAGAAACGAAGGCCTTTCTGTACGCCATAATCCAGAGTTCACATTGATGGAGCTATACCAAGCGTATACGGATTATCATGGCATGATGGATTTGACAGAGAACTTATATCGTTATGTTGCCAAAAATGTTCTTGGAACATTACAACTTCCATACGGAGACGATATTATTGATATTGAAAAGCCATTTGAACGTCTTACGATGGTAGATGCCGTTAAAAAATATGTGAATGTGGATTTTACGACGATCAAAACAGACGAAGAGGCAAAGGCACTTGCGGATAAGTTAGAAGTTCATTATGAAGCAAGACATAAGAAAGGTGATATTCTATCGCTTATTTTTGAGGAATTTGTAGAAGAACATCTTGTACAACCGACCTTTATTATGGATCACCCAATTGAGATTTCACCATTGACGAAGAAAAAACCAGATAACCCAGAGTATGTTGAGCGTTTTGAGTTATTTATTACAAAACGTGAGATGGCAAATGCTTATTCAGAATTAAATGACCCAATCGATCAAAGAGAACGCTTTGAGGCACAAGAAGCATTAAAAGCGCAAGGTGATGAAGAAGCCAATAGTATGGATGAAGATTTCCTAAACGCCTTGGCATATGGTATGCCACCAACAGGTGGTATCGGCATTGGCGTGGATCGTATGGTGATGTTATTTACCAATTCGGCTGCTATTAGAGATGTCTTGTTATTCCCTACGATGAAGAGTCTGGATAAATAAAGCCAGTGTTTATACGGCTTTTGAGAGATTC
>CAZMHF010000004.1:0-81050 GCA_964566025.1 uncultured Lachnospiraceae bacterium | reverse complement strand
GAATCGAACCCCTGTTTTCGCCGTGAGAGGGCGACGTCTTAACCCCTTGACCAACGAGCCATAATAATGGAAAAACAATAAGATACATTTTGAATCGAGGTGACAGGACTTGAACTTGCGACCATGAGTTGTCTATAAAGCGACGTTTGATTCGTTTTAAAAAATGGGGCATCCACCCCGATTCTACGCCGCTTTCTCCGATTCTGCGGCATTTTCCAGTTTACCGATAAAGCGGTAGTAAATTTCAACTTGCTGAAATACCCTGCCGTCCTCCGCTACTTCCTTGTGATGCACTACGATTTTGTCAATCAGCTCATTCAGAATGGCGGCATCCAGTTGGTCGATGACAGTGTACTTTTTAATGAGATTCACGAACTGGTCCGTTGCATCGATCTCCGCTTTTAGCTGTTCGATCCGCTGTCGCAGAACGGGGAGTGTTTCCTTGATTTCCCTCTGCTCGGATTCATACTGTGCCGACATCGCTTCATAGCGGCTTTCGGAAATTTTTCCCAAGGCACTGTCCTCGTACAGCTTGCACAGGATTTTGTCAATTTCCTCGAAACGGCTCTGCTTTTTCTCATACTCAGCCTGCAGTTTCTTTGCTTCCTTGGCTGAATCCGTCTGGAATTTCTTCTCCAGAATCGACTTGAACTGCTGTGCGTTATTGCGGTAGTTCCATAATACTGTTCGCAGATTTATCAGCACTAAGTTGTATACAGTGTCGTAGTTGATATAGTGTGAGGGACAGTATTCCTTGCCGTGTGTTCTGTACATCCAGCAATCATAAGCTCCATAATAACTTCCGTCCTTACGCTTTTTCTTACCATAGGTGAGACAGTGTCCGCAGTCTGCGCAGTAGATAAGTCCAGCGAAAATCTGTAATTCTCCCGTCTTGGCAGGTCTGCGTTTGGAACTCATAACCTTGTGAGCTGTATCCCAAAGCTCCTTTAAGATAATTGGCTCGTGTGTATTCTCTGCAACAATCCATTCTTCACGAGGATTTTTAACCATCTGTTTACTTTTCATCGTCTTATTCCGACGCTTACCATAAACAAGCATTCCTAAATAAACCTCGTTGTTGAGAATTGCTCTCACAGATGTTACATGCCAGTCAAATTCTTTTCGCCAGTAGTCAGCTTTGAAGTAATCGGGATTGTTCTGGTTGAAGTAGGTGATTGGATTCATCACCTTTTCTTCTCTGAAAATTCTTGTGATTTTATTGTAGCCTGCACCGTCTGCTGTCAATCTGAATATTCTTCTGACTACCTCTGCTGCAGGCTCATCAATCACAAGATGATGACGATCATTGGGATCAAGCTTGTAGCCGAACGGAGGCTTGGAGCCGATATACTGCCCAGCTTTTGCTTTGGCTTTCTTGGCGGCTTTGGTCTTTTTTGATACGTCACGGGCATACATTTCGTTCATCACATTTCTCATCGGGAACATCAGATCATCTTCATTGATTGTGGAATCATAGTGATCATCTGCCGCAATGAAGCGGACATTCTGCTCCTTGAAATGCTCCACC
The DNA here is from genome assembly GCA_964566025.1 of uncultured Lachnospiraceae bacterium. Classification (GTDB taxonomy): domain Bacteria; phylum Bacillota; class Clostridia; order Lachnospirales; family Lachnospiraceae; genus RGIG8306. The sequence goes on along the minus strand of CAZMHF010000004.1, from coordinate 79,522 downwards.
TGTAAGCCGACTTCCACATAGTTTCTACCGAATCGTGACAGGTCTTTTACAATCACAGTGTTGATTTTATCTGCGTGAATGTCCGTGAGCATCCGCTGAAATGCAGGACGGTTGAAATTCGTACCGCTGTAGCCGTCATCACAATAAAATTCATAGCTTGTGATTTCATGGCTCTGACAGTACTGTTCCAATAAAATTTTCTGTGTATCGATGGATACACTGCCGCCGAAGCTGCCGTCATCCACCGAGAGTCTGCAATATAATGCTGCGTGTTTCTGCATAATCATTCTCCTTTCGGGCAGCGGACACGCATAGCCTTGCACTGACAGTATACCACATCTGTCGGCACAAAGCAAGCGTTTTCCGTTGTCATTGATTATTTCTACCCAATCGACAAGAAATGAATGTAGACTTATAGCACAAAGTCGATTGTTTCTTCCTGAGAATCAATCTCGGACTCCTTGTTCTTTCTATCAATCATTTCTTTGTAATCATCATGCACCTCACTAACATCTTCACCGGATTCAAGCTTGCGAAGCATAAGGTTTTCAAGACTTTGTTCAGCGTCAGTCTGACCTTCAAAAGCACTCCACACACGATAGGTTACACCATTGATAAAGTTATCCTGATAGCCTCCTACTGCCACAGCAGCATCTTTCTGACACAGCGGCAATTCAAGTCCATTTACTTTTTCTTTTACTTTTATTTTTTTATTCATGTTCCTCCGTTTCTCCGAACAATGTCGGATTGAATTTTGTTCTTCCTATGAATCTGATATACATTTTAGATCACTCCGTTCTATATGGATTTTTAAAGGGTATCGTGTTTGACGATACCCTGATTTCAAATTAAAAATACCCCTCATAAACCGATTCGTTACGCACCTGTTTCTCCGAAAAGGGGTACGGGTTCTCCCGATTCTGTGCATGTGGATAGCCACATGCGATGCTTGCCCTCGTTGGAGGACTCTGATTTGTGACACCTGCCTGAAATCACGCAGAATAGGCGGTATTATGCTTGTAGTTCTGCATTATGACATCATCACTCGACCGATTTTTGAGAATTGACTCCATTACTCGACCTGCATCTTATCGCCCACAAAGCCCGAAGAATCGGCGAGCTTTGCTCGTCCGAGGTGGTCGTTTTGGCGGCTGTGACGCCAAAACTTTAACCAGCAAACCCTCTTATCTCCCATAAGCGCTCTTTACGACCGTATTTCAGCTGCATTTTTGACCTCCGAACCTCTGCAAACTGCAGTGGTTTCAGCTCCTCCGACTTCTTAATAGGATAATGCACCACATGGGCTTCACTGCTCTCGAAAACGCTTTATTTTGCAGGCTTTTTTACGGCTGTATTTGCTTTTCGGGTACTTTCCCGACTGTGCCTCTGAAAACGCCACACAAGCGGTTCTGGAGCAAACTGTGCGATAACTGTCGGTGTTTGGAGCTCTCAGCTTCAATCAAGGTCATACGATACCTATCTTGATTTGGAGAATGTTCAGCTCCGATAACTATCTTGGGTTTCAGCACTGTTTTCGCACATCTCTTTATCATCAATCAGCAGAAGATAAAAAGTCAGTACATTCAATTGCATGATCCGTTTTGTTACGCACCTCTGTGCAGTCGGTTTCAACAATATTTGACTTACTTATGAGATCTGAGTACGCTTTGATAGCATCATCGGGATTTTCAAGAAAGTGTTCAAGCAGTTTATCCATTTTCATTTTATGAACACGGCGCCTCACTTCCTCAGGATCATTGTTACACTCTGCAAGAAATTTCGGAGTAAAGTAACAACCGTATTGCCTGATGCATGGAAGAACTTCATGCGTTACCCACCTCTGAAACACTTCCGCCGCAGGAAGTCTTGAACCAAAGATCAGACGGTACAGATCACCTTCGGAAATATAATTCTTCACAATTGTTTTCGACGGACTCTGCGGATGCGGAACAGTCAACCTGATTGTATTTTCACAATGATCAATGATTGCTTTTCTCGGATTATGATAACCAAGTACCTTTGCACACTCTGACGCAGGAAAGTACAGCTTATCACCAATCTCAACACTTTCAAGTGAGCCGAATTCAGAATATTCAAATGCACTTTTTTCAATTCTCATAATTTCATTCAGATTCAATCGCATTCCTCCTATCCATAACAGTAGAAGAGAAAAGACAGCGTGATTCGTTACGCACCGCATAGTGTATTTCTCTTTCTGCTATTTATAAATAACCTTCATGTGTTAACTTCTATTAGTCTTATTTGTATCCGTCTGACGATACAACCCTGTGTCATCACAACACCACCCATGTGCAAATTCATAACTGTTGCATCTCTGCTTGTGGTTGTAATAGTTATGCTGCACTTTCAAAATATGCTTTTCCTGCAATGACTTCACAGCCTTTGCAACAGAACTCCGTGCGATATGACACTCACTTGCAATCTTACTGTAGCTCGGAAAGCATTTTCCTGTGACAGAGTTTCTGCATTTAAACAGACAGCACAGGACATAGAATTCAATCGGTGTAAGTTTTAAATCAAACACCTGATTCGGAACTTTGAAATATTTCATGAGTACCTCCTTTGATTTTACTCCCACAACAGTACAGTTCCTTTTGTCTATGAAACAAAGTTTTCTTCGGACTGATATGCTCTGCCCCTCCAAGCTGTCTTCGCATATTTTGTTCCCCCGAATATCTCTCCTGTGTGGGATTCAATTTTCAAGCTGCTGTGTGTTGTCCGGACAACTTTACAGTACACAGTATACATCACAGTTTGACAGTCGTCAATAGATGTAGTATAATAAATCTATCGTATTCTATCTATTCTCTATTAATTGTAAACTTTTTGTGAATTTTAAGGAGCCATATATGTTTGAAATCGAAGCGCATTACTATAACAGAAAGATTTATTTATCTGACGGAAGAGTATTTCCGCTTGGCGAAATACTTCTCAGGTACTTTTCTGCATCTCTTACTGACCTTGAACAGCTTTATGAGATATGCAGAAAAGCAAAATCCAATTTACAGGTCGACCCTGATATAACTTCGTATGATATCGGAGAGAGAGCAGAGCTATATGAATCTGTTTACGAACAGCTGTTTGATATTGCAGAAAAATTCCCACCATACGACAAGAAACATTTCAGACGTGGAGTACTGCAGAATCTTTTTAACTACTATGATTCGATATTCTATTTTGAAGAGCCACGCAATACAGATAAGGAAAATAAATATGATGAAGATGAATATGTCGATTTCGAAGCACCGATTCTTGCAGGTGGTTACATCACCGAGAAGCTGTATCTGCTTAAGCCCCTTAAAGAATTTCACATAGAAGAGAAGTATGCTTTCTATGACCCTGTCAGTCATCAGCAGTATATTGAGTTTGTCGGACGTGTTGAACGTATTACACAGGAGTTTCTGGACTTTGCTTCTGATTTGATGCGTATAAGACGTACCCTTATTCCTTTTGCAGATGAATTATGCAATCACAATAATTATCCGTCTGATGAAAAGGTTAGGGAATGCTTTTTGAAATATTCACAGATATTAAGTGTTTCAGATAAATACAAGAATTTAATCTCAAATGGAAGTATATCTGTAGGACATACAGTCATTGAAACAGAAAAAGCACCGATACTCTGCGAAACTTACCGTTTCACATCGCTCGGTGCGTATCTGTATTTTGAATTATTCAAGTGCATTGAAGAAAAGTATATACCTGTTAAATGCAGTAACTGTGGTCGTTGGTTTATTATGAAACACACTACCTTTTCTCATTTCTGTACAAGAGCTGTAAGCAGTAATCCATTAAGAACTTGTCGTGATGTTGGTTTCCGTAAAAGCTATGCTGAAAAAATAAAGTCTGATCCTGTATGGCTGATATATACACGTGCATACAAACAGCATTATGCTCGTTTTATGAAGAAAACTATGAGCAAAACTGAATTTGCACAATGGGCGGAGTATGCTCTTGATCTGAGACAAAAGGCTCTTGACGGCGAAATTGCTCTTGAGGAATATACGGAGTTGATAAGGAAATGAAATAGGTGCGTAACGAATTGAGACGCTACGCACCTGTTACACTTTATGAGATTACATTCATTCTGTCAGATCAGTATCAACTGGAACTTATAAATATGCCATCTGCAACTTTACGATTACCTTCAAGCAATTCGAATCGATTACCTTCGCAAATATTATTTATTGGAGCGTTAGGAAACAAATAATTTACTTCAGCTATGCTATTGCGTTTTACTAAATCATTTTTGATTATGTAAATTTCTGCACTCCATATACAATCCTCTTCGTATGAAAACTTAATAATAGGACAGTATTTTGCTCCAATATCAGGTATAAACCTTTTTTGTCAAGCCAGATTAATTCAGCGATCACAACTTATCCTCCGAGAATTTTACTAAGAATTTCATTGATTTTTTCAATATGAATGCAATATGCTGGTCCAATCGCATCAAGATATGGATTATAAATAATATCAAGTTCATCAATTTGCAAATACGTCTTGGGAGTGTAACGAATTAAGACGTTACGCTCCTGTTTTTCAAAAGTATTCTTGCAGTTTTTACTTCAACAGCCAGTCCAAAACGTTCAGCTTCTTAATGCCGTTATAATCAGCTGTACCAAATACCTCATCAAGAGTAAGCAGATATTTAGGATAGTTATCTCCGACCTTTTTAAATGGTGCAAGCTCCCGATTCAGAACATTTTCATCAAGAGTAGTTGCTGCAACCTGATAATATGAAATATCATCTCCGTTTACTGCAACAAAATCAATTTCGCCGTCATCAAGGTGACCTACATATACATCATAACCTCTGCGTTTCAGTTCAAGAAAAACTATATTTTCAAGGATATGCCCGATGTCACTCTCACTGCTTTTTACAAGCATATTTCTGAGTCCTATATCTACAGTATAATATTTGCTGTTGGTTTTAAGAAACCTCTTGCCTTTAAGATTGTATCGCTGTGCTTCATAAAGCATAAGGCTGTCAGTAAGTCCACGAAGATACTTGTCGATTGTTTTCTGGTCTGCACCTTTCCCCTGAGATTTCAGCGTATTTGCAATTTTGGTCGCAGACACAATATTGCCGAAATTATGCAGAAGAAACTTCGTCACATTTTCAAGTGTCGAAACATCAGACACTTTAAGTCTTGCGACTATATCCTTAAGCAAAACAGAATTATAGATATCACGCAGATAATCTCTTACATCATTTTTACTGCGTTTATATTTCAGTAAATATGGAAATGAACCTTGTTCTATATACAGATTGAACTTCTGTGCGTTGCTCATATTTTCAGCTTCTTCAAGTCCCGAACAAAACTCTTTGAAGGATAATGGCAGCATTTGTCATGCTTTGCGTAACGTCGGATGTGAATACTTCCATTTCTGAGTCTTGTTTACCGGAACTTGGTTTGCTCAAATTACATCCTGTACATAAAAGTAAAGATAAAGTTACCACTAATAATTTTTTCACAGTTATCACCACCTCATTATCTATGATTAAGAACCGCTTCAAATATAGAGCTATTATTCTTTGTCTAATTTTTGAGGGTCAGTTCACTACAGGAGCTTTTTGTGATATTTTCTTATAAACGGTTACCACGTATTGTTTCTGCGGGCTTCTGCTTCTTCATTTTTGAAATTGGAAATCTTATGGAAATATATCCAATTGTGTATTCGGCAACTAATATAACAAAATAAATGATAATATTGAATTTGATAATATCATATTTTACTCCATTCAGTCCTTGGGAGAAGAAATTATTGATGATATTAATGATAATAAATACCGCAGATGTAGCTATAACTATTGACGCAAGATATATTGTAAAGAATTCAATACTGAATATGTGCATACAATCCCGCATTGTAACACCCAACGAACGTAATATACCGATATTTCGTCTGTTCTCGTTTATAGATATGTTAACGAACGTTCCGATAAGTATGAAATTAAGTGTCACCACAACTATCAAAATCATTGATAAAATCAGTTTCATTTTCTGCACAGTTAAATCAAAGGATACAATTTTATTTACTGCCGGCTCATTAAACATGAGAGACTCTTCTTTAGCTGTGCTTACAATATTTTTATAGTCGCTTTTCTGCGGCAAAAGCAAAAGCTGAGCAGAATAATGCTTATTATTATCATCAATAATTCTGTTCCATGTATCAGGATGAACGTACATTTCCTTTGTAATTCCTTCATTATCAGCTTCAACCACGCCTGAAATAATAATGCCATTGCTATAATAATCATACATATTCTGAGCATCTGAGTAATAATTATTGTAATTCGGGCTGTGTATGTCCTTGAAAGAATATTTTTTCCCTAAAACCTGCTCTGCTGTAAGAGAATGTTTTTGCAGGAAATCAACTGATAGAGCCACTTCATTTTCGTCTGAGGGAAGATATCCAAATGCAAGGCTATCCTCACCAATTGCAGATGAACAGCCGATTTCCATAAAGCTATTAAAATACATCGACTCCTTTTTCTGATACAGAAAATCAGAGTTCTGCAAAGTCAGATTATCCTTTTGATTCTGATTATACAACAGCTCGCTTCTTACATAAACAGCGAAATATTCATATTCACATCTGAACTGAAAGAAATCATCTCCGCTTCCGAAATTAAGCTTTCTGTTGAGCTGATACTCAATGTAATCCGTTCTGATAATTCCTGATATTATAAGTTCATTTCCCTGCCATTCAAGCTTGTCGCTGATATCTACATTCATTTTTTTGGCAATATAATCGGTAACGGAAATTTCATGTGAATTTGCTGGGAGACTACCGTCAATATTCATATTAATATTATCGAAATCATCGCAGAAAATTATGGTCGCATTCGGAAATATATCGTTGTCACTGATTATAATCTGTTCGTTTATACATTTTGCTGTATTTGTAGTATCTGAAAATTCTCCAAAAACTTTTTCCGTCAGGAATCGTCCCTTATTTATATTCTTATCATGCTTAACATAAAAGTCATCCGTGTATTCAGCTTGACTGAAAACAGGCAGAAGGGACGGGTTGTTTTCCTCCATATATTTCAAAATAACTTCTTCTTTGTTGTAAAAACTAATGTACAGTGAAAAAAAGAGTAGTATCATTGACAATGCAGTAACTAAAGTTGTGAAAAAAAGACGTATCCTTCTCTTACTTAGGTATTCAAAGGCAAACCGAATTTTATAAGCGCCCGACAACTTTTTCTGCTTGATATTCTTTCTTTCAATTTCCGAAAAATAAGTCGACTCTTCCTTGACGTCAGCGTGTTTATTAATGCTACATATTTTAAGCGTATCACCGCTTTCTATGTTCACAAAAAGCTTTTCTATTTCATTAAGCATATCCTTAGTTTTCAGGTTATTGAAGGTATATTTTGTGTTTTTATTTGTCTCAACGTAAAAAGTATAACTGTAATTCTTTTTCTCAAGTTCTTCCGTGCTTTTTATCTGCCCGTCGGACATATTAATGATAAAATCACCGTATTTATGGGCGAGCTCTGTATCATGGGAAACCATGATTATCAGATAATTCTTTGACAGCGATTTAAGCAATTGCATAATGCTGTTTCCGGTATTCTCGTCAAGATTTCCGGTAGGCTCATCAGCAAATATAATATCAGGACTTTTCAACAGGGTTCTGGCAATTGCAACACGCTGTTGTTCTCCTCCACTTAACTGATTGATTTTTCTTTTTTCATATCCGGATATTCCTACCATTTTCAATATATCCGCGATTTTGCTGTCTATGTATTCCTTTCGATTGTCTTTTTCGCAATCCCATTCCTGCAATTCCATTACAAGCCTTAAGTTGTCATAAACATCTATATCGGGTAGCAGATTATACTGTTGAAAGATTATTCCTATTTTTACATTCCTGTATTCATCCAGCTGCTTTTCGGTGTAGTTTCTGATATCATCACCATGCATAAGGATTTGTCCGGAATCGTAATTATCAAGACCGGCAAGCAGATTCAATAAAGTTGTTTTGCCGCATCCGCTTTTACCTAGGACAAAATAAAAACCGGAATCATTGAATTTGTAGCTGATGTCATTTGCTGCGATTACTTTATTTTCTTCAAGATCCGATTTATAGATTTTCGTCAGCCCTTTAATTTCAATCATATACGTTTCTCCTCGTTATGAACATAAAAAAGGATTATACTAAACGCTACACGTTGTTCTAATCCTTAATTATTTTTATTGCAGGTATGTTTCAATGCTGTATAACAAAGCTTCTTCCAGCAATCCCGGATACTTTGTTAGTTCATCCTGTTCGGATTTTGTCCAAGCACCTACGCTTCGTGTTGGAATATTGTCCCACGAGTAATAGATATATGACAAGTTATTCTCAACATTAGCAATACCATTCATTGATTCATTATCAAATGTAGTAGAATATTTTTCACCAAGATATATAAGCATATAGTTATTTGTTCCGATATAATCCTTTAGCAGGCTGATTTCATCATCAGCAAGTTTTATATTATCGTTTAAGTCATTAAGAATTATGATCTTGTATTCTCCGCTTCCGTTAATCTCCGATTCTGACACCTTATCAATACTCGTGGTTTTTATATTATCATTGAAATCTATTTTATCGCCCAAAATAAATATATCAGTTTTTCGTGTTGTCGTAAGCATTTTAGAAATACGGTCTATGTCATTTAATGACGCATCATTTTTTTTGGCTTTTATAATGCCTATGCCAATTACAATGATTACAATTACAAAAACAGCTCCTATCGCAATAAGAATAGTTTTTAATTTACTTTTTTTCTTGGTCATAAGATTCTCCATTTAATAATTCAAAATTTGATTAGTAAGATGTCTGGAAAGAAATTGGCTTAACTGTAGAGTACCATTTCTTTTTAGTCCATGTCCAATAGCCTGTTCCATCCATTAACTCAAATTTAGGTGTTACATATATTGCTGTATAATACCTTGATTTACCTGTTTTTATAGCATAATTCATACGTTGAATGCTCTCATTGTACGAGTATTTTCCATAAGTTTCATAACCTGAAAATATATTCCAATTATTTTCGTAGTCATAACAAATTTTAGCAACTCCTGCTGCAGTATCACAGTAATTGTTTATTGTTAATGCTTTTTTTGTTACAGTTGTAGATCCAGATATACCAGCTGATACACCGCTTTTAGAAGCACCTGCATTTGCACCAATCTGATAACTCTTCATACCTGCCTGAGACTCCGGTGAATATGCTGCTAAAGCACCACCGTTGGGCATATTTGATTGGATTGTAAGGTGTTCTGAATATCCTGCTTTGCCAGATACAGGATTACGTCCCTTCATTGTGCACTTTACAAAAATTTGATCTATGTACTGTCCGGATACTTTCGTTTTAGCTCTTGTATTTCCGATTGTAGTAGTACAAACTCCAATTATATGGCCATCAGCTTTTACGTTTGTGATAACAGTATTATACCATTTTGTGCTGTTATACTGTGAATTATCTACATTAAAACCATATATAGAAGCTCCTACATCGTTAGCAGCACTTACATTTGCTACATTACATGTAGCGATAGTTACAGCAGCAGTAAAAGCCGCAATTATCTTGACTAATTTCATAATTAATTACTCCTTAATATAAAATACAAACTTGCTCCTTTGATCAAAAAAAGCTTATATTATTATAACATTTTATCCTATTGTTGTCAACACATTTAGATAACAAAGCAACTTTTTTGTGTTATCGAGCTAATTTTATTAACATAATCGTGGATTTTAAGTCAATATTTCATAATAACACTGAAGTGTTATACTTGTGCAAATCGCACCGACTACCCACTTTGCACGGACTTTTGCCCACTTTTGTCGCTGCTGCCCACGGAGCTGCCCATGAGTTAAATAAAATGTGATATACTTGACTTGTTTGAACTGTATTACCATTTCAAGTACTGCTACATCATAAATTGGATTTTCAGTCAACGACATTTTATGCTCAATAATCGGTTCAGGTGTGTGGACTGGAAGCTTATATATAATTACCTGTAACATGCTTTCACCCTATACGTTGATTCCTTCTCAATATGTTCCTGTTCCGAGGATTACGGAATTGGTATCTTACTTTGATTTATTAAGCTGATATGTCTGTGATGAAGTCTTATTCTGCATCAGAATCTTGTATACTTTTTCCAACTCCAGAATCGCCGTTTATCATTATAAGTGAGCTCGGTTTAATTTTACAAGCACTATCTATGTAAATATAGCCCCAACTTACATTAGCTTCATTAGGATTTGAGTGGATATCGAACCAGTCAATTATCGTTTCAATTGCGTCAACAGCTATTAAAGAAGTAGCTATTGTACTGTATTTTGCATAACATTTATCACGATGTCCTCACTTTACAAAAGCTTCAGCTTTTACTTTTTTTTGAAAATGGTATTTACTTTTCCACCTCCGTCATCTCCCTATACATCCCCATAAGCTCCGCCACGCACTCTGATTCCGAGTTCAGCTTGCCCCAGAAGCCATACGCTTCCATCACAGCACGGTCATTGAGCTGATGCGCCTTACGCAGTTCGGGAGGCATCACCGCTTCGTCGTAGAGGTCGGCGAGGGAGCAGTCGGGATACATCGCACGGGCATCGAGGATCATCTGTGCGGTTTTCTCGATTTTGGCTTTCTGTTCCTCTGTGGGGTTGCACCATGGGAAATTGTTGTAGACGATGTCTTTTGAGTAGCGGTAGTCGCTTTTTAATCTGCCACAAACAGTACGCATTCATGCCATGTGGACGTTAGATGTAAGAACGCCGAAATGGTAGAGCGTCGCTTCGGGAACAATAAATACAAGGTCACTGCTTAATATTTCAGGAGCTATATAGCCAATTGGTATATATTTTCTTCTTTCAGAAGAAACTTTGGGAATCACGACATAGCTGTTTGTCGGAATATTTGTCGTTCCAAAACTTAAAGGAAAATCCGCTAATTTCTTGGTGGATGCTCTACTATTACTGTTTCTGAAATTTCGCACGGCTTCTACACGTATCAAACATTCTGGAAGTTTTCTTAATTCACTTGGACTGCAATCATGTAAGTAAAGACAATATCTATAGAATCTATTTATAAACTCTTGTGAACCAATCCACGGTCTAAACCATTTTTCTGAATTAGGCTCTTTTTTTATGAACTCTGTTTTTTCTTCTTCGGTAAATAAATAAAATCCACCATCAAGAGGCATATTTCCAATACCTATTTCTGGAATGTTTGATATTGCTTTTTTTCTACTTTCAATAACAATATCCTCCGCCTCAACAAGATACCCGTTGATATTCCCAACGATCTTGATTGAACCATTATCAAACAATCGCTTTTCCGCTGTGTTCGGTGCTTTGCTGAAACCAACAATCACACAATGCACATGGGCTTTCAAGCTTGCTTCACTGTCCCAAATGAAAGTTCTGTGTGCAAAATCAATATGTACTCCATTTTCAAACAGATTCTTCCAGAGAATTGCAACCTGTTCACCCTGTGTAATGCTGTTTGTGGAAACAAGAGCCGTTCTTATTTCCGTATCTGTCATCAAATCAGCGGATTTCTTATACCAGCACGAAACATAATCAAGGTTGCCGTTGTTCTTTACACCGTCGAAAATGGTGAATACATCGTCTTTCTGTTCAGCGTTCATCAGTCTTGCTCCCACAAACGGCGGATTACCCATAATATAAGACAGCCTGTCCTTCGGCACAACGCTCTCCCAATCAATACGCAGAGCATTGCCCTCCACAATATTGGCATAGCTTTTCAGCGGCAGAAAATCAAGATCAATCTGCATCAGCTGCTCCGTTTCCTGCATCATCTGGCTCTCCGCAATCCACAGCGCAGTTTTCGCAACAGTTACCGCAAAATCGTTGATTTCAATGCCGTAAAACTGCCCGATACTCACCTGAATCACGTTCTCCATACCCAGCATCATCTGCCCGTGAGTTTCCTCAAAGAGAGCGTCATTCTCCAGTCGGCGCAGGCTGATGTATGTTTCCGTGAGGAAGTTTCCACTGCCTGCCGCAGGGTCGAGGAACACCAGCGTGGACAGCTTTTTGCGGAAATCACGCAGTTTCTGCTGACGGGTTTTCTCTACTTTCAGTGCCTTGATGTCCTCCAGTTCCGCTTTCAGAGAATCAAGAAACAGCGGATCAATGACCTTGTGGATGTTCTCGATAGAAGTGTAGTGCATACCGCCGGAGCGTCTTGTTTCAGGATTCAGCGTGGATTCAAACACCGCACCGAAAATGGTGGGAGAGATACCCGACCAGTCGAAATCCTCACTTGCATTGCTCAGCAGGAGTTGTACGATTTCTTCAGTAAATCGGGGAATTTCAATATTCTCATCCGCAAACAGACCGCCGTTGACATAGGGAAATGCGGCGAGATCTTCGTCCATATAAGGATCACGATCTTCGGGCTTCTGGTCAAGCACCTGAAACAGTTCAATCAGAGCCTTGCGGACATCTTTGGACTGGAATTGTTTGAGATAATCATGGAACATTCCGTGCTTGCCAAAGATGCCTGCATCCTCAGCATACAGACAGAATACAAGACGAACGCAGAGCTTGTTCAGGCTCTTGAGCGTTTCAGGATCATCGGGATTCTTGTACTGCTTGAGAATCGCATCGTAGAGTTTCCCGACGAGATCGCCAGCCTTTAAGGAGATTTCCATTTCCTTTTTAAGATGCTCACTGCCCGTATCCACAAGGAATTGCAGGCGGTAGAACTCTTTTGGCAGGTCTTTGAGGAAAATCTGCTCCGGCTCGCCGTTGGGTTTGTTCATATCATAGATGAGAAATTCTTCAAAATTGCAGGTAATCAGCCAGCGTGGATGCTCGTCCACAGGTAAATTCACAATATAACGCTTCGCCTGCTGAAAGGGAGAGAGAATGGAGCCGTCCGACTGCACAATCCCTTTGCGAAGATTTTTGCCGAGCGTTTTCTGCTCAATCATTACTCTTGTTGAAGGGATATAGACATCTATAAAATTGGTGGTAGTATCCTTGACACGCTTTTCAAAACTAACATATTTTGTCGGTTCTTCTACACCGTACACATCATGCAATAACGACAGCCAAAAGCTTTGTGTATCGCTTTTTTCATCGCCTTTATCTTTCCAGTATTCAGCGAATGCCTTCGCTGCGGATTTTTGTTCTTTTTCGGTCATGTATGGACCTCATTTGCATTTTGGTATACTACTTCATAATAATTATAGCATATTTTATCAGAAAATGCAAGTGGATTTGTTATATTTCAACAAAATCGTCGCTTGTGAACGAAGACCCCTCTGGTTCGCAAAGATACAAAGAAAACCGCTAAGAACATCTATTCTTAGCGGTTTCTCATTGGAGCTGGTGACCCGGATCGAACGGGCAACCTGCGGTTTACGATACCGCTGCACTACCATTGTGCTACACCAGCATTTGATATTCAGTTTTGATTTTGCAAGGCTTGCTGTGTCCGTTGTGATGTCGCTTTACCGACAACTCACGACCCGTTCATTACGAATGAACTGCTCTACCGACTGAGCCACACAAGCATTTGATATTCAGTTTTAATTTTGCAAGGCTTGCTGTGTCCGTTGTGATGTCGCTTTACCGACAACTCACGACCTCTGCGTCCCGAACGCAGCGCTCTACCAAACTGAGCTACACCTCGACGCAAGTTGTATTATATAGTAGGTTAAGCAAGTTGTCAACAATTTTCTTGCGAGAAGTTGGAATATTTGTTATAATGAATTTTGGTTACTATAGGAGGAGATTCAATGGATTATTTAGAATGGATCAAAATCGTTGTTGTTAGTATTATTGAAGGAATTACCGAATGGTTGCCCATTAGCTCAACAGCGCATATTTTGTTTTGGGAAGACTTGTTTCCGTTTAAGACACTATCGGCTGATTTTTTAGAAATGTTTAATGTAGTTATACAATTAGGAGCAATTTTAGCTGTTGTTACCTTATATTTTAATAAATTAAATCCGTTTGCATTGAAGAAAACGCGTGTCGAAAAGACGAAGACCTACGAATTATGGCTAAAGGTTATTGTTGCTTGTATACCAGCGGGCGTGATTGGAATTTTGTTTGATGATTGGATGGATGAACATTTATATGATGTGTTTGTTTCTTCTGTGATGCTTATATTATATGGTATTATATTTATTATTGTTGAGAATAATATTAATAGCAAAAAATTTAAGGTTGTGACATTAGAGCAACTATCCATGAAAACGGCATTGATGATAGGCTTATTTCAAGTGTTGGCACTTGTTCCGGGTACTTCTAGATCAGGAGCGACGATTATCGGAGCGATGATTATTGGGTGTTCTAGAGTTGTTGCAGCGGAATTCACCTTTTTTCTAGCAATTCCAGTGATGTTTGGAGCGAGCTTTTTAAAAATTGTAAAATTCTTATCAACGGGAGCTGGAATGTCAGCAGAAGAGATGTGCGCCTTATTATTAGGAACGGTTCTTTCTTATGCAGTATCCATATTTGCGATTAAATTCTTGATGGGTTATATTAAGAACCATAGCTTTAGGGTGTTTGGTAATTATCGAATTATTGTTGGTTGTATCATCTTATTTAAATTAATATTAGAGGTTGTTCGCTTTTAGTTAAGTGTGATAAATAAAAAAAGGAGTCGGCTTTTGAACCGACTCCTTTTTGTTGCCTCACTTTCGCTTTGCTTAGAAGTGGGGTAATATCTTTACAAGGTTAAACCCTGTCAGCAATTTCGTATAATAGACGTTCCGTCGAATCCCAATCTAGACAAGGATCGGTAATGGATTTTCCATAAATACCATTTCCAACAGGCTGTGCACCGCCTTCAATATAACTTTCAATCATAACACCTTTAACGAGATTTTTAATGGAATCATCTAAATTTCTAGAGTGTAAAACTTCTTTTGTAATACGGATTTGCTCGTTGTATTGCTTGTTTGAATTGGCATGATTTGCATCTACAATGCAAGCAGGGAACGAAAGATCACGTTGTGCATACATTTCAAGTAATAATTTCAAATCTTCATAATGGTAGTTCGGAAGAGACTGACCATGTTTATTTACGGCACCGCGCAAAATAGCGTGTGCATAAGGATTTCCATCTGTTTCTACTTCCCAGCTTCGATAGATAAAATGATGTTTCATTTGTGCAGCAATAATAGAATTAAGCATAACCGATAAATCACCACTGGTTGGATTCTTAATACCTGCAGGTACATCCATACCACTTGTAACAAGGCGATGTTGTTGGTCTTCAACAGAGCGAGCACCAATTGCTACATAAGATAAGATATCCGACAAATAACGATAGTTCTCTGGATAAAGCATCTCATCAGCAGAAGATAAACCACATTCGGAAACGGCACGTATATGCAATTTACGAATGGCGATTAGTCCAGCTAGCATGTTTTCTGATTTTCCAGGGTCTGGTTGATGAACCATGCCTTTATAGCCTTCACCAGTTGTTCTTGGTTTGTTTGTATAAATACGTGGAATAATAAAAACGCGATCTTTGATTTTTTCTTGAACAAGAGCAAGTCGCGAAACATAATCAATAACAGAGTCTTCATTGTCTGCGGAACAAGGTCCGACAATTGCAAGAAACTTGTCGCTTTTTCCAGAAATAATATTTCGAATTTCAAGGTCACGACTATCTTTCGTATCCTTTACATATTGAGGAACAGGGTATTGCTCGATGATTTCTAAAGGGCTAGGTAATTTTTTAATAAATGTGAATCCCATAATAACCTCCTTGGTTGTTGGTGCCATAGTCGATTATAAGCAGAGTGCTCCGTACTGTCAAGTTTCTTTACTTTTTTTTTCGCAAGTTGTATAATAAACAAATAGGGGATGAAAGAAGGAATTGATTATCATATGAAAGAATGGTTAGAAAAATGTAGTCGCTTGTGGGAAAAGCATATGGCGGAAAAGCAGTTTTACTTATTGCTATGGATTTTTTCATCAGTAGGCATACAATTTATTTTGCAAGTTTTGTCAAGTCGTTCGCTTTTAAAGACATTGGGTTATGTCGTTAGTTCACCAATGCTGTTTTTATATAATACATTAATTATCATGGCGACCTTAAGTGTGATGTTTTTATTTAAGCGCCGTTTTTTTGTAGGCGGAGTGATTGCAACATTATGGATTGCAGTGGGTGTTACGGATTTTGTATTACTTTCAACACGCACGACGCCATTTACGGCACAAGATTTGAAATTAATTAAATATGCCATTAGCATTATAGGACTATATTTGCCAATTTACGCGATTATTGCACTAGTGATGTTGATTTTCTTAGTGATTGGTTTGATGGGGTATGTCTTTTTTAAAGCACCCAAAGTAGAAAGAAAAATTAACCGTTGGAGAAATGTATTGCTTGTAGGAACGTTTATTTTTGGGGTGTTGCTTTGTACCGATATTTCTGTGAAAGCAAAACTTCTTGAAACAAAATTTCCGAATATCGCAAAGGCTTATCAAGAATATGGAATACCCTATTGTTTTTTGAATACGCTTTTGAATACAGGTATTGACAAACCAAAAGATTATAATGATGAGGTTGTAAAAGATATTGAAGATTTTTTAGAAGATGATACAACGGCAGCATCAAATGAGAAGCCAACGGTAGAGAATTCAAGTGAAGCATCTTCAGAAACATCTTCAAATGAAGAGCCAATCACAGAACCAACGAAAGAGCCACCAACAAGCTCACACGAACAACCACAGAAACCAGATTCGACAAGCTATCCCAATGTGATTGTGCTACAGCTAGAAACGTTCTTTGATGTTCAAAATATTATTGGTTTAGAATTTTCGGAGGATCCAATTCCTTATTTTAGAAAATTGATGAAAAACTATACAACGGGTAAAATAGCCGTACCTTGCGTTGGAGCAGGAACAGCAAATACAGAATTTGAAGTGCTTACAGGAATGAATCTTGATTTTTTTGGACCAGGTGAATATCCTTACAAAACCATCTTAAAAGATGTTGCATGTGAGAGTATTGCGTTTAATTATGGAGAACTTGGATTTGCAAAGCATATTATGCACAATAACGAAGGCACTTTTTATGATCGCCATACTGTTTTTTCAAAGTTAGGATTTGATACATTTACCTCGATGGAATACATGAAAAATATTGAGAGAAATGAAATCGGTTGGATAAAAGATCATATACTTGTAGCGGAAATTATGCATGCCATTCATTCAACAGAAGAAAGAGATGTTGTATATGCAATTTCTGTTCAGGCGCATGGAGC
Organism: uncultured Lachnospiraceae bacterium; assembly: GCA_964566025.1. Classification (GTDB taxonomy): domain Bacteria; phylum Bacillota; class Clostridia; order Lachnospirales; family Lachnospiraceae; genus RGIG8306. Next base: position 62,225 of record CAZMHF010000004.1, on the reverse strand, counting down.
ATATCCGACTACGCCAGTTGTTGAATTTCCAGAAATATTTGTGTCGGGAGAAGATTTTACGGAAGAAGAATTAAATCAATACTTATATTATGTCAATCAATTATATGAGGTTGATTTGTTTGTTAAAGAATTGATCGAAGAAATTGAGAAAAATGACGAGCCGACTGTATTAGTTATGTTTGGTGACCACTTACCATCTTTAGAATTGTCGGAAGAAGATTTATTAACGAATAGTTTGTTTGATACGGATTATGTTATTTGGGACAATATAGGTCTTGATAAAGAGGATAAAGATTTAGAAGCGTATCAATTGATGGCGTACACAAATGAGTTATTAGGTATTCACAATGGTGTTATTACAAAATACCATCAAAAATATTTCCGTAGCCAAACAAGTGAAGAAGAGTACTTAGAAAAATTAAATATTATTGAATACGATGTTCTATATGGTGATAATCTGATTTATAAAGGGAAGAATCCATATGAACCATCCGATATGAAAATGGGAATCGACGAAATTGTCATAACGGGCGTTCATTATGAGGGAAAGGATATTTATGTTGAGGGAGAAAACTTCACAGAATATTCATGTGTTTATGTGGACGGAAAGAAGAATAAAACGATTTTTGTTAATGAAAAATTGCTTTGTGTCAAAAATGAGACAGCAAAGCAATCAATCAGTGTAGGTCAAGTGGGGCCAGATAAGATATTATTGTCTATTACGCCGTTGTACTATCTGGAAGAGTAAAATCACTTTGAATATTTTTCTTCGCAATAAATACAACGGTAAGTTTCGGTTGTAGGATTTGTTAATTTAAAAACATGAGGAAGTGCGCGTTCGGTTGTTGTGATGCAACGAGGATTTTTGCAATAAATAACGTTGGTAATTTGTGATGGTAAGCTAAGAAGTTTCTTTTCAACGATTTTATCATCACGAATAATATTGACAGTGATAGTATGATCAATATAACCTAGCACATCTAAATCGATTGCTTCTAAGCGACCTTCGATTTTGATGATATCTTTTCGTCCCATTTTATTGCTTTTGGCATTTTGGATAATAGCAACTTGAAAGCCAGATAGCTTGCTAAGATTTAAATGTCGATAAATGGACATTGCCTTGCCTGCTTTTATATGGTCTAATACAACACCTTCGTTCAATCCACTGATATTTAGCATAATGCCTCCATTCATAATTTCTTTTCATTAATGATACCGTAAGGAGCAACATTTTGCAATAAGAAATAAGAGAGGTCATAAGATGATATATCCAAAATTTTTAAAAATGCATGATAAAATTGGCGTAACAGCAACATCGGATGGTTGTAAAGAAAAAGAGGATCAAGAAAAGCTTCAAGTGGCTTTGGAGCATATTGCACAGCTTGGGTATGACAATGTGGTGACGAAAAATTGTTATACGAGTACAAAAGGAAGAAGTTCTGATGCACATGTTCGAAAAAATGAATTAATGAGCCTTATTTCTGATGATACAATAAAGGCTATTTTTGCGCCAGGTGGCGGTGATTATTTATTGGAAATGCTTTCGTATTTGGATTTTGAGGAAATTAAAAAAAATCCGAAATGGTTTCAAGGGTATTCGGATTTGACAGGCTTGTTGTTTACCATAACAACAAATTGCGATATGGCAACGATTTATGCTTCTAATGCAAAAGAATTTGCTATGAAGGGGTGGCATCCATCATTAATTGATAATTGGTCGATATTGCGAGGAGAAAACGTTTTACAAAAGTCATTTGACCTCTTTCAAGATGGCTTTGTTAAAAATCCTGCGATTGATGCACCGTATGAATGTACAAAACAAAGCAACTGGAAAATGAAAAAGGTTATTGACGGCGTGTATCAAAATACACAAGAAGCATTTTCATGCAAGGGGCGTTTGATTGGCGGATGCCTAGATGTGATTGTTTCATTAATAGGAACGAATTATGATAAGACGTTTGATTACCTCGAAAAATATAAAGCGGATAAATATATTTGGTACTTGGAGACATTTGATTTAACCGCAGAAAAAATTATATTAGCATTATGGCAAATGAGAGAAGCGGGGTGGTTTGCACATACAAGTGCGATTGTTTGGGGAAGGCCATTATTTTTTTCAACAAGCACAGAGACTTCTTATGAGGAGGCAATTGTAACAGGGCTCGAAAAAATGGGTATCCCTATTATATATGATGTGGATTTTGGCCATAAACCACCACGCATGACAATCGTAAACGGAGCGGTAGGACAATTTCATTATCAATATAATAAAGACACCCAATGTGGAGAAGGTATGCTAGAAATGGAATTTATCTAAGCTTCAATAATTTTAGAATAAGTGCCATGCGAACGTAAACGCCATATTGAACTTGTTTGAAATAAGCAGCACGAGGATCCTCGTCAACTTCAATGGATATTTCATTTACACGAGGTAGTGGATGAAGAACAAGTAAATCCTTGCTTGCTAATGCCATCTTGGCTGCATCAAGAATATAACAATCTTTCATACGAATGTATTCTTCTTCATTGAAGAATCGTTCTTTTTGGACGCGCGTCATATATAAAATATCTAATTCGTGAATGGCATCTTCTAAATCAGTCACTTCTTGGTAAGCAATATTGTGTGCATTTAATACATCTTCTCTTATGTATTCAGGAACACGCAACTCAGGAGGAGAGATAAGAATGATTTTAATGTTTGTATAATTTGTCAATGCGTGAATCAAGGAATGAACGGTTCGTCCGAATTTTAAGTCACCACAAAATCCAATCGTTAAATTGTCTAAGTGGCCTTTTAGGGATTGAATCGTCAAAAGATCGGTTAAGGTTTGTGTAGGGTGCTGGTGTCCGCCATCGCCTGCGTTGATAATAGGAATAGATGCGACTTTGCTGGCAACAAGTGGTGCACCTTCTTTTGGGTGGCGCATTGCACAAATGTCTGCAAAACATGAAATCATGCGAATGGTATCGGAGACGCTTTCACCCTTTGAGCTTGAGCTGCTAGAGGCATCTGAAAAACCAATAACGCTTCCGCCTAAGCGATGCATAGCGCTTTCGAAGCTTAAACGTGTGCGCGTGCTAGGTTCAAAAAAAAGAGTTGCAAGAATTTTTCCTTTACAAGCATCCGCATAATGAGATGGGTCTTGCTCGATTGAATGAGCAAGCTCGAGAAGCTGTTGTAATTCGCTTATTGATAAATCATCAGGACTAAGTAAGTGTCGCATGTATTTTCTCCTTAAATAAATGTTTCTATTATTATAACTGATTAAGGTCGTTCTGAAAAGGACGAATTTTTGTGGTTTATTACTTGATATTAACTAAAGTTAAGTTAAAAAAACGCACAATCTTGAAAATCAAAGTTAGCGAAAATGACTAAAATGATGAAAGAAATCGCCAAGATTGTTCAAAAAATTGTGCAATTAGCACTAAATATCGCTTGTAAAAGTCGAAAAGCTATGCTATAATTCCATATGAGAATTAATTTAAGTGATTTTCAATTAAAAAATGTGATTATTATAATCGAATTTGAAAGGCATAATCTATGAGAATGTTGCGGAATTTCAAAAAGAATACGATTCTATTTTTTGCGGTCATCTTTTCGCTTATTTCATTGATTAGTTGTGCGAAAGTCAAAAGTGAATCGTCTCAAGAAACTACACAAACGATTATTCGTAATACAACAGAACATCTAGAAACAACCGTTTCGGTAGCAACGACGGAAGAAGTAAGCTTAGTTATAGAATCCGCTGAATACGAAGCAGAAGAAGGGGTGTTTTTTGGCGGCGTTAAGCTAGAACAAGCAGGAAGTGATTACTCTGGCCTTGGTTATGTGAGTGGTTTTACGAATGATGATTCAGCTTGCGAGATAAAAATCCAAATCACACAAGATAGTTTTTATGATTTGAATTTTATTTCAAAAACAAACGGCGACTATAAAGCTAATACAATTTATGTTGATGGAAATAAAGTCGGGGAAGTTTCTGTTGAGTCGAATAAATTTTCCGATTCCATATCAAAACAAATTCATTTGGAAAAAGGCGAACACATTATTCGCTACGAAAAGCTTTGGGGACATGTTTCGCTTGACAAATTAATCGTGACACAAGCACAAGCGCTTGATACCTCGATTTATGATATTGAAGCGACGCTTATCAATCCTAACGCAACAAAGCGCACAAAACAATTGATGAAATACTTAACTGATATTTATGGTGAATCATTTTTGAGTGGTCAGTATGCCGATAAAGGTATGGGAAGCAATGAATTTGCAGCTATTAAAAATTCCACTGGAGAGCTTCCAGCTGTTCTGGGATTGGATTTTATTGAGTACTCTGGTTCGCGCGTTTCAAATGGCTCGACATCGAAGGCAACAACCTACGCAACGTCATTTGACAAATTTGGTGGCATTGTGACATTTTGCTGGCATTGGAATGCACCTGAAAAATATTTAACCGATATTTGGTGGAAGGGATTCAATACCGATGCTACGAACATTGATTTGAAGAAAATCATGAACGGTGAAGATAAAGAAGGATACCAACTTCTATTAGACGATATTGAACGCATTGCAGAGCAATGCCTTATTCTTCAAGAAAAGGATATACCGATTTTATTTAGACCTTTACATGAAGCAAGTGGCGGATGGTTCTGGTGGGGAGCTTCAGGAAGTGAAGCATACAAGAAATTATGGATTCTCCTATATGAAGAGTTGACGAATACATACAAAGTAAACAACCTTATTTGGCTATGGAATGGCGAAGATAAGGATTGGTATCCAGGTGATGAATATGTAGATATGATAGGCGTCGACATTTATGCTGGCGAAAAGGTCTATACATCACAAGTGGATAAATACCTAGAGGCAGTTGATTATGGACAAGGAAAGAAGATGGTTGTTCTGTCTGAAAACGGAACCGTATTCGATCCAGATTTAGCTCTTCGTGATGGTGCTATGTGGGGATTTTTTGCTACATGGGGTGGTGAATTTGTTATTCCAAATTCCAACTCACGAGAAATCACAGAGCAATATACAGAAGAAAGTCTATTGAAAAAAATGTATGCTCATGATCGTGTTATTACACTTTCAAAACTTCCAAATCTTAAAGAATATCCGTTGGAAGGTGATTGATATGGGATTATTTAAAATAGATGGTCCGATTATCACATTTCTAAATACGATAGGACATGCATTATTAGTTAACATTTTATGGTTGATTTGTTGCTTACCAATTGTTACAATTGGTCCAGCGACAATTTCTATGTACTATGCCATGATAAAATCTGTTCGTCGTGGACGAGGATATCCAGCAAGTGAATTTTTAAAAAGTTTCAAAAGAACATTCCTAAGGGGAAGTCTTTATACGATCTGCATTATTGGAGTTGCCTTTTTGTTTTTTATCAATCGAGAGATTGTTAGTGAAGGAGAAAAGCAAAGCGCCATTTGGCTACATATTTTGTACAATGCAGTGATCACACTATTTGTCATTAGCATCACATTCTTGTGGCCAGTTATTTCGCGATTTGATTTAGCACCAAAAAAGCAAGTGCAGCTATCAGTCGTCATGGGGTTTAAATACCTAGGTCATACCATTCTTTTGATTTCCGGCTTGTTATTAGCAGGATTTATCATATATAAATTTGTTCCACTGGGAATTTTGTTTATTCCAGCTGGACTTACCTATTTGGCTACCTTTTTGATTGAACCGGTGTTATTAAAATATATGCCACCTAAACAAGAAGATGAAGATGCCTGGTACTATGAATAAATATAAGGAGGAGAAGTTAGAATGATTTTTTATTCAAAAGGAAGAAAAAGTATTTCATTAGCATTGGCGATTCTTATGTTAATAACAACATTCTTCGGTGGATTTCAAGTAAAGGATGCGATAGGAGCAGAGCTTACATTAGAAGAGTATGAAGAGATTATCGGAAGCTATTCAATTGACAATAGTGTATTGTCTTATGATGAATATCTTGCGAAAGTAGGGGAGGTATCTTATCCTACGAACAAAATTACGATTCCAGCGACAGACTATACTCGTTTTACCAATGGTGATACAAAAGGAGACGAGCCTGCAAAATATACCGATCCAAAACTTGACAAAAATGAAGCTGGAGAAGAAAACAAGGCTGTTTTATCTGAAGAAAATGGATTGATTGAGTATGAAGTTGATGTAAAAGAGGCAGGTCTTTATCATCTTTCATTAAAATATCTACAAGTAGAAGGGAACAGTTCAGAAATTCAACGTGCATTCTTTATTGATGGAGAATTGCCATACGAAGAATTAGCTACTGTTTCTTTTCATCGCGTTTGGGTGAATTCAAATTCTAAAAAATACATTAATGATAGTGGAATTGAAGTGATTGCTTGGGAAAAAGATAACCAAGGAAATGACTTAAAGCCTACACAAGAAGAAAAACCTGAGTGGACAAATAGTTATTGTTATGATAGTGAGGGTTACGAGACAGAGGAGTTATGCGTATATCTCACACCAGGAAAGCATACGCTAACTTTGGTTTCAATCAAAGAACCTATGCTTTTAGAAGAAATTGTACTTAGCAATGAAGTGAAAACCATTTCTTATGAAGAAAGACTAAAGGAATGGAATGAAAAAGGTGCAAAAGATACGTCGGGACAAATGATTCGTATTGAAGCAGAGAATTCTTCAAAAACGTCTTCACAAATGGTATATCCAATCCAAGATCAATCATCACCGTCCGTATATCCATCTAGTTCAAAAGAATTATTAAATAATACAATCGGCGGGAACTCATGGAAGAGTGTTCGTCAATGGATTGAATGGGATTTTGAAGTAGAAGAAACAGGCTTCTACAATATTTCTCTGTTTGCAAAACAAAATTTCGTAAAAGGTATTTATGTTTCTAGAAAAATTGCAATTGATAATGAAGTGTTATTTGATGATTTAAGCGACTACGGCTTTACTTATAAGCAAAATTGGCGTCTTGAAACATTAGAAAATAAAGATGGTGAAGCATTTAAAATTTATTTAGAGAAAGGTCATCATACCTTCAGAATGGAAGCTGTTCTCGGAGAGTTTTCCAACATTATTAGCGATGTGCAAGAAAGTCTTACCTTATTAAATGATATTTATCGTGATATTATTCGAATCATCGGTGTAGCACCAGATGAATTCCGTGATTATGAAATTGAAAAAAATATTCCAAATCTTGAAGGCGAGTTAATCGAAGTTAGAGATATTTTAGATGGAGCAATTAAGGAATTGCAACGAGTGGCTGGAAAAGCATCTGATAAAGAAACGGTTCTTATTACGATGCGTGACCAATTAGATGAATTGATCAAAGATCAAGAGCGTTTTTCAAAAGTTCTTGGAAGCTATAAAACAAATGTGCGTGCGTGTGGTACATGGATTACACAAGTGCGTGAGCAGCCATTACAATTAGACACGATTTATATTCATTCACCAGAAGAGAATATAAAAGTAAAGAAAAATAATTTCTGGTATCGTTTCGCATATGAAATTCAGCGATTAGTATATTCATTCTTTATTGATTACAACCAAATCGGTAATGTATCCGAAAAAGATGCGGATATCGAAACCTTGACATTATGGATTGGTACTGGCCGTGATCAAGCAAACGTTATTAAAGCATTGATTGATAAAACATTTGTTAATCAGAAATTTGAAACAATTAATGGTGTTAGTGTTAATGTTATGCTTGTAGATATGGGAACCTTATTACAGGCCTCATTAGCGGGGCAAGGGCCAGATATTGCGATACAAGTTGCCAATGATTTGCCGATGAATTACGGACTTCGTAATGCGGTGGCAGATTTATCACAATTTGAAGACTTAGAAGATATTAAATCGCGATTCACACCGAGTGCAATGGAAGCCTTTGAATATGAAGATGCGACATATGCATTGCCAGAAACACAACAATTCTTAATGATGTTCTATCGAAAAGATATCATGAAAGAATTAGAGATGGAAGTTCCAACGACATGGGATGAAGTAAAAGTAGCGATGGCAAAACTTAGCCAAAACTATATGGAATTTGGTATGATTCCAAGTGATCAAGTATTCTCGATGCTTTTGTACCAAAATGGTGGTTCTTACTATAAAGACAATGCCATGTTATCGAACTTAGATAGCGAAGAAGGTATTTTAGCATTTAAGAAATATTGTGAGTTCTATACGGATTATAAGTTAGACAAAGAAACATCTGTTGACCAACGTTTCCGTACGGGAGAAGCACCATTAATTATTGCCGATTATACGACATATAATAACTTACAGGTTTCAGCACCAGATATTCAAGGTTTGTGGGGGATTGCTCCGATTCCTGGAACCGTTCAAGAAGACGGAAGTGTCAATTATGAATTGGGTTGTACAGGAACGGCTTGTGTCATTATGGAGAAATCAAAACATAAAGAAGCAGCATGGGAATTCCTAAAATGGTGGACATCTACGGAAACACAAACAAATTATGGTCGCGAAATGGAAAGCTTGATGGGACCTGCAGCACGTGTTGCTACGGCAAACCTTGAGGCATTTGAGCAACTAGCTTGGAATACAGTTGACAAAAAAGCGTTATTGAAACAATTTGAAAGTGTACGAGGTGTTCCGCAAGTACCAGGTGGTTACTTTACATGGCGATGCGTTAACAATGCATTTTATGCGGTAACAACAAAAACAGATTCAGCGACACCAAGAGAAGAGCTAACAGAACAAGTTAACTCCATCAACGAAGAAATTCGGTATAAGAGAATTGAGTTTGGCATGCCTTATGTCAAAAGCAATTTTAAGTGAGAGGGGATGAGTATATGGCAACATCGTATGATGATATTTTAGAAAACGTCAAAAAGAACAATACGGTACGCAAACGAATTGCAGCCAATAAAATCAGCTATGTTATGATAGCTCCATATTTTATACTGTTTTTAATCTTTTCAATTGCGCCAGTATTAGTATCAATGGGACTTAGCTTTACTTACTTTAATATGCTTGAGGCTCCTCAATTTATTGGTTGGAGTAACTACTTAAAGCTATTTTTAGAAGATGATATTTTCTTAATTGCATTGAAGAATACACTATTCTTCGCAGTTATCACAGGTCCATTTAGTTATATTTTATGTTTGTTATTTGCTTGGATTATCAACGAATTCAAAGGAAAACTTAGAGCTTTCCTAACATTGATTTTCTATGCGCCATCAATTTGTGGTCAAGCATATTTGATCTGGACAATTATTTTAACTGGTGACCGATACGGCTACCTAAATGGTTTCTTATTGAAGTACAATTTCATTAACAATGCAATCCTTTGGATGAAGACAGAAAAATATGTATTGCCAATTTTGATTGTCGTTCAATTATGGTTAAGTCTTGGTACTGGTTTCCTTTCTTTTATCGCAGGTCTTCAAACCGTTGATAAATCACTTTATGAAGCTGGTGCGATGGATGGTATTAAAAATCGTTGGCAAGAATTATGGTTTATCACATTGCCATCAATGAAGCCACAGTTGATGTTCGGTGCGGTTATGCAAATTACACAATCCTTTGCTGTTGCGGATATTTCCATTCAATTAGCAGGTAATCCATCCGTCAACTATGCGGGTGCTACCGTTGTAACACACTTATTAGATTATGGAACGGTTCGTTTTGAAATGGGTTATGCCTCCGCCATTGCGACGATTTTATTCTTGTTGATGGTTGGAACGAATAAACTCGTTCAAAGAATTCTAAGAAGGGTGGGTGAATAAGTATGACTTTTAAACAAAGATTACGTAAGACTTTTCATCGCGAAAAGCAAGTAAACCGTTCAAGAGCCGGTAATATGTTCTTATTCATCTGTATGATTTTTTGCGGAATATTGATGGCGTTGCCACTAGTTATGATTGTTAATAACGCATTAAAACCGTTGGATGAAATATTCCAATACCCACCTAAAATATTCGTTAAGAATCCTAGCTTCGACAACTTTACGGACTTATTTGTCTTAATGAATAACACATGGGTTCCATTTTCGAGATATATCTTAAATACCATTATTATTACTGGTTTTGGAACCGTGGGACACGTTATGCTTGCTTCGCTAGCAGCATATCCATTAGCAAAGCATGACTTCCCAGGCAAGAAATTCTTGTTTAGCTTAATCGTTTTATCGATGATGTTTGCTTGGCAAGTTCAACAAATTCCAAACTATATGATTATTTCTTGGTTAGGAATCAACAATACATATTTAGCACTAATTCTGCCAGCGTGGCAATTTGGTATGGGTCTTTACTTAATGAAGCAGTTTATGGAGCAAATACCTAATTCGCTGATTGAATCGGCACGATTAGATGGCTCAACAGAGTTTGGTGTATTTAGAACCATTATTATGCCGAATGTAAAGCCAGCGTGGTTGACACTTGCGATTTTCCAATTCCAACAGATGTGGGGAAATACAGGTGCGACGTATCTTAGAAGTGAACAATTAAAACCTGTACAATTCGCGCTACAAAACATTGTTGCCGGTGGTGCAGCAAGAGCGGGTGCCGCTGCCGCAGTACAATTTATTATCGCAGCAATTCCCATTACATTTTTCTTGATTTGTCAAAGTCAAATTTTAGAGACGATGACGACATCAGGAATGAAAGAATAGGAGGGTATATGAAAAAGAATAAAATAAGAATATTTGCTTCTGTTTTAGCACTTTTTATGTTGGTTAATGCAACATGCGTTATGGCAAATGTATATTTACCATATGATACCTATTCTTTTGATTATCGAGAAGATTTGGTGTTTACACCAGCAGCATATGTCCCAAGTGGTTCAGTGAATTTACTTGACTATGGAATGAAACCACTTAATGTACCTCAGGATATGTGTATTGACCAAGAGGATCGTATTTATATTGCTGATTCAGGAAACAATCGCATCATTATAATGGATGGAAAATACGAAAAAATCATTGGTATTATTGATGAATTCGTCTTTGATGGAACATTTTCATATGATGAATTTGATGGTGATTGGATTGGATATCAAAATAGAAAAGATAGCGCTGAACCAACCACTCCCGAAACTCCTTCAAGTGAAGAGGCATCAAGCGAAGAAAACTCTAGTGATGAGGCTTCTAGTGAAAGCACTTCTACCGAAGAAATCGAAACCTCAACAGAGGAAACAGAAGAAGCATCTACAACAGATGAGACAGAAGAAGCATCTACTTTAGAACTTAGTAATTTGCCAAAGAACAATACGGGCGTACTTGCAGCGACAGCACAAGCACAACCAGCATCAATGGAAAATCCAGAGGAAGCTCCTAGTGAAGATGAATCAGAAGAGGTAGAGCCACCAGTTGTTGGAAATCCTGATTCAACAACTCTAAAAAATCCAAAAGGTGTTTGTATTTCGGACAAAGGCGAACTATATATTGCCGATACAGAAAATAATCGTGTATTAGTATTTCAGCCAGAATACGATGGAGAGAACTTAGCTTCTATTACATTTATAAAGCAAATTAGAGATCCAAAATCTGAAAGCTTTACAACTGATTTTATTTTTAGTCCGATGAAGGTTATTGTTGATTATGCAGACCGTATTTACGTTATTGCATCTGGAAAAATCGAAGGAATCATGGTTTTCGATTCCAATTGCAACTTCCTTCAATATTTCGGAACAATCAATGTAACGATTACGGCACAAGAAAAGTTTTGGAGAAGATTTTCGACAAAAACCCAGCGTAGCAAACAAAATTTATTTATTGCCACAGAATTTACGGGAATTGATATTGATCCAGAAGGATTTGTATATGCTTCCTACATCAACACAACAGGAACACAAGCAATTAAGCGCTTGAATCCAAAAGGTGAAGATGTTATTAAAAAGGGTGAAAATTCAAATCTCGCTGGTGATTTAAATGCTAAAAACAGCTCCTACATTTTAGATTGCTTATATCGTGGCAATGGTATGTATTCTATGATTGACAATGCTCGTGGTCGAATCTTTACATATGACAATGAAGGTAGTCTATTATATGTATTCGGAGGAAAAGGAACACAGCAAGGAACGTTCCGTTCTCCAACAGCTATTGAAGAGCATAATGGAAAAATGCTAGTACTTGATGCGGACCGTAAGGAAATTATTATTTTCGAAGTGACTCATTACGGAAAACTAATCAATGAGGCCGTAGCGCTTCGCTTTGATGGTGATGAGACAGAAGCCGTTGAAAAATGGAAAGAAGTTTTGAAATACGATGAAAATAATGAGTTAGCAAATGTTGGTATCGGAAAAGCCTATCTTTCTTCAGGTGAGAACACACAAGCAATGAAATTCTTAAAGCTTGGAATGAGTAAGAAATATTACTCAATTGCCTTTAAACGGTATCGAAATGAAGTACTAAAAGAAAATTTGAATTATTTTATGACGGGTGCGGTTGTTATTATTATCGGCATGTCAGCCTATAAAATTGTTAAAAAAAGAAAAGTGAAAGGGGTACAATTACATGAATAAGCATTTTTCAAAACGCAAGTTTTTATATCTCTTTTACGTATTATCACATCCAGTAGATGGTTTTTATGAAATTCGACATCGCGCAGAAGGAAGTGTACTTATTTCGCTTATCTGTGTTGCATTGTTTAGCTTGTCTTATTCATTAAACCGTTTGTATGCAAGTTTTGTTGTGAATGATGTTGATCCAAGAAATGTAGATAGCCTTTCAGAATTACAAGCGATTTTTCTACTGGTATTCTTATTCGCTGTTGCCAATTGGTCAATCACATGCTTGATGGGCGGCGAAGGGCGATTTAAAGATATTATTACCGTTATTGGCTATTCACTTGTTCCATTGATTTTGACATATATTCCTGCAACAATTATTTCACAAATCGTTGCTGCAAAAGAAGAAGGGTTTTACACACTTCTTATCACTGTTGGAACGGCGTGGACAGTGATGTTGCTTGTTATTGGTATTATGACAATTCATAATTACACATTTGGAAAAACATTTTGGACAGTTGTATTAACATTTGTTGCGATACTTATTATTTTATTCGTATTACTTATGTTAGTGTCTTTAATAAATGGTGTTTATGGATTTGGCTATAGTATTTATTCAGAATTGATTAACCGAGTATAGGAGGAGAAAAATGAAACTCAGTAAAAAAATTATTCTTTCTGTAGTCGCAATTCTTCTAGTTGCGGTAATCAGTTACGCGGCGTACTATGTTGTACACTATTGGGCATACGACGATTACAAACAATACATTCGCAAAACAGAATATGAGCCAGGTACAGAATTTAAAGCAATCAATGATTCGACAAAAGCCGTTGAAGGCATGGTCTTAGTCACTGAAAATGAGAATTTTATGTTGTATCTTAAAAAAGAAGATGCGTCTATGGCGATTTATGATAAACGCAATCACACAACAACTTATTCAAATCCTCAAAATATAGACGAAGATACGATTGTTAATCCGGGAAATAGAGCATTGCTTGAGTCACAATTAATCATCGATATTATTTCGGTGTCTCGACAAAAAGCAACGTATAATTCCAAAGAATATGCAATTAACTACAATCAATTTTCATTTGAAAGTATTGAAAATGGATTTAGAACGGTTTATCTATTTGGTAAGACAGATAGTCCAACTGGTATTGTTCCAACCGGTATTTCAAACGAAAGAATGGAATGGGTGTTTGGAAATTTAACAAAGGCACTTGATGAAAAAGAAGCTACTACAATAATCAAGTACATCAAAAATCGCTATATCTTAAATAAAAAGACAGATGTATATGAAATCACAGCGGGAGCAAAAGGTGGTTCTGTTCTTAGAAAATTAAAGGAATACTTTGCTACAGCTGGATATACAGAAGAAGATTATGTAAAAGATATGGAAGAAACAAAGCAAGAATATGAAATTCCAGCAACAATTTCTGTGACACTTGAATATCGTCTAACTGACGAGGGACTTAAGGTTGTATGTCCTACAAGCCAAATCAAAGAAACAGGTGGAATCAATATTAATAAAGTGACGATTTTACCATTCTTCGGTGCAGCATTCAATACAGAAGATGGAAACTTAATTGTTCCAAATGGTTCAGGCTCGATTATCCATTTTAACAATGGAAAAACGACATCAAGTATGTATCAACAATTTATTTATGGAAATGACCCATTGCAAGAAAGTTATGAGCAGGCAGAGCTTTCGGAGAAAGCAAGATTACCAATCTTCGGAATTCAAAAAGAAGAGTACGGTATTTTTGCCGTTATCGAGGATGGCGCACCACTTGCATCACTAACGGCTGGCGTATCGGGCAATATTCATCAATATAACTACGCAAACTTTACATTTGTTGTGCGTGGAACAGATACATTAGCGATGTTTGGTGTAACGGGAAATGAATCATCACTACCGTTATCTGAAAAAAAGATATACGATTGTAATATTACAATTAATTATGCTTTGCTAGAAAAAGAAGAGTCTGATTATTCTGGAATGGCGAATTATTATCGCAATAAGTTAATTGACGAAGGAAAGTTAGCATTATTGACAGAAGCAAAAGATATTCCGTTTTATATGGATGTTATCGGAGGTGTAAAACGATCAGCTAACTTTGTCGGCGTTCAGTATTTGCAAGTATTCCCTATGACAACATTTGAACAGGCGAAGGATATGGTGACACAATTTAGTGAAGCCAATGTTAATAATGTCGTTATGAATTATCAAGGCTGGATGAATGGTGGTTATTACCATGATGTGGTTGATAAGCTTAAATTAGTGAAAAAGCTTGGAAGTAAAAAAGACATAAGTAGCTTAAAAGAAATGCTAGAGTCGAATGGCGGAAAGCTTTATGGCGATGTAGCATTCCAAGAAATTACCTATATTTCGAAACGATATCAAGAAACAAAAGAAACGTCTCGTTATTTTGCTGGCGGCTATACAGCAACATTTGGTCAACTTAGTCCAATTACAACACGCAAAACCGCATCGCTAGGGTATCGGGAAACGCTTTATAATTTAATTTCTCCTAAATTCCTAGTACGATATGTTGATAAGTTTGCAAACAAAATTACGGATTATGATTTCACGGGAATCGGCTTGCGTGATTTAGGTAGCTCACTACAATCTGACAAAAAACGAACAGAAGTGATTAGTCGATTAGAGGCAGAAGATATTGTTCTTGGACAATTTGAGAAGTTGAATGAGTTAGGAATGGATATGTTGATTAGTCAGCCAAATGCGTACGCACTTAAATATGCAGATGATATAATCAATTTACCAACGGCGCATAATTCCTATTATGTAATTGATGAATACATACCATTTTATGAAATGTTAGTTCATGGTTGTATAGATTACGCAGGTGCTACCGCGAACCTTGATAGTGCTTATGATCCAGAAAAAACGGTTGTTGAAATGGTTGAAGCAGGATGTGCACCTCATTTTGTATTTACATATGAGAGTGCAAGCGAAATGAAATATACGGGCTTAAATCGTTTTTATGCAACAACATTTGATACATGGAAACAAGATGCAATTGATATTTACCAAAAGGTAAATGAGGCATTGAAACCAGTTTCAAATGCAACCATTAAAAAACATGAGCTATTATCAAAGGATTTTACAAAAATAACGTACAGCAATGATGTTGTTATTTATGTAAATAAGTCAGACGTTAAAAAGGTTGATGGCGCAATTACTTTAGAACCAAATTCATATTATGTAGAGGGGGTTAAATAATGACGATAAAACGTAAAAGAGCCATAGTTGGGTTATTGTTTATTCTTCCGTGGTTAATAGGATTTGCCTTCTTCTATGTAAGAAGCATTGCAATGACATTACAATTTAGTATGTCAGATGTAGTTGTTGGTGCGACCTCGGCAGGAAAAGGTTATACAACTTCATTTAATGGAATTGATAATTTCTTGTATTTGTTCCGCGAACATGCGACATTCAATCAAATATTCACAAACTCAATGATGAATATGTTTATTGATGTTCCACTTATTATTTTCTTTAGTTTGTTTATAGCCTTATTACTAAATAAAAAGTTTCCTGGTCGTACACTTGTAAGAGCTATTTTCTTCTTGCCAGTTATTCTGAATTCGGAAGCAATTCAAGGTTCCTTACAAATGGCGAGAGAGCTTATGGCTGGCGGTGTTTCAGCAACATCAACAGAAATGGCAAATGCAGCATCTTCGACAACAAATGTTGATTTCTTCATGAGTATTTTTATGGATATTGCATTGCCAGAAAAGCTAGTGACTTATATTATTGGTGCGGTAGGACGACTAAATGATATTGTTACTCTTTCGGGAGTTCAAATTGTTATCTTTATTGCTGCCCTTCAATCGGTTCCATCCTCTCTTTATGAGGTAGCAAAAATCGAAGGTGCAACAGGCTATGAGACATTCTGGAAGGTAACATTCCCGATGGTAACACCGCACATTATCACGAATCTTGTATATACGGTTGTTGATAGTTTTATCAGTAGTGATATTATTAAACTGTCGCAAGATACGGCGTTTACGAATATGCAATACGGATACAGTTCGGCAATGTCCGTCGTCAGTACGGTGGTGATTTGTTCGGCACTATTGATTGTTTGTGCGATCATTTCAAAACGAACATTCTATTATAATTAGGAAGGAGGAAAATCATGAGTTTTATAACAGATATAAAGCAAAAGTATCAAGAAATCAAAGACGATCGCCAATTTGCAAACGATCGGAATAAAGCGATTACTATGTCAAAAAACTTTCTGATGACCTTATTCCGAATTGTCATTATTGTTGGAATTAGTTATATCATTATTGGTCCATTGATTGGTATTATAAGTAGTGCATTTTTCTCAAATGCCGACAAATATAATCCAATGGTATATGTTATTCCACAAAATCCGACATTAGAAAGATTCAAATTAGCTATTCTTCGTTTGGATTATTGGAAGGGCTTGCGCAATATCTTGATTTACGATGGAACAATTATGATTCTACAAGTTCTTATTTGTTCGATGGTTGGATATGGTTTTGCTCGTTTTGATTTTCCATTTAAAAAAGTATTATTTGGCTTAGTAGTAGTTATGATTATTTTGCCTTCTAATACAATTATGTTACCTTTATACGTAACATTTAGACAATTCGATATTTTCGGAATTATTACAGCGATTCGAGGTGCCCCCATTAACTTGATGAACTCTCCATTCCCGATGATTTTAATGACATTGTTTGGATGCGGGTTAAGAGCGGGATTATTTATCTATATTTTCAACCAATTCTTTAGAGGGCTTCCAAAAGAAATCGAGGAAGCAGCCTTTGTGGATGGTGCAGGAATGTGGTATACGTACTTTAGAATCATGCTAGTAAATGCTATTCCATCAGTTATTACGGTAGCGGTATTTTCATTGGTATGGCAATACAATGACTTGTTTTATGCTAAACTATTTTTAATACCAGACAATATCGTAATTAGTAAAAAAATATCTTCACTTGCAGCGACGATTAGTGCCGTCGATCAAATAAAAGACCCTTCAATTGTTCAACTTTATAACTATGCAGGAATTTTATTAATTATGCTTCCTGTTATCGTGATTTATGTTGTTTTACAAAAGTTTTTTATTGAAGGTGTTGAAAGAAGTGGTATTGTAGGATAAAAAAAGATGTGCTATAATAACACTATGATAGTAGGCGTTCGACCTGCAACAATTAGCCAAAAGGCAAAAGGAGGAAAGAAAATGATTAAAACTAAAAAGCTAGTTGCTTTTGGTCTTGCAATCGTGTTATCTTTTTCTTTAGTAGGATGTAAAAAAGAAGATCCGAAAGGAACTAAAAAACCTGCTGGAAATGATACTACAGAAGCACCAAAGACCGAAGTACCAACAACAGGGGCAAACAGCCCGATTGCTCATGACGTAGAAGAAGGATTCTATGTTGGATTTGAAAATGGAAGTTATTCATTTATCAAATTAAACACAACAAAGGGTGATGCAAACGCACCAGAAATATCGGTTGCAGATTATTTAGGTTCAAAGGCACTAAAGATTAAAGGTGAATTAGGAAAAACATATCTCGGTATTGATATATCAAGTTTATTAGGCGACAAAGTTGCTGATGTAAAAACAATTACACTTGATATGGCTATCGAGAGAGAAGATGGTTCATTTAAAGCAGTTTCTGGTTCTATTTACGCTTATGTAACAAATTCAGAAGGCAAGATCGTTCAAGAATCACAAAGATGGTCTTTATACAAAGAGTCAGCGAATCCAAAAACAATCAAATATGAGATTAAAGATACGGAGACACCTTTCGTAGCAAATGCACAAAATATCATCGAAATTTCGAAAGAAGTAGATGATTATACAGATTCTCCAGCTACAATGTATATTGACAATATTATTTTCCTTGATGGAAATGGCGAAGAAATTGCCATTGCAAATGAAAGTGCTGAATTTGAAGGACCAAAAGGATATGGTTCATTAGATTGGTCAAATGGCGTTGTAAAACCTGAGAACGAAATCGACCTTAAAGGTATGGATGGTGAAACAAACGGCGGATGGTGGTTCAATGGTGGAATTACATTTGTTGAAGGAACAGAAACACCTACATACAATGCAGATGATTTTGGACCAGGCTCTGTTATGACTATTTATTCGGTAGTAGAAGAATATGATCCTGAACAAGTTATTTTCGGCGAAATCCCTGTTCCTATGTCTTTGACATTGCAATATTATCCAGTTGATGATATTGATTTACCAGCTCTTCCATATGAGAGAATTAAATCAAAAGAGACAGCAGACGGAAAATCAGAATATAACAAAAATATCGCAAGAGTATATAACATGAAGATCAACGAAACATATACAATTTTCCAAATTAAATTTGATGATGTTGCAGAAATGTTCGGTGGAGATAATGATTGGCATAAACGTTTCACAATCATGGGAATCGCTGACACAGGCAAGGTTCAAAAAATTGATCGTGTTACAATCGGAAAATTACCAGAATAATAGGAGGCGTAAATAATAATGAAAAATCTAAAAAGAATTCTTGCAATCACATTGGCAAGTGTAATGATTTTTTCTGTAGCTGGTTGTAAAAAAGAGGATAAAAAAACTTCTACAAAAGCACCAAATGCAACAGAAGCTAACAAAACAGATAACAAACCAAGCAATAACAAAAGAAAAATCACAATTGGTACTTGGTTTGAACAATACTACACATCAGCACACACAGATATCAACGATAATCCATCTGTATCAAATATTGAGCATGCAGAAATGCAACTTGCAAATATGAGAGCAGTTGAAGAAAAGTATAATATCGAATTATATTTTGAAAACTTAACATGGGATGGTGTTATTGAATCAATTAACACATCAATTCTTGCAGGAACACCTGACTGTGATATTTATCAAGTAGATTTACAATTTGGTATCCCAGCAGCGCTTAATAATTTAGCTATGCCATTATCAGAATTTATAAAAGATGAAGATAGTGATATCTTCGCAGATCAAATTGTTATGAAATATCTAGATATGTCAGCAATGGGTATGGATGATGCATATCTTTTCGCTGGAAATGCAACAAACACAGGTTCCTATTTATTAGCTTACAACAAGACAATTCTTGATGCTGCTGGCTTAGAAGATCCACAAGAGCTTTATGATAAAGGTGAGTGGACATGGGCAAAATGGAAAGAGCAATTAAAAACTCTTACAATTGACAAAGATAGCGATGGAGCTACTGACCAATATGGTTTTGGTGGATTCTGGACAAATGCACTTAACCAATTAATGATGTCAAATGCTACTGGTATCGCAACTGGCCCAACAGAAGCATTGAGCTCAGATGCAACAATTGAAGTATTGCAATTATTCTACGATATTTACAATGTAGATAAAACAGCTAGACCTTGGAATGAAGAAGATTGGGATATTAACAACTTCTGTTTCATAGATCAAGAAATCGTGTTCTTTATTGGTGCTAACTGGATTTTCTCAAACAATTATGAAACTCCAGAAGATATCCCATTTGATGTTGGTTTGGTTCCTTGGCCTTGTGGTCCTTCAGGAAACGCTCTTTCAAACCCTGGATATGCGGTTGCTGGTAACTATATGATGATTCCTGCTGGAACAAAAGATCCTGCTACAGTTTACAATGCATATTATGATTGGGTTAACTGGTATGCTTTTGATATCGCACTACGTGATGATACAGAGTGGGCTGAAACATGGGCTGTTGATAATGACAAAACAAATGGAAAGAATTTCGAATTTACTGTTCAAGAAGGTAAGAAAGAAAACTTCGATATTTGGGGAAATATCAATGCTGGTATCTCTATGATCGAGATTATGAATGGTACGTATACACCTGCACAATTTGCAGAAACATATAAAAATGCTGTTCAAGATGCTCTTGATAACTACTTTGTAAAATAATTTACGAAAATGAGTGTCGATGCGGATACTCGAAATCCGCTTCGCTACTTCCTCGTAAACTCCCAGCAGCTTCGCTGCTATTTCAGTGGGAGCTTGAGCTCCCACTGAAACAAGGAAGTTCCACCCACCGCCTAAGAGGCGGGGGACTTCCTTGGGAGGTTTAAAATAAGAAATCTGCAAAGTCTTTGGACTTTGTGGGTTTCTTTTTTGATACAACTTGACATTCATTGTGGACAGGGATAAAATCGAATGGTAGACCTATAATCAAGAAGGAGAGTAAAAAATGCGTGCATTAATTAGTGTGTCTGATAAGACAGGAATTGTTGAGTTAGCAAAAGAATTGGTTGGTTTAGGAATTGAAATTATTTCAACAGGTGGAACGTATCAAAAGTTAAAAGAAGAAGGCGTTAAGGCAATTGAAATTTCTGATTTAACAGGTTTTCCTGAATGTTTAGATGGTAGAGTGAAGACATTGCATCCTACTGTTCATGCAGGATTGTTGGCGATGAGAGAGAACCCAGAGCATATGAAACAAATTGCAGAGTTAGGAATTGAAACCATTGATTTTGTGATTGTTAATTTGTATCCATTTAAGGAAACCATTTTAAAGGATGGCGTGACGAGAGAAGATGCCGTAGAAAATATTGATATTGGTGGACCTACGATGTTGCGTGCTGCCGCAAAAAATTATCAGGACGTGGCGGTTATTATTGATCCTAGTGATTATGCCATTATATTTAATGAACTAAAAGAACACGGAAAGGTATCACTTGATACAAAGTTTTATTTGATGCAAAAAGTATTTATGCATACAGCGCATTATGATACGATGATTGCAAAGTATTTAAAGGCAGAACGCAAAGACGATTCACTTCCAGAAACATTCACGATGACATTTGAGAAAGTACAAGATATGCGTTATGGCGAAAATCCACATCAAAAAGCAGCATTTTATCGTGAAGTAGAAAAACAAATTGGATCATTGGTTGATGCAAAACAACTTAATGGAAAAGAGCTGTCCTTTAACAATATTAACGATACAAACGGTGCCCTAGAATTATTAAAGGAATTCACTGAAGCGACGGTTGTGGCTTGTAAACATGGTAATCCATGTGGCGTTGGTAGTGCTACAACGATAGAAGAAGCTTGGACGAAAGCCTATCAAGCGGACAAGGTTTCGATTTTTGGTGGTATTGTGGTGTGTAACCGCATGGTAACTGCTAAGATGGCAAAAGAAATGGCAAGCATTTTCCTAGAGGTTATTGTTGCACCTGCATATGAAGCGGAGGCGCTTACGATTTTATGCGCTAAGAAAAATGTTCGCGTATTAGAATTGGAAAATATCGATGTGATGCAGCCAGCAACTGCATATGACTTAAAGAAAGTAAATGGCGGTTTGATCGTTCAAACAATTGATAGTGAAATTTACAACGAAGATGATTTTAAGGTGGTAACAAAAACACAACCAACAAATGAACAGTTAGAAGATATGAAATTTGGTATGCGTGTTGTGAAGTTCGTAAAATCAAATGGTATTGCTGTCGTAAAGAATAAGCAAACTTGCGGTATTGGCCCAGGACAGGTTAATCGAATTTGGGCAACAAAGCAATGTTTTGAACATGCAGACACGCTGATTGGAGAAGATGCTACAAAGGGTGCCGTATTAGCGTCAGATGCATTTTTCCCATTTTCAGATTGCGTTGAAGCAGCACATGAAGCAGGAATTACAGCGATTATTCAACCAGGCGGAAGTGTTCGTGATCAAGAATCAATTGATAAGTGTGACGAATATGGTATCGCTATGGTATTTACAGGTATGAGACATTTTAAACATTAAGAAATTATAAATATCATAAGAAACCTCTCAATTAGCAAGTGTAATTGAGAGGTTTTACTTTTTTTGTTATAAGTTACGGGACTTAACCCATCTTAGCAATGATACTTCTAGCAACGCTTAATCCGTTGGCTGAAGCTTGTTGTAAGCCTCTTGTGGCACTAGCTCCATCACCAATTGCGTATAAATGCGCTACGCTTGTTTCAAAATGTTTATCAACAACGACTTTGTTTGAATAGAATTTAACCTCAACGCCATAAAGAAGTGTTTCATCACTTGCAATACCAGGGGTAACTTTATCCAATGCTAAAATCATCTCTTTAATATCGACCATAATTCGATGTGGAAATACTAATGATAAGTCGCCAGGAACAGCATCTTTTAGTGTTGGAACAAGGTTGTTACGACATAAGCGTTCTTCTGTGGTACGACGACCTCTTAGAAAATCTCCAAATGTTTGAACAAGAATCTTGTTGTCACAAAGCATATTGCTTAATTGAGCGATGTGCTTGCCGTACTCAATTGGTGACTTAAATGGTTTCGTAAAGTTTTTTGATACCAATAGTGCAAAATTGGTATTGTTCGTTTTGTACTTGGCTGATTTGTAAGCGTGACCATTGACAACGGCAAGACCATTTTCATAATATTCGGTAGCAACCTCACCAGATGGATTTGTACAAAATGTACGCACCTTATCGTCAAAAGTAGGTGTATGATAAATAAGCTTAGCTTCATATAAGTTTTTATTTAAAAATTCCATAATTTCATCGCGTACTTCAACACGAACGCCAACATCAACGGTTCCTACTTGTGTTTCAATGCCATGATTTTTGCAAATGTGGCTAAACCACTCGGTTCCTTCGCGACCAATCGCACTTACGATTTCATCAGCATAGAACGTATCGCCTTTGTTTGTCTTAACGCCTTTCGCTATACCGTCTTCAATAATAATGTCATCAACCATTGTATTGAATTCAATTTGAACGCCTTCGTCTAATAAATGAGTCTGTAATCGTCCGTAAATTTTATAACCTTCCTCGGTTCCAAGATGACGAATAGGGCATTCGACTAATTTTAAGTTTGCATTGATTGCTTTTCGGCGGATTTCTCGAATTTCTTGTGTTTTGTTTATACCATAAACGTTTTTATCAGCGCCAAAACGAAGATAAATATCATCAGATTCTTTTAGCAATGCTAGTGTTTCGTCGTATCCTAAAATAGAGGGAAGATTGCCACCTACATCGGGTGATAAAGATAGTTTTCCATCTGAGAAAGCACCAGCGCCAGCAAAACCAGTTGTAATCGCGCATGGTTTACATCCAACACATACTTTTGTATCACGTTTTGGACAGCGGCGTTTTTCAATGCTGCGTCCTTTTTCAATCATAAGAATGTTTAAATGAGGAGCCTTATTTTTTAACTCATAGGCACAAAAAATCCCGGATGGCCCGGCACCAATAATAATAATATCAAATTTATTCATAATAACCTCCTGTACTAAAGTCCTTTATGAATTATAGCATAGGTTGTGGCAAAAAACAAATTGAAAACGCAGTGATTTCCTTGAAAAAAGGGGGTTGACAACGGTTTTTAATAAGAGTATACTCTTTAGTATATCGTTTTAGTTTTGAAGTGGACAGAAAATGTCCACTTTATTTTATGCTGAGGAGAAAATATGTCAAGAGCGCAACAATACGAACTAAAGACCTCAAAACTTTTAGAACCTATATTAGAGAGGTTCCAATATGAATTATATGATGTGGAATTCATAAAAGAGGTTGGAACATGGTATTTGAGAATTTATATTGATAAGGAAGATGGAATCAACATACAAGATTGTGAAATCGTTAGCCGTTCTTTATCAGAGATTCTAGATACGGATGAATTTATCGAGGAAAGTTATATTTTAGAAGTAAGTTCCCCAGGGCTTGGTCGCCAATTAAAAAAAGACAAGCATTTAGAAAAATCAATTGGTGAAGCGGTAGAAGTAAAATTGTATAAACCAATTGACAAACAAAAGGAATTTTTGGGAGAGCTAGAATCATTTAACGATACGGAGATAACGATTATACTTGAATCGGGAGAATTAAAAACATTCGACCGAAAAAGCATTGCCATTATCCGTTTACAATTCGATTTTTAACGATACAATATATAAATTTGATAAGGAGCAAATGAAATGAACAAAGAATTACTAGACGCATTAGAGGTAGTCGTAAAAGAAAAAGGGATTGAAAAAGAAATAATATTTGAGGCAATTGAAAACTCACTTGTAAAGGCTTCGAAAACGCATTTTGGATCAACCGATAAAATTCAAGCGAAGGTTGATAGAGAAACAGGTGAATTTCTTGTTTATTTACAAAAAGAAGTTGTAGAAACGGTTACAAATCCTGTGGAGCAAATTTCTCTTGAAGAAGCACAAAAATTAAATGCTAAAATGAGTGTTGGCGACAAAATGAATTTCAAGGTAGAGTCAAAAAGTTTTAGTCGTATTGCTACACAAAACGCAAAAAGTGTTATTTTACAAAAAATAAATGAAGAAGAAAGACGATCATTATTCAATACATATTTTGCAAAAGAAAAAGACATTGTAACAGGAACCGTACAACGTCGCCTTGGCAAAAACTTAAGTATCAACTTAGGAAAAGCAGATGCTGTTTTAAATGAGAACGAAATGGTGAAATCAGAAAATCTCAGTATCTCGGACCGAATTAAAGTGTATGTTGTGGAAGTAAAAGAAACAACAAAAGGACCACGTATTCTAGTTTCGAGAACACATCCAGATTTTGTGAAACGTTTATTCGAAAGCGAAGTAACAGAAATTCAAGACGGAACCGTTGAGATTAAGTCAATTGCGAGAGAGCCAGGATCAAGAACGAAGATGGCAGTGTGGTCAGCGGATGAAGATGTTGATGCAATCGGTGCATGTGTCGGAAAAAACGGAATTCGTGTTAATGCTGTGGTAGATGAATTGCAAGGTGAAAAAATCGACATTATTATGTGGAATGAAAATCCAGCGCTTCTTATTGAAAATGCCCTTAGCCCAGCAAAAGTAATTGGTGTTATGGCAGATGAGGATGAAAAGAGTGCTCTTGTAATTGTTCCGGATTATCAATTATCATTAGCGATTGGTAAGGAAGGTCAAAATGCACGTTTAGCAGCAAAATTAACGAGTTATAAAATTGATATCAAAAGCGAATCACAAGCGCACGAACTTGGATTGTTCGACGAATTTAATTATGATGGCGAATATGAAGGTTATGAAGAAAAGTTCAACGAAGAAGAATATGAAGAAGAATATGAAGAAGAATATGAAGAAGGTTATGATGATTACGAAGAAGTTGATGAAATCGTAGAAGAAACCAATGTTGATGAGGAAATCGAAGAATAAAGATAGGATGTGATTTTAAGTGGCAATAAAAAAGAAAGAAGTACTAAGGCAATGCATTGGATGTAGAGAACAAAAACGCAAGAAGGAAATGGTTCGTATTTTAAAAACGCCAGAGGATGAAATTATTATTGATACAACTGGAAAGAAAAACGGACGTGGTGCTTATCTATGCCTTTCAATCGAGTGTTTTGAAAAAGCTGTTAAATCAAGAGGGATCGAAAGCTCTTTTAAATGCGCAGTTTCCAAGGACGTGTATGACCAATTAAGTGAGGAGATGAGACAGCTTGCAAAAACATAAAATATTATCATTAATCGGTTTGGCGATGAAAGCAGGAAAAGTACAAAGTGGAGAATTTGCAAGTGAAAGGGCTATACAAACTGGCCACGCAGCCTGCACCTTTGTAGCAACCAATGCATCGAATAATACCAAAAAACTTTTTTATAACAAATGTGAATTTTATAAAGTACCCATTTACGAAGAATTCACAAAAGAAGAGCTAGGACAGATTTTAGGGAAACAATTCAGAACATCCCTTGTCATCACAGATCCAGGCTTTGCAAAACAATTTGCTATTAAAATAGCACAAGTACGAAATCAACAAGAGGATTCAACTACAATTTCACAAAAAGACGGAGGTTCTAATTAATGGCAGAAAACAAAGATAAGAAACAAGATATTATACAAGGCGAAAGCGAAGAAAAAGCACTAAAAGTGACAAAAACAAAAAAGGCTGATACAGAAAAAAAGGCAGAAGTGAAGGCTGAGGCAAAACCTAAAGCGAAGGCAAAAACTAAAACGGAAGAAAAAGCAGAAACAAAAACAGAGGCAAAACCAAAAGCAGAAGCAAAACCAAAAGCAGAAGCGAAGCCAAAAGAAGAAGTAAAAGCAAAAGAAGAAAAAGTTGAAGCGAAAGCAGAATCAAAGGAAGAAGCGATACCAAAGAAAAAAAGAGTATCGATTACTTTTAGACCGCAAAATAGTCAATCATCTTCACAAGGAAAACGTTCATCAACAAGTCGACGCCCTTCATCTAGCAGCCAAGGTGGAACAGGAAATAGAAAAGCAGTTCCACGTCCTCAAAAAGCGGCGGAAGGGCAAGAATCAACGAGTGAACATATTGAAAAACCAGCAACGAAAAATACGCCAAAAGTAAATCCAGTTGCAAAGGTTGATCGCGCTCCTCAAGAGACAGCTTCAAAAAAGCATATTCGTCCTACCATCAATGTGTATGACAATGCTTCTGCACCAAAGGCAAATAGTGAGCCAACGACAATTCGCAGAATTGATCTTGGAAGCCAAACACAAGGAGCAAAAAGACCACAAGGTCAAGGACAACGTCCACAAGGTCAAGGCCAAGGACAACGCCCACAAGGCCAGGGTGGCTATGGAAATCGTCCACAAGGTCAGGGACAACGTCCACAAGGACAAGGCCAAGGACAACGTCCACAAGGTCAAGGTGGATACGCTCAACGCCCACAAGGTCAAGGCGGCTATGGTAACAGACCACAAGGTCAAGGTAGCTATGGACAACGTCCACAAGGTCAAGGTGGCTATGGAAATCGTCCAAATAATGGGCCTGACGGCCAAGGTCGTTTTGGAAAACCAGCAGGAGCAGCAAAACCAGAACAATCTACGCCACTTATTGGAAAAGGTAAACCAGGATTAAATAAAAAAGAACGTGGCGCACGAGATAAGAGTAAGCTTTCTATTGAAGCAACAAGACGCCAAGAAAATCTAAAGCGTTTAAGTAAAGATGCAGGAAAAGCAAAAAAACCACCAGTAAAAGAAAAAGTAGAATTAGAAGAAAGAACGATTATTCTTCCAGATGTATTAACGATTCGCGAGTTAGCTGAAAAGATGAAAATTCAACCAGCTGTTATCGTAAAGAAGTTATTCCTTCAAAATCAAGTGGTTAATGTAAATCAAGAGATTGATTTTGAACAAGCTGAAGAAATTGCATTAGAATTCAATTGTATTTGCGAAAGAGAAGTGAAAGTCAATTTAATTGAAGAACTTCTTAAAGAGGATGATGAGGATCAAGCAAATCTTGTAACACGCCCACCAGTTGTTTGTGTTATGGGACATGTTGATCATGGTAAAACGTCTCTTCTTGATGCTATTAAAAATACAAATGTTATCGCACGAGAGGCTGGCGGTATTACACAGCATATTGGTGCATATATGGTTCAAATTAATGACCACCCAATTACATTCCTTGATACACCAGGACATGAAGCTTTTACAGCTATGCGTCTTCGTGGAGCAAAATCAACGGATATTGCTGTATTAGTTGTTGCAGCAGATGATGGTGTGATGCCTCAAACAGAAGAGGCGATTAGTCATGCAAAGGCAGCAGGTGTTGAAATTATTGTTGCAGTAAATAAAATGGATAAACCAAGTGCAAATCTTGATCGCGTTAAGCAACAATTATCAGAATATGAATTAGTACCTGAAGATTGGGGCGGGAGCACAATATTCGTACCAGTTTCTGCAAAGGCAGGAACAGGGATTGATACATTGCTTGAAATGATTTTATTAGTAGCTGAAATGAGAGAATTAAAGGCAAATCCAAATCGATTAGCTAGAGGTATTGTTATTGAGGCACAGCTTGATAAAAACAGAGGTCCTGTTGCAACCATTCTTGTACAAAAAGGTACATTGCATGTAGGCGATTTTGTGGCAGCTGGTTCTAGTTATGGTAAAGTAAGAGCAATGATTAATGATAAACGTGCTCAGGTAAAGGTGGCAACTCCATCTACACCAGTTGAGATTCTAGGCTTAAATGATGTTCCTTCAGCAGGCGAAATTTTCGTTTCAACAGCAACTGATAAAGAAGCAAGAAACTTTGCTGAAACATTTATTTCTGTGGATCGTGTGAAGATGCTTGAAGAAACAAAGGGTCGCTTGACATTAGATGGATTATTCTCGCAAATTCAAGCGGGCAACGTAAAAGAACTAAATCTTATTATTAAGGCCGACGTTCAAGGTTCTGTAGAGGCGGTTAAACAATCACTTGTTAAACTTTCAAATGACGAAGTATTAATTCGCGTTATCCATGGCGGTGTTGGTACGATTAATGAATCGGACATCACATTGGCATCGACATCAAATGCGATTGTCATTGGCTTTAATGTAAAAGTGGATGCAACAGCAAGAGGAATTGCTGAACAAGAAAAGGTTGATGTTAAGCTATATAAGGTTATTTATCAAGCAATTGCTGATGTTGAAGCTGCAATGAAGGGTATGTTAGACCCTATCTTTGAAGAAAAAATCATTGCTCAAGCAGAGGTTCGTGCAATCTTTAAATCAGCGGAGGTTGGTAATATTGCTGGTTCTTATGTTAAGAGCGGAAAAATCCAACGCGGATGTCAAGTTCGTATTTTCCGTGGTGAAGAAAAAATCTTCGAAGGCAATTTGGCTTCATTAAAACGTATGAAGGATGATGTTAAAGAAGTAAAAGAAGGATTTGAATGTGGTTTGGTATTCGAAAAATTCAATGATTTTGAAGTGGAAGATCGAATCGAAGCATACATGATGGTAGAAGTTCCAAGATAACGATAGTTGATGAAAGCCACAAACGATAATCATTATTGTTCGTGGCTTTTCGCTAAACGAGCTATTATTGAAAGAGGTTATAATGAAAAAAGGAAATATTAAAACAATTCGCCGAAATGGTGAAGTGCAAAAAGAAATTAGTAATATTATTCGAAATGAAATCAAGGATCCACGAATTCATCCATTTACAAGCGTTGTAGCGGTTGAAATGACAAAGGATTTGAAGTATTGTAAGGTGTTTATTAGCGTGCTCGGAAGTAAAGAAGAGCAAGCAGATACATTAGCAGGATTAAAGACGGCAAGCGGTTTTGTACGTTCTCGTCTTGCTAAAACCATTAATTTAAGAAATACACCAGAGATTAATTTTATTTTGGATCAATCCATTGAATATGGAAGCAATATGTCGAAATTAATTGATGAAGTAGTAAAAGATATTCACAAAGAGGCTGATGAAAATGATTAAACAATATCTTGAAAATGCAAATAGTGTAGCTATTCTAGGACATGTAAATCCAGATGGAGATTGCGTGGGTTCTACAATGGCACTTTATTTATATTTAAAAAAGAAGTTTTGTGAAAAGAAAATTCACATCTATTTGGATAAATGTGACGAGTCATTAAAAGTGATTAAGCATATGGATGCGATTCGCCATTATGATTCGGAAACAATATACGATTGTGTGTTTGTGTTGGATGTGAGTGATAAAAAGCGCATTGGTGCAGGGAAAAATATATTTGAAAATGCAAAGAAAACAGTCAATATCGATCATCACATTAGTAATCCTAAGTTTTGTGACGAAACAATTTTAGATCCTGAATGCAGTTCAGCGTGCGAGTTACTTTATCGTGTATTGGAAAAAAAGGATATCACAAAGGAAATTGCGAAAAGCTTGTATTTGGGCATGGTTCACGATACAGGAGTTTTTCAATACTCAAATGTGACAAAAGAGACAATGACGATAGCTGGTGAGTTGATTTCCTACGGTTTTGATTTTACAAAGCTAGTTCAACAAAGTTTTTATGAAAAAACGTACCATCAAATGCAGATGTTAGGACGTACACTTGTTGAAAGTGTTCGTGTGATGGATGGAAGATGCATCTTTAGTGTCGTAACACAAGAAATGATGCATTTTTATAAAGTGAATAATAAGGCGTTAAGCGGTGTTGTTGAAAATTTGCGTAATGTGGCGGGTGTCGAAGTTGCGATATTGATTTATGAAATGGAGGCTTGCCAATACAAAGTAAGCTTGCGCTCAACAAAATTTGTTGATGTTAATATCGTAGCGAATGTATTTGGCGGTGGTGGTCATATGAAGGCGGCAGGTTGTATTATGCAAGGAACGTCTCATGATGTGATTAATAACTTAACGCGAGAAATAGAGAGACAATACGATGTTGCAAACAAGTAACTGTCAAAAAGGATGAGTGAATGAACGGCGTAATTATTATTTATAAGGAAAAGGATTTTACCTCACATGACGTTGTCGCTAAAATGCGTGGCATATTAAAAACAAGACAAATTGGACATACGGGAACCCTTGATCCGCAGGCAGAAGGAGTTTTGCCTGTGTGTATTGGTAATGCAACGAAATTGTGCGATTTATTAACTGATAAAGAAAAAACGTATGAAACGGTATTACAATTAGGCGTCATAACGGACACATTAGATATGACGGGTACTATTAAAGAAACAAGGGAAGTAGCCGTTACAAAATGTCAGATTCGAGAAGTCATCGAAACATTTAAAGGCGAACAAGAACAAATTCCGCCAATGTACTCAGCACTAAAGGTAAACGGCAAAAAGCTTTATGAATATGCGAGAGCGGGAATTGAGATTGAAAGACAACCAAGAAAAATCGTAATAAGCAAGTTAGAGATTTTATCGATAGATATTCCTTACGTTACATTTCGTGTTACCTGTTCAAAGGGCACCTATATTCGTTCGTTGTGTGATGATATAGGAAGCACATTAGGGTGTGGCGGCGCAATGAAGGAGTTAACGCGCACGAAAGTATCCTCATTTTCAATCGAACAAGCAATACGTCTTTGCGAATTAGAGCAAATCGTTAAAAACGAGGCAACGGATTCGATTATTATACCAACCGATAAAATTTTTACGAATGTGAATCGTGTCATCGTGCCACTTTCGCAAGAAAGATTTTTGTTTAATGGCAATACATTGCCATTGGAAACGGAATGGATTTGCATGGATAATGTATCGTTAGATCAAAAAAAATGGTATTTGGTATATGATAGCGAGGGGCGCTTTCAGGCAATTTATCAATTTGATCAAGAAAAACAACATTATAAACCTTATAAGATGTTCTTAAATCGATAGTAGTAAGGAAGTGGTGTAGTAAGATGAAACAATATAAAGGGTTAAGTGAAAGTCTAAATATTCAAGAAGAATGTATTGTTACAATCGGAAAATTTCAAACATTGCATTTGGGACATCAAGCCTTATTGAAAAAGGCAAATGAAGTGCGCGAAAAAACGCAGAGTTTAGTGGTTATTCGGATTGTGGGAACAAATGAAACGGATTTTTTAAATCGCAAACATTATATTTCAATTTTGAAAGAATATAAAATTGATTATTTTGTTGAGCTTACGCTAGACGATATCCGTATGATGGATGCGCTTGATTTTCTAGAAGGTGTGCTTATTAACCAGTTTCATATGAAAAAAATGATTGTAGGTGAGGACTTTATGTTTGGCTTTCAGAAAAAAGGCGATTGTGCGTTCTTGCAAAAATATGAAACAGTTTATAATTATAAAACAATTATAATTAAAGATAAGATGCTAAATAATCGTAAAATCAGCAGTTCCGCAATTTTTGAAGCACAAAGGGATGGTGATTATGAACAAATAGAAGCGATGATGGGCGAAAAGTTTAGTGAAAATTAATATTATACTTGACACAAATAAGAGACATTGCTATAATGAAAATGTAACATTCGTAACATTTACGTAACATTTTTAAAATAGGAGTTATACATGCTAAAATATAGCAATATATATGATGGGTTGACAAAACAGATTTTTAAATATAAAAAATTTATTGCCTACTCACTTGCAGGAGTTGTTTTTGTTGGAAGTATCTTTTTACACACAGAAGCAGCAAATACAGCTAGTTCTACAAAGTTTATAAGTGCGCCACTTGCTGGTGTGTCGCTTCATATGGATACATTTTTGAACACAAATGTGGATACAGAAGAAGATTTCTTCTTAGGAACATTGCCTTCATCTGAATTGAATTACACAAAAATGATATCGGAAGCAGACAGATTACTATCAAATGTCATTGCAAAAGATGCCATCGAAAATCAAGAAAAAGCAAAAGAAATTATAGAAGCAAGTAGTGCTGCAAGCACTGATTCTGCAGAAGATTTAGAGACAACAGAGCCAACAGAGCCAGAGACAACAGAGCCTGTTATAGAAGAGACTGAAGAACCGATTGTAGAAGAAATTGCAATTGATCCACGTACTTCTGTATACGAGAGATATGCAAATCTCGGATTCATTATTGCACCAAATTATTTGAGAGTAAGACAAGAACCATCAACAAGTGCACCAATCGTTGGTTTGCTTTATGCAAATAGTGGCGTTGATTTGCTAAGTCAAACACCAGATGGTTTATGGTATCATATTGTGAGCAATGGTGTTGAAGGTTATATCGCAGCAGAATTTGTTGCAATTGGTGACGCAGCGAAAGAACAAGCGATTCATTATACGTATCAATCGATTCGAGTGATTGCTGAACGATTAAATGTTAGAACAGAGCCATCTTTAGAGGCGAGAGTAACTACTCAAATTATCGCAGGGTCAGAGTATCCATTATTAGGCGTAGAGGGCGATTGGTTTTCGATCAATATTGGTGGCGAAATCAATGGCTATGTACATAAAGATTTTGTAAGCATTCAATATATATTAAATGGCGCTGTACCTTATGAAGAACCAGTAGTTGTACCAACAATTAATCCTGTAAGAACAGAAGCAATTAGCTTTGGTATGCAATATTTAGGCGGTCGCTACGTTTGGGGTGGCACAACACTTGGAAAAGGTGTAGATTGTTCTGGATTTATGTTGAAAATTTATGAGCACTATGGTATTGCCCTAAATCGTACATCAAGACAACAAGTTCATAATGGTGTTCCAGTTTCGTTCGAAGAAATGAAACCAGGCGATTTGCTATTTTACAATAGTAGGAAAACGGGACAAATTGGACATGTAGCGATGTATATTGGAAATGGACAAATTCTTCATGCAGCTAGTGAGAATCGAGGCATTGTTATCGATGCTTGGAACTATATGACACCTTGTGCAGCAAGAAATGTTATAGGCGAATAATAATTATTAAAATACAATGGTCTTTATAATTTATTATAGAGACCTTTTTTATGCAAGGAAAGTAACATCTTCTTGCATTTGCATGACAATTTGATATAATGAACGTAAGCGATAAAGGAGGTTGAATTATGGCTAGAGAGATCGAAAAAGAAAGTTACAAAGTGATTATTTCTGAGGACAATGCAGAAGTGGTTATTTCTGAGGAAGTGATTGCAGTGATCGCAGGTATCGCAGCGACGGATATTGAAGGCGTTGCTTCATTAACAGGAAACATGACAAGAGAGACGATTCAAAAAGCAGGACTCAAAAACCTTTCAAAGGGAATTGGTCTTCAGATGAATGAAAATAATTTAATGATTACAATTTCATTGAATATTAAGTACGGATATAGTGTAAGCAAAATCAGCGAGATGGTTCAAGAAAAAGTAAAAACTTCTGTAGAAAATATATTGGGACTTGCTGTTACAGGCGTAAATATTCGTGTGACTGGTGTGATTTTATGAGTCAAAGAAGTATAAGAGAACATACTTTCAAGATTCTATTCACATCAAATTTTCATACAAAAGAAGAGATGGATGAACAGTGCGAAAGTTATTTTTCTCATTTGCCAGATGCTAGCGTGGAAAAGGATTCAGACAAGCTCCCAGCTGTTGAAGAAGAAGAGCAAATAAAAATCTTAAAAAAGGTTGAAGCAATTACACAAGTGCTTGAGGCAATCGACGAGAAATTAGAGAAAAATATGCAAGGCTGGAAGATTTCACGACTTAATCAAGTGGATTTAGCGTTATTACGCTTGGCGATTTATGAATTTGAATTTTCGGGGGATGTCCCTTATAAAGTAGCTGTCAATGAGGCTATTGAGCTAGCGAAAAAATATGGTGGCGATGAGTCTCCACAATTTGTAAATGGCGTATTAGCACATATGGTAAAAAAAGATGATCACAACAAAAAAGATATATAGTGTTTCACAAGTTTCTAATGGCTTTAAGGCTTTAATTGAGCGACAAGCAGAGTTTCGATCAATATATATTTCTGGAGAAGTCACAAATTATAGCCAAGCTTCAAGTGGACATATTTATTTTGCATTAAAAGAAGATAATACGCTGATTAATGCCGCTATTTTTAAAGGTAGCGTTGCTAATTGTCCTCGAAATATGAAAAATGGTGATCAAATTGTTGTTCACGGGCGACTTAGTTGGTACGAGGGACAAGGACGCGTGCAAATTATTGTGGATAGTGCTGAACTTGCTGGTGCAGGTCGCTTGATGCAGCTATTTGAACAACTAAAAAAAGAATTAGAGAAGGAGGGCTTTTTTGATAAAGAACACAAAAAAGCGATACCTCCATATGCAATGAGAATAGGGATTGTAACTTCCGACCAGGGGGCTGTCATTAGAGATATTCAGAAGGTGAAGGACAATAAAAATCCATATGTCTCATTATTTTTATACCCTACACCTGTTCAGGGTGAAAAGGCTGGTGCAATGATTGCAAAAGGAATTCAAGTGCTAGACAAGCTTGATTTCGATATTATTATTGTGGCAAGAGGGGGAGGTTCATTAGAGGACTTATGGTCTTTTAATGAAAGATGTGTTGCTGAGGCGATTTATCATTGTAAAACGCCGATTATTAGTGCTGTTGGGCATGAAGTGGATTATACGATTGCTGATTTAGTAGCTGATGCGAGAGCGGGAACACCGACAGCGGCAGCACAAATGGCAGTTTTTAGTTATGATGATTACAAGCGATTAATAAATCATAAAAAAGATTTTTTAACACAACGAATGTCGTATCAATTAGAAAAAAGCAATTTGCAATTGCTTCGTCTTAAAAATGAGATTGAAAAGAAAAAGCCTGAGCGTTTAATTCATAGCCAATTTGTGCGTTTGATTTCATTGAAAAGCAAGCTAAATGAAAGCATACAAAGAGAGATAGAATGGGTAGAGGGTGAGCTTTTTGACTATCAGACCAAATTACCCTATGATATGGACGAAAAAATGAATCGCATTACACAACGATTTCAAGTCGCATGTAAGCATTTAGAAGGTGTTTCTCCATTAGCGAGAATTGGAAATGGTTATTTATATACCGTAGATGAAAAACAAAAAACCGTTAAATCTGTTGTGCAATTAAAAAAAGGTGAAACGGTTAAATCATATTTAGCAGATGGTACGATGATCGCAGAAGTAAAGGAAGTGAACCGATATGAAAAATGATTTAAAAGCTAAGACAATTGAAGAAATGCTTTTAGAAATTGAAAGTTTGACAGAACAAATTAACGCGTCGGAATCAACGATTGAAGAGTCTTTTTTACTATATGAAAAGGCGATGAAACTAGCAAGTGAATGCAATGCAAAAATCAAGAATGTTAGTGAAAAAATCAAAATAATTTCGGAAAGTGGGGAAATTGATGGTGAACTTTCAGAGACAACTTGAGAAAAATCAAGAACAAGTCATTGCTTGTTGCGAGGCTTATTTGCCACAGCATACGAAAATGGGAGACCAAATAACCTTACAAGAAGAAATTGTCGAGGGAATGTCCTATGCATTATTGTCAGGAGGCAAGCGTTTGCGTCCTGTATTTATGCTAGAAGCATTCCGTCTATTTAATAACGAAAAAAATTATGAAATGTTGATGCCGTTTTTGGCAAGCATTGAATATATTCATAATTATAGTCTTGTACATGATGATTTACCTTGTATGGACAATGATACTATGCGCCATGGTATGGATTCAACATGGTATAAATATGGTGAGGGAAAAGGCGTTTTAATTGGAGATGCTATACTAAATTATGCATTTGAAACAGCCTTAAAAAGCTTTGATGCGGCTAATGAAGAAAATCAATGTTTTGTAATTAATGCAATGAAAGTACTTGCGCATAAGGCAGGCATATTTGGGATGATGGGTGGTCAAGCACTAGATGTGTCGCTCACCAATCGAGCAATTACAGAAGAAGAGCTGGATTTTATATATCGACTAAAAACGGGTGCATTGCTAGAAGCGTCCTTTATGATTGGCGGGATTATTGCAGGAGCCAGCAAGGAGCAAGTAGCTCAATTAGAGTTAATCGCTAAAAAGGTTGGATTCGCATTTCAAATACAAGATGATATTTTAGATATTACAGCGACTGAGAGTGAGCTTGGAAAGCCAATAAATTCCGATGAGAGAAATCATAAGACAACGTATGTTTCTTTGTTTGGAATAGAAAAGGCTAAAGAGCAGATTGAACAATTATCCAAGGAAGCCGTTTCATTATTGGATACATTGCCTGGTGATAAAGAATTTATGGTTACCTTAATACACTCTTTAATAGGAAGAACAAAGTAATAGGTGAGAATATAATGTTAGAACAAATTAAAAAGGCAAATGACATAAAAAAAATTAATAAGCGCTATCATGAAACGCTTGCAAAAGAAATCCGTGAGTTTCTAATTGAGTCAATTAGTCAAACGGGTGGTCATTTGGCGTCAAATTTAGGCGTTGTTGAATTGACGATGGCATTACATTTGTCTTTTGAACTTCCAAAAGATAAGATTATTTGGGATGTAGGACACCAAGCCTATACGCACAAATTATTAACCGGACGAAAAGAACAATTTAACACGCTTCGCAATTACAAGGGCTTAAGTGGTTTCCCAAAAACAAGTGAAAGCGATTGTGATGTCTTTAATACTGGGCATAGTTCCACAGCCATTTCTGCTGGCTTAGGTATGGCGCGTGCAAGAGATTTTAAAAATGAAGATGCTCATGTTGTTTCGGTGATTGGTGATGGTTCACTAACTGGCGGAATGGCTTACGAGGCATTGAATAATGCGGGAGATTTGAATACGAATTTTATTATTGTTTTAAACGATAATCGTATGTCGATTTCTGAAAATGTGGGAGGTATGAATAACTTTCTTCGGAATTTGAGAACCTCTCGATACTATAAAGATTTAAAAACAAATGTTAGTAGTGGATTACAAAAGGTACCTGTAGTGGGACAACCCGTAGAAAATGCGATTAGTTCCTTTAAAAGTAGTGTTAAACAGCTTTTTGTTCATGATATGTTTTTTGAGGAAATGGGAATTACCTATTTAGGGCCTGTTAACGGCCATAATATTGAGCAGTTGCGCCGTGTATTTTATGATGCGAAAAAAGTAAAAGGGGCAGTGGTTGTACACGTTATTACAAAAAAAGGTCGTGGCTATTCATTGGCTGAGAAAAATCCAGCAAAATATCATGGAATTGAACCATTTGATATTGAAACAGGCGAGCGAATTGATCAAAATCAAGCTGCTTTGGCATTAAATAAAAAAACGTATACAGAAGTCTTTGGTGAGACAATGTGTAAAATGGCAAAAAAACATCCTGATGTGGTTGCCATAACAGCTGCCATGAAAGAAGGAACTGGTTTACATGATTTTGCCGAACGTTTTCCCAAACGATTTTTTGATGTGGGTATCGCAGAAGAACATGCGGTAACGTTTGCTGCGGGGTTAGCAGCCAATAAAATAAGACCAGTCGTGGCGATTTATTCGTCTTTTTTACAAAGAGCGTATGATCAGATTTTACATGATGTGTGCTTGCAAAAACTCCCGGTCATATTTGCTATTGATCGTGCAGGATTAGTTGGCGCAGATGGAGAGACACATCAAGGGATTTTTGACATTTCTTTTCTATCGACTATTCCCCATATTACCATTATGGCGCCGTCAAGTGGCCGCGAATTAGAAAAAGCATTTGAATTTGCATATGCACTTGAAAAACCAGTAGCGATACGTTATCCAAGAAGCTGTACAACATATGATATAGAAGAAATTTGCCCAGGATTTGAATATGGAAAGGCTGTTATGGTCAAAGAAGCGCAAGGGAAAATCCTATTGATGGGATTAGGTTCTATGGTACAACGATCATTAAAGATAGCCGATATACTTGAGGAAAGTGGAATAACTGCTGACGTAGCAAATTTGCGTTTTGCCAAGCCATTTGATGAAGAATTTATATGTGCAGCCTCAAAAAAATATGAGCAAATATATATATTAGAAGAAAATGTTGTTCATGGTAGTTTAGGCGAAAAAATAGCCGTATTATTATTGCAAGAGCATTTTAAGGGACTGTTTCATGCATTTACGCTACCAGATGATTATATTGAACAAGGAACGAAGCATGAATTGTTAGTGCAGTTGGGCTTGACATCTAGTCAAATTGCAAAGAGTATTTTGGAGAATTAATAAGATTATTGCCAAAATTCATTGACAAAAGTCAAATAAAAAAGATATGATGATATTAGAAACGCGAAAGGAGCAAGCGAATGAAGAGGTTTTGTATCATTCCAAATCAATCAAAAGACATTGATCTTGAGATGACAAACTATATTAAGAATTTCTTAGAAGCAAGAGATGCTTTTTGTTATGTTTGTCAGGTTTGTCATGCTCCCAAAATTCGCTATACAGACGCAAAAGCCTTGCCTGAGAATATAGAGTGCGTTATTGTTTTAGGCGGTGATGGTACACTGATTCGAGCAAGTCGTGATTTGCGTCAACTAAATATTCCGATTTTAGGTGTCAATCTAGGCACACTAGGATTTTTGACAGAAGTGGATTATCAATCATTAGAAGAAGCACTTGAGAATTTACTAGCGGATCGTTTTACATTGGAAAAACGCATGATGATTGAGGGACAAATTATACGTGATGGAGAGATGATTCATAGAGATTATGCAATCAATGATATTGTTATTGCAAGAGGTGGATCCATTCATGTAATCGAATACGAGGTGAATGTTAATCAAAATCTTCTTTGCCAGTACAAGGCAGACGGACTTATTTTATCAACGCCAACGGGATCTACTGCCTATAATTTATCGGCAGGAGGACCACTAGCGATGCCAGATGCCAATTTGATGATTATGACTCCGATTTGTCCACATTCTTTAAATGTTAGAAGTGTTATTCTAAAAGATAGTGATATTATCGAAATAGAACTTCGAGATCGAAAAAATGATATTGATAAAAGCAATGTTACCTTCGACGGCGAAGTCTTTGAGGATTTGCATATGAATGATCGTGTGCGCATCACAAAAGCACCATTTGAAATATCGTTTATTAAGTTTTCAAAAGAAAGCTTTCTTGAATTATTACGAAATAAATTATCATAAGATCTAAAAAGGGGAGAAGTATGAAGTCGAATCGACATCAACGTATTATTGAACTAATTAATGAACATTCAATTGAAACACAGGAGGAATTAGCATCTCGTTTACAGGAAGAAGGATATCGTGTTACACAAGCAACCGTTTCACGCGATATTCGCGAACTACATTTAGTAAAGGCGATGGTTGATGGTGTACGCCAACGATATGTTCTATTAGCGATAAAAGAGGAGCAAGATAACACGCGTTTTGTTCGCGTATTACGTGATGGATTTGTTTCGATGGATATGGCGCAAAATATTTTAGTGATTAAGACGGTTTCTGGCATGGCGATGGCAGTTGCTGCAGCGCTTGACTCGATGCATTTTGAGGAAATTGTGGGAAATGTTGCTGGTGATGATACGATTATGTGCGCTGTGCGAACGGTCGAAGATACCATTATTGTGATTGAAAAGCTTAAGAAACTAATAGATGCTTAAAGAGCGAGAGGGAAGCGATGTTACAAAGTCTCCATGTTAAAAACTATATTTTAATTGATGAATTTGATGTGAATTTTTCGAATGGGTTCAATGTTCTATCTGGTGAAACAGGCGCTGGAAAATCCATCGTGATCGGTTCTATTAATGCAGCATTAGGTGGGAGAGTTTCTTCTAGTGTGATTCGCAAAAATGCGGAGTTTGCATTGATTGAACTTCTTTTTATTGTTGAATCCATAGAACTTTTAGAACTTCTCTCGAAAGAAGGCATAGAGGTTGTTGATAATGAGCTTCTTATTTCTCGAAAAATAACAACAAATAAAAGCATTTATCGGGTAAATGGTTTTACGATAACGCAACAAAAAGTCAAAGAAATAGCGGCTTATTTGATTAATATTCATGGGCAAAATGAGCAACAAAGCTTGATGCGTCCGCAGTTTTCTTTGATGATCTTAGATGAATATGCAAAACAAGATATCACCGATTTAAAAGAATCATTTCAAGAGACATATGAGAATTACATAAAGACACAAAAAGAATTAGAGAAATTTACGCTTAATGAAGACGAGCGTTTACGAGAATTATCATTTTTAGACTATGAGATAGAAGAAATTGAAGAAGCGAATATTCTTGAAAATGAAGAAGGCCTGTTGATGGAGCAATTTAAGATGCTTAGTCATTCTAAAATCATTATGGAGCAAAGCGAAAAAATGAATGAATGCCTTGAACTAGCAGCTGAGAAAATTGGTAGTGCAATAAAAGCTATTGACTCCATTCGTGAATATGATGATCAAATCGAAAATAATGCAAAGCAGTTATATATATTAGAAGATACGATTAATGAAGTTTTGAGAGATTCGGAGCGCTATATTCACTCAATCGATATAGATGAACAAACGATTTTCAACATACAAAGTCGATTGGATTTACTTCATGATATTAAACGGAAATATGGTCAATCGTACGACTTAATTATAAAATACTTAGAAAACAGTAAAAATCGAAAAAAAGAATTGATAGAATATGAAGAGAATTTGGAACGATTAATTGTTCAAAAGAATACACTATATGAAAGCGCGACAATCTTAGCAAAAAAAATGCATGATGAGCGAAAAAAATATGCAAGTGTTCTTAGCAATGAAATTAAAAAAGCATTAAGTGAACTTAATTTTTTACATGTTGAATTTGAAGTGTGTGTCACAAAAAAAGAAGAACTACAACGCAGTGGTTTTGATGATATACGCTTTATGATTTCGCTAAATAAAGGCGAAGCACCAAATGACATTGCCAATGTAGCAAGTGGTGGTGAATTATCACGCATTATGCTTGCCATTAAAAGTGTATTGGCAAGCGTTGACCAAACCCCTACATTAATTTTTGATGAAATTGATACAGGTATTAGTGGTCGAACAGCGCAAAAAGTGGCCGAGAATATTAGTAGCATTGCAAAGTTTCATCAGATTATTTGTATATCACATCTTCCACAAATTGTATCAATGGCAGACGCACATTATCTAATTGATAAACAAGAAGATGAAGTGACAAAAACAGAACTAAAAAAGCTTTCGTCAGAGGAAGAAATTATCGAAATTGCGCGTTTGTTAGGTGGTGTATCCATTGGTGATTTAGCTTATGAAAATGCAAAAGAGATGAAAAAGATGGCATTTGCTTTTAAAGAAGGGCAGTAAGACGGTTTGTGAATGACAAAGAATGGACATGGATATGGAAATGTGCTATTCTAATATTGTTAAAGTAAATGCAAGTATAAGGGGGAGAACGTATGAAAAAGAATATTTTATTTGTTGCATCTGAGTGCGTACCATTTGTCAAAACTGGCGGTTTGGCAGACGTTATTGGATCCTTACCAAAGTATATAGACAAGGAACTATTTGATGTTCGTGTAATATTACCGAATTATTTATGCATTAGCGAAACATATCGCTCACAAATGCAATATGTGACACATTACTATACAGATTTTTGTAATCGCAACCAATACGTAGGGGTTGAGGAACTTGTATATGAAGGTGTGAAATTTTATTTTATTGATAGTGAATTTTATTTTGGAGGCTCATGGCCATATCACAATATGTATGAGGATATTGAGAAATTTGCCTTTTTCTCAAAACAGGTGCTTTCATGTTTGCCATTGATTGGTTTCCGCCCAGATATTATTCATTGCCACGATTGGCAAGCTGGACTTGTGCCAGTTTATTTGAATGATAGCTTCCAAGGCGATTTGTTCTTTATGGGAATTAAAACAATCATGACAATCCATAATTTGAAATTCCAGGGTGAGTGGCATTATAAATCGATTCAACACTTTACTGGTTTATCAGATTACTATTTTACATATGATAAATTACTAAGCTATGAGAATGGTAATTTACTAAAAGGCGGTTTGGTATACTCCGATATTATTACAACGGTAAGTAAGACCTACGCAGAAGAAATTAAAACAGAATTTTATGGAGAAGGGCTTAATGGTTTATTGACAGCTCGCTCAAATGACTTAGTAGGTATTGTCAATGGTCTTGATTATACAGAGTACAATCCTGCAAAAGACAAATTTGTTCCGAATACGTATTCCATTGCTAAAGTACATGAGAAAAAAGGTCTAAATAAATTAGCACTTCAAAAAGAATTAGGATTAGAAGTTGATGAGAGCAAGTTTATGATTGGTATTGTTTCAAGACTTACAGCTCAAAAAGGATTTGACTTAATTGAATGTGTGATTGATCAAATTATGACAGAAGATACACAGCTTGTTGTGTTAGGAACAGGCGAATATCATTTTGAAGATATGTTCCGTAAGCTACAAGAAAAATATCCAAATCAAGTGTCGGCAAATATTTTCTATTCAGAAGAGATGTCGCATAAAATTTATGCTGCAAGTGATGCCTTTTTGATGCCATCATTATTTGAGCCATGTGGTTTAAGTCAGTTGATGAGCTTGCGTTATGGTACGATTCCGATTGTTCGTGAGACAGGTGGTCTAAAAGATACGGTAGAACCATATAATGAATATAAAAATCGCGGAACAGGCTTCTCTTTTGCAAACTATAATGCTCATGAGATGGCGGATATTGTTCGTTATGCAAAGCAAACGTATTTTAATCGAAAAGCTGATTGGAAAAAGATGATGGAGCGAGCAATGCGAAAAGATTTCTCTTGGAAAGCTTCTGCAAAAAAATACGAAGAATTGTTTACGGAATTATTAGAAACAAAACCAAACGAATAAGGATACGATATATTTATGAAGACAATACTAAACCAAATTACCGAAATTGTTTCAGATGCTTTTTTGGCATGTGGCTATGATGAAAAGTTAGGAAAGGTGACACTATCAAACCGCCCTGATTTATGTGATTACCAATGCAATGGCTCTCTTGCAGGTGCGAAAATGTATAAAAAGGCACCGCTTATCATTGCCAACGAAATCGTTGAGACGTTAAAAAATCATGCAGCCTTTTGTGAGGTAACAGCGATTGCGCCAGGTTTTATCAATATTAAAATAGCGAATGCATTTTTAGTGGATTTTCTACAAGAGATGGCGCAAAGTGAAACGCTTGGGTGCGAAAAAGAAAAACCTAATATGGTGATTATTGATTTTGGTGGAGCAAATGTTGCAAAGCCACTTCATGTTGGGCACTTGCGCTCAGCTATTATTGGCGAAAGTCTAAAGCGTATCAATCGTTTTTTTGGCGTTCAAGTCATAGGCGATGTGCATTTAGGTGATTGGGGAAAACCAATGGGGTTGGTGATGGAAGAACTACGCAATCGCAAACCAGAATTGGTGTATTTTGATGAAAATTATGATGGTGACTATCCAAAGGAAGCACCATTTACGATTACAGAGTTAGAAGACATTTATCCATCTGCATCTTTGCGTGCAAAAGAAGATGAAGAATTTGCACAACGAGCAAAACTAGCTACCGTAAAAATGCAACAACGACAAAGAGGGTATATTGCTTTGTGGAAGCATATTTTAGCTGTTTCTGTTGCAGATTTAAAAAAGAATTATGATCGTCTTCATGTTAGTTTTGATGTTTGGAAGGGTGAAAGTGATGCGGATCCATATATTTTGCCGATGATTGAACAACTAAAAAAGCAAGGATTTGCTTATGTGAGTGATGGTGCATTGGTTGTTGATGTCAAGGAAGAATCGGATACAAGAGAAATTCCACCATGCATGATTGTAAAATCAGATGGAGGGTTTGCTTATCCTACGACGGATTTAGCGACAATTATCGAACGAGAAATGCTATATAAGCCTGATAAAACGATGTATGTTGTAGACAAGAGACAAGAGCTTCATTTTATACAAGTCATTAAAACGGCTATTAAAACGAAAATCGCTAGCGAGAATCACACATTCCAATTTGTCGGTTTTGGTACGATGAACGGAAAAGACGGTAAACCATTTAAGACACGTGATGGTGGCGTGTTGCGGCTTGAAAAGTTACTCGAAAATGTATACGATGCCGTTTATGAAAAAATTCTGGAAAATCGTGATGAAAAAATAGAAAAAGCCGAAGAAATTGCAGAGAAAATAGCAATTGCTGCTATTAAGTACGGGGATTTGTCCAATCAAGCAACGAAGGACTATATTTTTGATATTGATCGTTTTATTTCATTTGACGGAAATACAGGGCCATATATTTTATATGCGATTGTTCGTATTAATTCAATTTTGCAAAAATATGCGTTAAATAACGAAGAAGTTGATACAAAAATTATAGAGCCAAAAACAACAAGTGAAAAGGAACTTATGCTTGCCTTGACAAAATTCAATGCCA
Source organism: uncultured Lachnospiraceae bacterium (assembly GCA_964566025.1). GTDB lineage: Bacteria > Bacillota > Clostridia > Lachnospirales > Lachnospiraceae > RGIG8306. The sequence goes on along the minus strand of CAZMHF010000004.1, from coordinate 17,283 downwards.
TTATGAAAGATGCGTTTGATGAAAATGCACCACATATTATTTGCAATTTTATTTTCGAATTAGCGAATGCGTTCAATCATTTTTATCATGAAACTAATATTTTGTCTGAAGAAGATAGTAATCGTCAAGCAGGTTTAATTAAATTACTAAAATTAACGAAGAGAACACTAGAAACAGGCATAGATTTACTTGGGTTTGAAGCGCCAGAGAGAATGTAATATCTAAATGAGTATTTTAGAAAGAATAAAGCCTTATCTTGCGAGCGAGGCAATGACGAAAGGAAAACAAATAGTGAATGAGAATCGAGCAGTGATTACAAAGGTCGATTCTTTTTGGCGTGATGAAATTACAATAGAGGGCGTTATCGATGGAGAGATTACGTGTTTTATTGAGTTTAAAGATGATGGCGTCAAGCGTTATGATTGTAAATGTCATTCAAAGCAAATATGTGAGCATCAATATGCACTTTGTTATATATATGAGCAAAAAGATAGAATGCGAAGATATATGAACTTTTCGGTTAAGACATCGAAATCGGCTATGGATCTTTTTCATACGACGTATAATCAAGTGAAAACATATGGAAATGGTGTGCATAAAGGTGATGTTTCCTATGTACGCGATATTGAGGTGCTTGTTACGGAGGCCTACCCTGAAAAAAAAATTATGTTTCGAGCAGGCAATGAAAAATTCTATTACATAAAAAGTCTTGAACAATTCGTAGAAGCGTTTCAGTATCAAGAGATTGTTTCGTATGGAAAAAACACAAGTTTTGCGCATGATTATTCGTATCTTTCAAAAGATGGGAAGCGCATATTTGATTTTATTATACGTGAACAACACAGATGGGGGAAAAACTTCATTTATTTATCAGAAGATATTGTGGATGCATTTTTTGAGTTAGTTAAAAACGAACCATTTCAAATGGAAAATAAAAGAGGTGAATTTATTTGGGCAACCTTTGTAGAGGACGATCCTAGTTTGACGCTTGTGATTAAACCATATCAATTGGATGGTTATCAAGTTGACTTTCGTGAAAACTACGAGTTTTTTAAAGGAAATCATACAAGCTATTTGTGGATGAATAATGTGATTTATCCATGCGATAAAACTTATTCGGCTACAATGAAGCAGTTATTAATTAGCGCAAAAGCAAACCAATCTCGAAGGGAACAACAAATCACTCTTAATCGAAGTGCATTTTATTATTTTCTAAAAGATGTGTTGCCTGAGGTTAGAAAAGGGATTGTTATTGACAATTCCATGATTAATAAAGATGAGTTTGTTTTAAAAGAGCCCACGTATCAATTGATTGTTGCGAAAACAAAAAAAGAGGTGATAACGTGCGAATGTATAGCTCATTATCAAGACGGAACAAAGCAAGGTGTTGGGGGAGGGGATAGGTTATATTCTGTTCCCTATTACCGTAATTATGCTCTTGAAAATAAAATAAAACAAGTGATAAAGAATTATGGATTGTTTCAAGAGGCGATGCAATTGTTTGTGATTAATCCGAATGTTGCATTTGAATTTTTAACAGAGGGCGTTGAAGAGTTGAAGGAATACGGAGAGATTATTTTACTTGATTCCTTTTTAGAATATGCTGTTGAGGATATGCCAGAAATTACAGCGCGGATGTCTTTTTTAGAAGATTTTTTAGAAGTGGAGCTTGATTTTGGTGATTTGACGGAGAATGATTTAAATGATATCCTCACAAAATATAATAATCGACAAAAGATTTATGAATTAGAAAATGGAAAACGGATACGTGTTAGTTATAAGCAATACGATACGCTTCGATTTTTAAAACAAGAGGAAGCATTTGAAAATTCTAATAGTCATCAAAAAACGTTTCAAACGAATTATTTTCGAACCTTGTTTTTTAATCAACTCATAAAACAAAAGAAGAGTCATGATTCTTCGGATGAGAAGATGGATGCTATGATTCGTGATTTTGAGAACTACAAAACACTACCATATGAATTACCAAGGGCATTAGAGGGTGTTTTGCGACCTTATCAAGTAGAAGGGTTTATGTGGTTGAAGAATCTGGCGAAGTATCATTTTGGCGGTATTTTAGCAGATGAAATGGGACTTGGCAAAACGATTCAAATTATCGCATTGTTATGTAGCGAGCAATCCGCCCATACAACAACATTGATTGCATGTCCATCTTCTTTAGTGTTTAATTGGTCAAATGAAATAGCTAACTTTGCACCACAGCTAAATGTGGCCATTGTCGCTGGTGATATGGAATCACGCAAGAATTTATTGAGAGATAAAACACATTATGATGTGTACATTACATCCTATCAATTATTAGCAAATGATTATGCGCATTATAAAAATCGTGAGTTCACCTTTTTTGTATTAGATGAAGCGCAATATATAAAAAATAGTCAAACACGAAATGCAAAGGTCGTAAAGAAAATTAACGCTAAAAATCGTTTTGCCTTGACAGGAACACCGATTGAAAATCGATTGACAGAGCTATGGAGTATCTTTGACTTTTTGATGCCAGGGTATTTGTATTCGGCAAGAACTTTTAAATCGCAAATCGAAAATCCTATTGTAAAACAGAACGATTCTTTAATATCAAAAAGGCTTCGCTTGTTGATTGCTCCATTTATTCTGCGACGATTAAAGCATGATGTTTTAGAGGATTTACCGCCAAAGCTAGAAGAGGTTGTGTATTCAAAATTCGCTAACGAACAAAGTGAATTATATATGGCAACAGCGCATGAATTAAAAACGAAATTGGAAGCAACATCAAATTTACAATATGCAAAAGAAAATATTTATGTGCTAGCACAGCTAATGAAATTAAGGCAAATTTGTTGTGATCCTACTTTGTGTTACATGGACTATGAAGGCACTTCAGCAAAATTGGAGACGTGTATGGCACTTATTCAAAGAGCCATAGAGGGAAATCATAAAATTATATTATTTTCACAATTCACATCCATGCTAGCCATTATTCAAAAACGCCTAGAGGAAGAACATATTGATTATTATTTGCTAACAGGTAATACGCCAAAAGAGGAACGTGTCAAGCTGGTGGATAACTTTAATCACAATGAAATTCCTATATTTTTAATTTCATTACGAGCTGGCGGAACGGGGTTGAATTTAGTGTCTGCGGATATCGTGATTCACTATGATCCATGGTGGAATTTGTCGGTTCAAAATCAAGCTACTGACAGAACGCATCGAATCGGACAAAAAAAATTGGTAACCGTTTATAAGCTGATTGCCAAACATACCATTGAAGAGAATATAGTAAAGCTACAAGAAAGTAAACGCCAATTGGCATGTGAAGTTTTGGATGGAAATGAGATAAGTTTCTCAAAATTGTCACGAGAAGAATTAATCGATCTTCTTTTATAATTATTCTTTATCAAAACTTAATGATTTGCTTTACTTTTCATTTTTTTTCGTGTATACTGTCTGTAGTATAGAAATAGTAATAATTGATTAAAACAATTAATGAAATAGGAGGTTCTTAACGTGGATGAACAAGAAAGACGCGAGGAACTCATTCGCGTATTGACAGAAGCGAAAGATCCATTGTCAAGCGGTGAGCTTTCAAAGTTATTTGATGTTAGTAAACAAACAATTGTACAAGACATCACAGCATTAAAAGCGAGTAATAAACGAATTTTATCAACTGCAAAAGGGTATATTATTTACAAGAACGAGGGTAGAAAAGCATTTCGTACTTTTGTAGTGAAACATACATCGTCGCAGATGGAAGACGAGTTGATTTCAATTGTTGATTTAGGTGGCAAGGTTATCAATGTCGGTGTCTCACATCCATTATTTGGTGAGTTCTTATATGATATCGATGTATTTGTACCAAGAGATGTAACAGAACATTGTGAATTATTTGTTGACCCACATGTAAAGCCACTTTTAGAAATCACAGGTGGTATGCATTATCACAAAATCGAAGCTGATTCAGAATCATCATTAAATCGTATTGAGGCGATGCTAAAAGCAAAAGGATATTATCGCGATATTATTGAAGAAGACGAAGAGGAAGAAGAGTAAAACATAAACGTATACTATTTAAGTGCAAGCCTAAGTTAGGTTTGCAATTTTTCTCATGTAAGCATATCTTGCTTTTTTTTGTGTGCTATGGTATTCTTGCGTGGCAAACAAAAAAAGATGAATTAGAGGAGAAGGTATGCAAAAACTTAAAAAAATATTGAACCATATTTTTATTGATGGTTTGACGGGGATGGCAAGTGGACTTTTTGCAACATTAATTATTGGAACCATTATTGCACAAGTCGGAACGCTTCTAGGCGGAGATATTGGTCATTATATGATTTTAATTGGAAAGGCGGCTCAATCGCTAACAGGTGCAGGTATTGGTGTAGGCGTTGCTACGAAGTATGGTGAGTCAGTTCTTGTAACAGTAAGTGCTGCTTCGGCTGGTATGATTGGTGCTTTTGCAAGTAAGATCATTAGTGGTGCATTTTTAGTTAATGGCGCTGTAGTGCTAGCTGGCCCTGGAGAACCCCTAGGCGCATTCGTTGCTGCATTTATGAGTATTACAGTTGCTCATCTTGTAGCTGGAAAAACAAAAGTAGATATTATTATTACACCTGCGATCGGTGTCATAACTGGTGGAGCAGTTGGCCTTTTAGTAGGACCGCCGATTTCAAAATTGATGAGTTGGTTGGGCGGTGTTATTAATTATGGAACAGAGCAACAACCATTTATTATGGGCATCATTGTAGCGATCATTATGGGAATGGTGTTAACTCTACCAATTAGTTCGGCGGCAATTGCTGTTGTGCTTGGGTTGCAAGGGCTTGCCGCTGGAGCGGCAGCAGTTGGCTGTTGCGCCAATATGATAGGTTTCGCCGTTGCAAGTTACCAAGAAAATAAATTCGGTGGATTGATTGCACAGGGGCTTGGAACAAGCATGCTACAAGTTCCTAATATTTTAAAGCGACCGATTATATGGTTGCCAGCGATTCTTACATCGGCAATTTTAGGCCCTATTTCAACATGTCTCGTAAAGATGACAAACAATGCTATGGGAGCTGGTATGGGAACGTCTGGATTGGTAGGTCAAATCAATGCATATGATGTGATGACTAGCGCAGGTGCAAGCTCGGCTGAAGTTCTGTTGAAGATTGGTTTGATGCATTTTGTGGCACCAGCGATTTTAGCACTACTAATTGCCAATGCAATGCGTAAATTAGGCTGGATACGTAAAAACGATATGTTATTGAAGGTATAGTAAAAAAACAAGAAAAAAGCCGTTTCAACCAATGGGTTGCAACGGCTTTTTGTAGTGCGTAGGTGTGTTGTTCTTGTGAAAATACAACCTATTTCGTTTCTTTAAGCATAATCTGATTGCTACGCTCAATAAAGGCAGTCATTTGCTCAGCGCTTAACGAGCCATGTGCTAATAAGGCTAAGTCGTATACTTGCTCGCAATATAGTGCAATATCCTCTGACTCTGCATGCGCTTTGATATATTGAATAAGTGGATGATTGTTGTTTAAGACTAATACATGTTGGTCTTTTCCAAACATAGATGGATCCATGCCGTACATGGAATACATTTTCATCATTTCCTGCATACGACGACCTTCTTCAGACATCGTAATGATTGAGGCAATGGCAGGATTCTTAATCTTCTCAACTTTGATTTCTAAACCATCCTTTTGAAGAGCATTTTTAAATGTTTCTACTAAGCTAGCAGATTCCTCAATAAATGCTTCATCCGTATCTTCTTTGAAGCTATCTGTTAATTCAGAGTCTATGCGAATGAATTTCACGTCTTTATTCTTTGATTCTAGTAATGAAACAAATGGTGTATCAATATTGTGCGTAAGTAAAACGGCATCCGTATTAGCTTCCTTAAACATATGGATGTATTGACCTTGCTCAGCTTCATTTGTCACATAGAAAATCCTGTTTTTATTTGTTTCTTCATTTGCACGAAGGGCATCATCAAGTGTAAGGTATTGGTTATCTAGGTTCTTGAATAAAATTGAGTCATTCATTTTTTCGGCAAACTTCTCATCTTTTAGGCAACCAAATTTGATAAATGGGTTAATATCATCCCAATATTTCTCATATTCTTCGCGAGAGGTTTTGCACATGCCCGATAATTTGTCGGCAACCTTCTTCGTAATATAATCAGAAATTTTCTTTACAAATCCATCGTTTTGCAAAGCACTACGTGATACATTAAGCGGAAGATCAGGACAATCGATAACACCTTTAAGAAGTAATAAGAATTCAGGAATGACTTCTTTGATATTATCAGCAATGAAAACACGATTATTGTATAGCTTAATCATTCCTTCAATCGACTCATACTCGGAATTGATTTTTGGGAAATACAAAATACCTTTTAGGTTAAATGGGTAATCCATATTTAAATGAATCCAGAAAAGAGGTTCTTTAAAGTCCATAAAGGTATCGCGGAAGAATTTTTTGTAGTCTTCCTCTGTACATTCATTTGGATGTTTTGCATAAAGCGGTGTTGTTGTATTTAGTGGTGTTGGCTCAACCAATTTCTTTTCTTTGATGGATTCGCCATTTTCATCTACAACTGTATTCTCACCATTTTCCTCATCTACTTCAACTTCTTCATATTCAGGCTCCTTGGTTTCGTCCGTTAGATATATATCAAACGGCATAAAAGAGCAATATTTTTCGATAATCTCGCGTGCGCGGTGTTCATTGGAAAACTCAACGCTTTCTTCATTTAATGAAAGAGTAATTGTTGTTCCATGTGTTGTGCGTGTTCCGTCGCCCATTTCGTAAGTGAATCCACCATCAGATTCCCAGTGAATAGGGAGTGCATTTTCTTTGTAAGAACAAGTCTCAATCGTAACAAGATCTGCCACCATGAAGGCGGAATAAAAGCCTAGTCCAAAGTGACCGATAATTTGGTCTTCAGAAGCTTTGTCCTTGTATTTTTCAATAAAGTCTGTTGCGCCGGAAAATGCAATTTGTGTAATATACTTTTCAACTTCATCTTCCGTCATACCAATTCCATTATCTGAAAATGAAATGGTCTTTTCAGTAGGATTGACGGTAACCTCAATTTTGTAAGCTTCGTCATCAGCGGCAGTGTATTCGCCCATCATATCGAGCTTTTTTAGTTTTGTAATGGCGTCACAACCATTTGAAATCAATTCGCGTACGAAAATGTCGTGATCAGAGTAAAGCCATTTTTTAATGATAGGGAAAATGTTTTCGCTGTTGATTGATAAATTTCCTTGTTTTGTTGCCATATAAAATTCTCCTTTTGTGTAATGTCATAGCTATTTTAATTGATAAAAATGGAGTTGTCAACAAGAAATTAGCACTCAATAAGAAAGAGTGCTAACAAAATACTTATAAGTAGTCGAAATCAATGGATTGTCTGATTAAAAATTGTTCGATAAAACTATCCCAATAGGTTGGAAGGTCCTTGCTTAAATAAAAGGATGTCATCGACAAGCCACTAATTAGGGACATTTGTCCATCTTTGTAAATGATATTGATGGAAAGTGACTCAATATCTGAAGGCGTATACGAAAGCCCAGATGAAGCCAACAAGGTAGACACATCGTTTTTTGCCATATGCATTACGAAACGAAAGGATTGAGGAAGGGTTGAGCCTTTGATTAAGGTGCTACAAAATGATTTGATCATCTTCCAAGGCATGTAGGAAAACTCCGACTCAGGTTTGGTTGATTTTCCATCAATATGTGTAGTGAAATTATTTTGGACAATTGCTTCTGTCAATAAAAAATGATCAAATATATCGGACAGAAAAAATGTGTGGATAAAATCTTTTTGATTATTTAATAAAAATGCTTTCATTGTTTTTTCTCCCATGTAATAGTCATTTCATAGTATATCATATTCGAAAGAAAAATATTAAATTTTTTAATTTGCTATTGCAATGTGGTTAGGAAATGCTATAATACATAGTATTAAAAACTACTTCAAAGCTTATGGAGGATTTAAAATGAGTTATTTAGTTATTGGCGATAGTTGTATGGATATGCAGAAGAAAGAAATGGATACGGGAAAATTTATTAGAGTTCCGTTGACATTACAAATTGAAGATGAAATTTTTATTGATGATGAAACATTTAATCAAGCGGAATTTATTAAAAAAGCAAAACAAAGTTCGACTTCTCCGAAGTCGGCATGTCCTGCACCAGCAGCATTTTTAGCTGAATATGAAAAAGCAGATGTGGATATGGTTTTTGTTGTTACATTATCAGAGCATCTAAGTGGCACATACAATAGTGCTCTTGTAGCGAAAAATATGTTTTATGAGAAGCATGGTGAAGACGGTAAGAAGATTCATGTATTTAGTTCGGATTCAGCATCTTGCGGCGAAGCTGTGATGGCTCTTAAAATTCGCGAGTATTGTGAAGCGGGAAAAACATTTGATGAAATCGTTTCATTGATGGATGATTTTCGTTATAATATGCTTACGGTATTTGTTCTTGAATCACTGGATGCACTTCGCAAAAATGGTCGTCTAACAGGTATTCAAGCATTGCTTGCATCGGCGCTTAATATTAAGCCATTGATGATTGCTCATCATGGTGTGATTGGTAAACTAGACCAAGCGCGTGGTATTCAAAAATCATTAAATAAATTAGTTGAGTATGTAGCAGTACATGCAAAAGAAACAAAAGACAAGGTGCTATCTATTACACATTGTAATTGTCCAGAACGTGCAGAATTCGTAAAAAATGAAATTCTAAAACGAATTAAAGTAAAAGATACATATATCGTAGAAGCAGCCGGTGTAGCAACTTTGTATGCCAGTGATGGAGGCATTATAGTGTCGATATAGACACCAAATGAAATGCTGCCGTCCAGCGCAGTGGTATCAAAATGTCAATATAGAATTTTCATATGGAAAATAAAAAAGGTTTATGATAAAATGAGTGCATTATAGCACTCATTTTTTTAAAGGAGAAGATATTATGAGAGAAACAGCATTAGTGGTTATGGCGGCGGGAATCGGTAGCCGTTTTGGAACAGGCATTAAGCAATTGACACCAGTAGGACAAAGTGGTGAAATCATTATTGATTATTCGGTTTTTGATGCTATGGAAGCAGGATTCAATAAAGTTGTTTTTATTATACGAAAAGACTTAGAAGAAGTATTTAAAGAGGTGATTGGTGATCGCTTGTCAAAAGTTCTACCTGTATCATATGCATTCCAAGAGACAGATAACTTGCCAGAGGGTTTTACAAAGCCAGCAGCTCGTACAAAGCCATGGGGAACAGGTCAAGCAGTTTTAGCGTGTAAAGACATTGTAGATTGTCCATTTGTTGTTATCAATGCAGATGACTATTATGGAAAAGAAGCTTTTAAGGCAATTCACGATTATTTAGTAAGCGTTGATGAAAGCAAGGTGAATGATTATTGCATGGCGGGCTTTATTTTGGGGAATACACTAAGTGACAATGGTGCAGTAACACGTGGCGTTTGCTTCGTAGATGAAAATCAATACCTAACGGATATTAGAGAGTCATTTGAGCTTATAAAGGCAGATGAAAAAACAGTAACAGGAGTATTTGATAATCAAAAAATAGAAGTTGCTATTGATAGCTTTGTTTCAATGAATATGTGGGGCTTTTTCCCTTCTTTATTTGATGAACTTGAAGCTCGATTTATTGAATTCTTAAAAGGGATTAAAGACGGCGATATTAAGAAAGAATACTTATTACCAACTGTTGTAGGCAGTTTGCTTGCAGAAGAAAAAATTAGCGTAAAAGTACTTCCAACAAATGATAAGTGGTTTGGTGTTACATATGCTGAAGATAAAGAAGTAGTTGTGAATGCGTTTAAACAAATGCACGAAAGCGGCAAATACAATTCACCACTTTTTGAGAAAAAATAGAGAGTACATGATGCAACTTAAGACACAAAACGAAAAACAACGATATGCAAAACGAATTACGAACCTTGATTACCCAGATCCAGACGTGATACGGGTAGACGATGTTTACTATATGCTAAGTACGACAATGCATTTTATGCCAGGCGGCGAAATTCTGCGCTCATATGATTTGATTCACTGGGAACATGCTTCGTATGTGTTTGATACACTTGATCACACACATCAACAAACCTTGACAAATGGTGAAAACGCCTATGGACAAGGAATGTGGGCAGGAAGTATTCGGTTTCACAAAAACACATTTTATATATGTTTTTCAGCAAATGATACGCAGAAAACATATTTGTATACGAGCAAGAATATCTTAGGACCATGGACGAAGAGTACAATCGATGGATTTTACCATGATTGCTCATTATTTTTTGATGATGACGAACGCGTTTATATAATCTACGGTAATAAATATGTTCATTTGACAGAGTTAGCGTCTGATTTAAGTGGACCACTTCAAGGTGGCTTACAACGAATCATTGTAAGCGACGAAGGCAATCCGAGGCTTGGCTATGAAGGGGCTCATTTTTATAAAATTAATGGCAAGTACTATGTGTTTTTAATTCATTCTTTACGTGATACATGGAAACGCGTAGAGGCTTGTTTTGTTGCGGATTCTTTGACGGGAGAATTCATTGGAGGCGATGTATTTAATGAAGATCAAGGTTATTGTAATCAAGGAATTGCGCAAGGAGGAATTGTAGAGACACCAAATGGTTGGTATGCGATTTTATTTCAAGATCATGGTGCAGTTGGGCGAATTCCCGTTCTTGTGCCAGTTTGTTTTGAAAATGGCTTCCCCAAATTTGGTGAACAAAATGATTTTTTGATTTCCCCAACAAAGAAGGATTATGTATATGAACCATTAGTGGCGAGTGATGATTTCAAAATGCCAAAGGGGTTGTCTGCTAATGAAAAACAAGAGAGATATGGTTGCTTTGGGCTAAAAAGTGCATGGCAATTTAACCATGAGCCAGAAGAGAGATTGCTACATGTTGATAATAGTTCTGGTATAGTCGAAATTGAAACGGGAGAAATTTGTCGTAATCTTTGTGAAGCAAAAAATACATTGACACAACGCATGCGATATCCGAATTGTAAAGGTGAAGTGACGGTGGATGGAAGTGGACTTAAGGATGGTGACTACAGCGGAATTTGTGCACTTCAAGGTTGTTACGGTATGATTGCATTGACAAAAAGCGATGGAAAGTTCTATCTTGTTATGATGAATCGTGAGGCAGATGAGTCATCTTTGCAGGGGATAGAACAAGAGCGCATAGCGATTCAAAATTCAGTTGTTAGACTGAAGGTTGAAGTGGATTTTACAATGATGAAGGATGAAGCCAGTTTTTATTATGAAGAACATGGTGTATGGAAAATGCTTGGCGGAAGGCACAAACTATATTTTAAGATGGATCACTTTGTTGGTTGTCGATTTGGACTGTTTGTCTATTCGACAAAAGAAATAGGTGGGAAAGCGCGGTTTTTGGAATTTGTATATGGAGACTGAGTGAGGATGGAAAAGTAAATGGGACTAATCGAATTATTATTAATTGCTGTCGGACTTTCAATGGATGCCTTTTCGGTTGCGATATGTAAGGGGCTTAGCATGAAAAAAATCAATCGTAAGCATATGTATTTTATTGCGTTTGCATTTGGTGGATTTCAAGCGTTGATGCCTCTTATTGGGTGGTTCTTGGGAAAGCAGTTTGAAAGTTATATTACGGCAATCGATCATTGGATTGCATTTTTCTTATTATTAATAATCGGTGGAAAAATGATTCTTGATGCAATAAAAGAGAATAATGAAGAGGACCATGAAAAAGCTTGTTGTGCGAAATTTGATGTAAAAGAAGTCTTAGTGATGGCTGTTGCGACGAGTATTGATGCGCTAGCAGTCGGTATTACCTTTGCCTTTTTGAAAGTAGATATTCTATTGTCCGTTGTTCTTATTGGAGTTGTTACATTTGGATTAGCACTAATAGGTGTCATGATTGGCAATCAAATAGGTGGCAAATGCAAAAATAAAGCGACCCTATTTGGCGGTATTGTGCTTATTTTGATTGGGACGAAGATATTGTTAGAGCATTTGGGGATTTTGTTTTAGCCGTCAAGGTGGATCTCAAATATCCGCTTGAATGTTGAAAACTTCTTATTGCATTAAAAAAAATACCATGATACAATCAAATAAAACGAAATGTCGTTTTATTTGGGAGGTGGTTCTTATGTTAATAGAATTTTGCGTAACCAATTATAGATCATTTAAAAACAGAACATGTTTTTCGATGGAAAAGGGAAATAATATTCGAAAATATAAAAACAATGTTTTGGAAGTAAAAAAAACAAAATTATTAAAAACGGCAGTTCTTTTTGGTGGGAACGCTAATGGAAAAACGAATTTACTAAATGCACTTGAACTTTTGAAATATGTGATCCTACAACCAACATTGAATGAAAATCAAAAACTTCCAGTGGATACATTTGCGTATAACAAAAACAATACAAAATTCGAGATTTCATTTATAAAAGATGAAAAACGTTTTGACTATATTCTTGAGTATAATGAATCAGAAATAGTTTTAGAAATTTTTAAGGTTGATAAAAAAGAATGTTTAAAAAGACAAAAAGATGAGTTCATTATATTGCCAAAGCAATTACAAGCGTTAAGCAAAAATATACGAAAAAATCAGAACTTATTGTTTTTTGCTCAATCCAATAATGTGGAAGATGCAAAAATTGCTTTTGAATGGTTTTTAGAAGATTTGATAATAGTTAATACAGAGCAAATTCCGAATGCGTTATTTGCATTGTTAAAGAATCCATTTTTTAAAAACAAATTTTTGAAGTTTCTTAGGGCAGCAGATTTCAATATCATTGATGTTGAAGTTAAAGAACGAAAGGAATTCATACCAAATATTCATATAGAAATCGCTGAGGGAATGCCATCTATTCAAACGATTAACGAGTCACCCTATACTATGGTCTATGATGTTTACAGCACTCATCAGTCTTCGGTTGAAAAATTTCAAATCCATTTCAATGATGAGAGCACAGGAACAAAAGCTTTTATGTTTCTGGCATTATATATTTTGCATAATGAAAATGCAAACAAGGTACTATTAATTGATGAGTTTGATAGATCTTTTCATATAGAATTGGCAGAAGCTTTGCTTGATATTTTTTCTAATGAAAAACAGACAAATCAATTTATTTTAACAACGCATGAATTATCATTAATGGATTATAATTTAAGGCAAGATCAAATTTGGTTCGCAGAAAAAAATGAATACGGGGAGACCGATCTTTTTTCAATTTACGATTTTAAGGAGGATGCTCTTCGCCGTAGCGATTTTGGATACAAAAAACGTTATCTTGAAGGTCGATTTGGTGCTACACAAATTATTAACAAGACCGTTTTATTAGAAATGATGGAGGAAATACATGGCGAGAAATAGAGGGGGAAAAATCGAAAAACAAAGAGTGTTTATTTTTGTTGAAGGCGAAACAGAGCAAAAGTACTTTGATTTTCTTAGACAAAAGCTTCGCCTACACAATGTGAAAATTAAAACAATAGTTCTTAATAATAGCGGGCAAACCTGGATAGAAAAAGCGAAGCGCTTTATTAAGAATGATTCAAAATTAAAAATTGATAGTGCGACAAAATTGTTTGTTGTTTTTGATAAAGATGAAATTTCTGCTTCTGGAATAGAGAAGATGTTAAAAAAAGCAAAAGAAGAGTCGTTTGAGGTGGGATTTTCAAATACATCATTCGAAGTATGGTTATTGGCGCATTTTGAAGAAATGACACCGAAATTGCTTTCAAAAGAAATATTGAAGAAAAAGCTGGGGAATCATTTAAAAAATGAATATATTAAAGCTGACACAAGTCAATTAGAAACGATAATAAATAATTTTGAAAAAGCAGTGAAAAACACTTCTCAAATTGCTGAAATTAATTTTGAATATCAATCTACGACTATTGGAAGTTTAATTTCAAAGATCAGGTAATAAAAAAGCTAAAAAAGTGATTTTGACAGATTAATAATTTTAACCTCCAAAGGAAGTTGCTGGGGTGGGTTACCGGCACATTGTTGTACAATGCGAGAAAGTAGCGAAGCGGATTTCGAGTATCCGAATTGACCGAAATTCTCAAAATCAATTATAACCAAAAATAGGATTGAATCTATGTTATCTGAATGCTATACTACAAAAAACATATTAGAAAGGTTAGAGAGTGTTTTATGAAGAAGGCAGCTGTGTAATAGCAATGGCTATTGCAAATAACAATTAAACTATGCTATAGCCGTTGCATCCTTAACGCAAATTAGGAGAGCACATATGAGCTATATTAATGCCGAACGCATTTTGCCAGAGTATTTGGTGAAGGAGTTGCAAAACTATGTAGATGGTCAAATTATTTATGTACCAAGAAAGGACGAGAATCTTTTGTCTTGGGGCGAGAAAAACGGATTACGCACAAAATTGGCAAAACGCAACCAAAACATTGCAAAAAGATACTACAATGGCGAAAGTATCGAAGAATTGAGTAACGTTTATTTTCTTTCCCCAAAACGAATACAGGGAATTATTTATGAGTATGAAGCCTCCAAAAATGACAAAGAAAATGGAGAAGTACAAAATGAATCGTGAAAATAAACGAAAACAATATGACAAGAGTTATTATAAAAAACACGCATGTAATGAAACATTTATGTGCAAAAATTGTGGAAGGATGGTCGTGCCAGAAGGTGCAGGGAGTGACCATAGAAATCATTGCCCGAATTGCTTATATAGTTTGCATGTGGATAATGAGCCAGGGGATCGTGACTCTGATTGTGGAGGCCATATGGAACCTGTATCTGTATGGGTGCGAACAAAAGGCGAATGGGCCATTATACATCGCTGTAAATTTTGTGGAGCATTGCATTCAAACCGAATAGCAGCAGATGATAATCCAATGAAACTAATGTCAATTGCCATGAGACCAGTTAGTCAGCCACCGTTTCCAATCGAAAAAATCGAGGAAATGACAATCGCAATGGGCGGAGAAGGAAGCTTGTCATAAATAAGAGATGCAAGAGTAGTAACGATGAGAATTGTTATTGCTCTTTTTTTGTTGCCTTTTTATTTATGGGATAAAATTTGCGTGGATAGTGGAAAATAGAACGGTTTTATTGTATAATGAAGACAATTTCAGTGGTGAGGAGAAATGGCTCAATGAATAATATTAATACGCTCCAATACTATAATCTAAACGCAAAAGAATTTGTTGACCAAACAGTAGGCGTCGATTTTGCAAGCACCCAAAAACGTTTTACGGATAAATTATTAAATGGCGCGTCTGTATTGGATTTTGGATGTGGTTCTGGACGGGATACAAAACATTTTCTCGAGATGGGGTATCAAGTAGATGCAATTGATGGATCGGTTGAATTATGTAAGTTAGCAAGCGATTTCACTGGTGTAAATGTAAAACATATGTATTTTGAAGAACTTTCGGAAGTTGAAAGATACGATGCGATTTGGGCATGTGCATCCATTTTGCACTTACCAACAGAAGCATTGAAGGGAGTAATGGAGAAAATGATTACCTCTCTTAGAAATGAAGGGATTATCTATACCTCGTTTAAATACGGAGATTATGAGGGGGAGCGAAACGGGCGATATTTCATAGGAATGACAGAAGAGAAATTTGCAAAATTCATAAAAGAATTTGATTGTATTGAGATTGAGGAACAATGGATCACATTAGATGTTCGACCGGAGAAGGGTGAGGAAAAATGGCTCAATTTAATTCTAAGAAAGAAATAACATCGGATGTTGTCTCAGAAGAAATAATGATTGAATCTACGGATGTGATGACAGGCGATAAGAATCAAAGTAGATTTTTGCTATATCAACTAAAAACGAGTATTGCACATGCAAAACGAATTGATATTATTGTAGCATTTCTTAGAGAGTCTGGTGTTCGTATGATTTTGGAGGATATAAGAGAGGCAATTGATAGAGGCGTGAAAGTTCGCATTTTGACAGGGAATTATCTTAACATCACACAACCATCGGCTCTTTATTTAGTAAAAAAAGAATTAGGGGATCTAGTAGATCTTCGATTTTATAATGATAAAAAACGCTCTTTTCATCCTAAAGCATATTTGTTTCATTATGAACATAGTAGCGAAATTTATATTGGTTCATCTAATCTTTCTAAAAGTGCATTAACATCAGGAGTGGAATGGAATTATCGATTTTCAAGTGTTTTCGACGCGAAAAATTTCAAAAAATTTCATGTTACATTTGAAGAATTATTTCTAGACCATTCAATTGTGATTGATGATGAACAACTGCAACTCTATTCGAAAAGTTGGCATAAACCAACGATTACCAAGGAACTAGAAAGATATGATGAGATAGACGAGAATAAAAATGTATTATATGCGCCATTTCCAAGAGGGGTACAGATTGAAGCATTGTACGCATTAGAAGAGAGTCGTGCAGAAGGAGCAACGCGTGGGTTAGTTCAAGCGGCAACGGGGGAACGTGTCATAATAGTGACAGGGTGCATAAATGCTTTAGTATCAAGGGTTTCAGGAACTTTAATTAAAAATAACTCATGCATTGCTTAGAATAATTAGATATAATTGTTGTAAGCAGTGCATGATGTAGGAAAAGGTTGAATATTTAAGAGGGAGGTATTGTATTTGGAAATGGGAAAAGAAATTGAAAATGTATCAAAAATTCGAAAGTGGAAAGAGAGTGGAATATTATTTGATCCGGACTCATCTCCAAAAGCATGGGAGCATTATGAAAAAAATTATACTAATATTATTTATATAGATGATTATGAAATATATGGCGATGATAAAAAAGGTTACAGATTAAAGCGTAAAGCTAAACTTAAAGAAAAGGAAAAAAATATTGAGTTTGAAGTAGCAGGAGATTGTTCCTTTAATTTCAATGAAGATAAAAAATCAAAATTTGAATCTATTATAAATAATGATAAAAATTTAGATGAAAATAAAATAGCAGATTTAAAAAAAGAATTAGAGCGTTGTTGTGAAATGCATCATACTTTATATAACTTTGATTTAATCCCAGTAGATGGAGAAATGAATAATGTTAAGGGAAAACTAAAACATAAAAATGATAGAATACTTGTACATGGTTCAGGTAAATACCCCGTAGCTCTACACGATAGGCTAGACACATTTATTTCTTTGATGGATTACTCTATTGAACAAAGAGATGAATATGAGGGAAAAATTAGACCGGGATCTAAAAGAACTAATTTACCAAGGGAATAATAAAAAAGCAATAGAAATATATATGGGTATAACAGGGG
>CAZMHF010000003.1:58383-82441 GCA_964566025.1 uncultured Lachnospiraceae bacterium | reverse complement strand
GTTCTCTATTTTCCGATTGTTGCGGACGGAAAGATCATAGCCTTCACGAATTTAATAAAAGTGGACGGACAGGTTTTGGCGGGAAATGTATCACAGGTCTATGCTGAAGAGCTTAACGAGGCTTTGCACTCAAATCGAAGCCAGCGTTACGCAATCGTAAGGTATCAAAATGGCGCGGTACTCGCTATTACGGAAAATGGAGAAGTCATAAGAATTTCGACAGAAAATCAATACCAAGTGGTAGATGCAGAGAGATTAAGAAATGAATTGCATGTAAGAAGCTCTCTAACAACGACAGCGGGTGAGGATTTATTTATAAGGCTAAATAGCTACAATAATATCGTGACACGAGAGATGATAGAGATTATCCTTGCTAGTGAAAATTCAAAAGATGATGAAGCGACGGAAGTGCTTACAGATGGTAAAAGTTAAAAGATAACATTACGACTAGACAATTCTTATTATCAAATAGTGGATAATAAGAGTTGTCTTTTTGATGTTGAAGGTCGCAATATTTAAGTAGAAGAGCGCGAAAAACTATTAGCGTTAGAAGGATAAAAACGTTATACTAAGGTAAAATATTTGGAGGTTATAGACTATGAGAAAAAGACTAGGGATCGGTTTCTTAGTGATTGTTTCTGCAACCATGTTGGTTGCTTGTGGAAATAAGGGCGACAAGAAAACTGAAGTAGCAACCGAAGCGACAACAGAAGCATCAACTGAAAAGAAAACGGAAGAGGCAACCGAAACACCAACCGAAAAAACAACGGAAGCGATTACGAGTGAAGCGTCAACTGAAAAGCAAACAGAAAGCGATCCAATTGTTTCCTATCGTGAAGGGCTAGAAGAGGATTATATTGCAATGATTGAAAAGTCATTAATTTCGACGGGCAACAACGCTCGATTGAAGAAGGCAATTGAAAAGGCACAAAATGGTGAAGAAGTTCTTATTGCGGCGATTGGCGGCTCGATAACAGAAGGTGCGCTTGCTACACCGAATACGAATTGCTATGCATACCAATCTTACGAAGCGTTCAAAAAAGCCTTTGGAAAAGGTGATGGAGAAAATGTTGCATTTATCAATGCAGGGATGAGTGGAACGCCTTCAACACTAGGGATGATTCGCTACAAAAGAGACGTACTTGATGAGGCCGAAGTGATGCCTGACCTTGTATTTGTAGAATTTGCCGTAAATGACGGTGATGATCCAACAAATGGTGATGCATATGAAAGCCTTGTGAGAAATATTTTGACGGCTGAAAATAATCCAGCGGTAGTTTTGATTTTCTCCGTATTTCAATCAAAATGGAATTTGCAAGACCGTCTTATCCCTATTGGAGAATACTATGATTTACCAATGGTAAGCATTAAAAATGCATTAATTCCAGAAATAGAAGCAGGGAATGTAACAAATGATCAGTTTTTTGGAGACACATTGCATCCCAATAACTGGGGACATAAAATGATGGTACATTGCGTGACGAATTTATTCGAGGCAATATATGCAGAAGAGACAAAAGAAGATGTGGAGATTCCAGCAAAAGCAAAAATCGGAAATTCGTTTGAAGGAATTAAGATGATTGATGCAAACAGTGATATGGAAATAGAAGTAGGAAGCTTCTTAGAGACGGACAAATCAATTGGCACACTCCAATACAACAATGAAAAAAAGACATTTCCTGATAACTGGCAACATAAAGCGGGAAGTGAAAGCTTTAAACTCACACTAAATGCAAAAAATCTTTGTATGGTATATAAAAAATCAAATAGCGCAAGCTATGGAAAAGCAGAAGTGTATGTAGA
Source organism: uncultured Lachnospiraceae bacterium (assembly GCA_964566025.1). Taxonomy (GTDB): domain Bacteria; phylum Bacillota; class Clostridia; order Lachnospirales; family Lachnospiraceae; genus RGIG8306. The sequence goes on along the minus strand of CAZMHF010000003.1, from coordinate 80,638 downwards.
TGGAGAGCTTGTAAAAACAATTAACGGAAAAGATAACGGTGGTTGGAACAACCCATTTACAGTGGTTTTATTTTCGCAGGATGAAGCAAGCGAGCATACAATCGAAATTAAAATGGCTGAAGGTGATGAAGAAAAGATGTTTACTATTATGGCATTAGGCTACACAGAATAAGATATGATCGAGGATGATTTTTGTCGGGGACAGAAATTATCCTTTTTAGAAGAGGGCTATATTTTTTTTGTAGGATATGATACGATAATAACGTTGAATTTGCATCGTAAAAGTGTAACACAAAGGAGGAGAAGATGAGCATTCGTAGATGGCATCCATTCGTGAGCATGACATTCTTCGCAGTGGTAATCATCATAACATTTTCAAATAAAAACCCCATAATCGTGGGGCTTTCTTTTGTGATGGCAATTATGCTTGCATTTTTGATTGAGCCAGCAAAAAACGTACTAAAAAGTATAGGATGGTATGTGTTATTGATAAGCATGGTTGCGTTGAGCAATCCGCTGTTTTCTCATAGAGGGCAGTCCATTCTTTTTTTTATAAATGATAATCCGATTACTCTTGAGGCGTTTTTATATGGTGGGATGATGGGGATGATGATTGCTGCCACGCTTGCATGGAGTCGTTGCTTTTCACTGTGTATTCAATCGGATCAATTTTTGTATTTATGGGGGAAGCCATTTCCGACAATGGCGCTCGTTTTGATGATGGCATTTCGCTTTATTCCATTGTTTAAAACCCAAATGAAACAAGTTGTAGAGGCGCAGAAAGCAATGGGCTTGTATAAGGATGTGAATTTTTTTTCGCGACTGGCGAAGATGGGTGGAACGTTTGTTTCGGTGATTGGATGGGCAGGCGAGCATGCGATGTCAACGGCAGAATCTATGAATGCAAGAGGCTACGGCATTAAAAAACGAACAAATTATAGCCAATATCATATGACGGCACGCATGATAGGTTTGCTGTCTTTTATAGTGATCATGACAATGATGATTATTCTTGCCTTTGCAAATGGCGGAGCAGGTTATGGATTTTATCCGTTGCTCTATATTGAACAGACAAAAAGTAGCTTTATAACGATAGGGGCGATAGGCGTATTTATGGTCAGTCCTTGTATTTTAGAGATAGGAGAACGGTGGCGATGGATGTATTTACGATCAAGGATTTGACCTATGTTTATCCGACGACGAATGAAATGGCTTTGGAAAATCTATCGTTTACAATAGATGAAGGAGCCTTTGTTCTTGTTGGTGGCGCATCAGGAAGTGGCAAAACAACATTGCTAAAATTACTAAAAAAAGAAGTGGCACCGTTTGGAGAAATAAAGGGTGAAATCATTTATAGAGGAACAAATCTCGTGGAGGTTGATGAGGAGCGTTCGGCAAAGGAAATTGGTTTTGTTCCACAAAATCCAGAAGCGGGAATTATTTCAGATAAAGTGTGGCACGAACTTGCATTTGGACTTGAGAATTTAGGCGTTCCAACAAAGGAAATTAGAAGGCGAGTAGGAGAAATGGCCTCGTTCTTCGGAATGGAAGCGTGGTTTCAAAGTGATACAGCAACCTTGTCGGGTGGTCAGAAGCAGATGTTGAATTTGGCATCTGTAATGGTTATGCGCCCCAAAATATTATTGCTAGATGAACCCGTGGCACAATTGGATCCAATCGCTAGTGAGAGATTTTTAGAGGTTGTTCGGAAAATTAATCGGGAGCTGGGGGTTTCGATTGTAATGACGGCGCATACGTTTGATCCGTTATTTGCTGATGCGACAAAGGTCATTATTTTAGATAAAGGAAGGTTGATTGTCGAGGGAAAGCCAACAGATATTCCAGAACAAGTAAAGTCGCACCCCATACAAAAGGCCTTGCCGTTATCCATACAAACTGCCTTGGCACTTGGCGAAAAGGCAATGCCTCTTTCGATTGCCGAAGGCAAAAAGATGCTCAGTCAGTATTTTGAAAGAGAAAAACCACAAGCACAAAAGGCGAAACTAGAGGAAAAAAAGAAAAAAAGCATTCACATAAAAAACGTATCATTTCGATATTCAAAAAACACAAGAGATATTTTAAAAAATCTGGATGTAACCGTTTTTGAAAATGAAATACTTTGTTTGTTCGGTGGAAATGGATCAGGAAAGACGACGCTGCTTCATTGCATAGCAGGTCTTAGAAAGCCATATGAAGGAACATGTAAAATAGCGTATCAGACGGCGTTGCTTCCGCAAAATCCACAAACGATGTTTTTACATGAAACGGTCGAAAAGGACTTGTATTCGTTATTAGGGCAAATCACTATTGAAAAAACGGATTTTGAAAAGAAGATGAATCAATTGGTGGAGCAATTTGGCGTGCGGCATTTGTTAGGACACCATCCGTATGATTTAAGTGGTGGAGAGCAACAAAAATGTGCATTGATAAAACTGTTATTAAGTCAGACGGCGAAAAACGTTATCTTGTTATTAGATGAGCCGTCAAAAGGGCTTGACTATTTTGCAAAGGAAGAACTAATTCAGATGCTTTTGCAATTAAGAGAGCAAGGCATTATGTGTATCATTACCTCGCACGATGTGGAATTCGGCGCGAAAATCGCCGATCGATGTGGACTACTATTTGACGGAGAGATTATTTCGATAGGGGAGCCGAGCGAATTTTTCTCGCAAAATTATTTTTACACAACAACTGCTCATCGCCTTAGCGAGCATTTGTTTTCGCAGGTCATTACACAAGAGGAGCTACTTCGTCGTTGTGAGGAGGTGGGTGCAAATGAAACAGACTAATCAAGCCGAAAAAACAAGGCTTCGAACGAGAGAGCTTGTGTTAATTGCCGTAATGGTTGCAATGACGGTGGTTGGGCGCATTATTTTTGCAGAATTACCACACTTTAAGCCCGTAACAGCAATCGTTGTGATGACAGGGATGTATCTTGGCGCGAGGGCAGGTTTTTTAACAGGAATGTTATCGGCGTTGATTTCGAATTTTTATTTTGGACAAGGCCCGTGGACACCATTTCAAATGCTCATATGGGGATTGATTGGATTTGGCGCTGGTATTTGCTATCGACAATTACGAAAACGAAAACTACTATTGTATGGATATGGCGTGTTGGCAGGGGCATTGTTTTCAATCGTGATGGATACGGCAATGGCGCTTTGGATGGATGGAGAAATTGTTAAGGCACGATGGATTAGTTTTCTTGTGGCGTCGTTGCCGATTTTAGCAATTTATGTAGTGTCAAATGTGCTATTTTTGTGGTTGTTACACGAGCCTTTTAGACGGTTTTTTGAACGGATGAGAATTAAATACGGAATAGGAATTCATTAAGAATGGAAAGGAAGAAAAGAGAATATGAAAGTAATTGCAGTAAATGGAAGCCCACGAGTAGAAGGAAATACAGCACAAATGCTAGGGGAAGTGCTTGCTGTATGTGAAGAGGCTGGCTTTGAGACGGAACTGTTTCAAGCAGGAGGAAGAATGGTGCAAGGCTGTTTAGCATGTGGCCATTGTTTTACAAATCAAGGAGATTGCGCGACAAAAGATTGGATACTAGATTTGTACAAAAAATTTATAGAAGCGGATGTTATTTTATTAGGTTCACCAACGTACTTTTCTGATTTAACACCAGAAATGAAGGCGGTTATTGATCGTTGTGGCTATATCGCAGGAAATGGCAAGCAACTAAGCCGAAAAATAGGCGCAGCAATTAGCCCTGTTCGTCGCGCAGGAAGTATTCATACAATTGACTCTATGCAACACTTTTTCTCGATCAATGATATGATCATTCCAGGAAGTACGTATTGGAATATGAGTATCGCACGTGCAAAAGATGACTATTCAAAAGATACAGAGGGAATCGCTACAATGCGCCGTTTGGGCGAAAATATCGTATGGCTTGCCAAAAAGCTGTATGAAAACTAATCTTGAAGAAATTCAAGTACTTCTTTTTTGGAAATGTAGCCGCGTGTTAGCTTAACAGGCTCACCATTTTTGAAAAGAATAAGGGTAGGAATGCTAGTGATTTTAAATTGCATAGCAAGATCCATTTCCTCGTCTGTGTTGACTTTTCCAAATATAATGGAATCGTTTTCGTTTGCGATTTCGTCGATGATTGGTGAAAGCATCTTGCAAGGTCCACACCATGGAGCCCAAAAATCAAGTAATACAGGTTTTGATGCCCCAAGCACCTCTGTCTGAAAATTTGCGTTTGTGATTGTCATAATTGCCATAATAATTCTCCTTCAAGCTTTTTGTTTAGTATAACATAAAAGTTATTTTATTTGTGAAGACTTTATTGAATTTTTATTGAAAAAGAGTGAAAAATGTGCCATAATGAAAGGAAGGGTGGCGTGACGGACAAGACATTCCTTTCGAGCATGCATTTCGCACAAAAAGGAAAATTCCCGCTCTGCTTAGAGGTGGTATATGGATAAGAGATTAGAAACGCAAAATATCAACGCTTCTTATTGTGATACTAGATTAGAGAAACAGCTTGAATTTCTTCGTGAAATTGATAAGGTTAAGCAAATATTTCGACAAACCTTATTGATGGATTCAAGCCGAACAGAAAATGATGCAGAACATTCGTGGCATATGGCGATAGGTGCATTGTTGTTTCTAGAATATATGGACGAAGAGGTAAAGGATATAGCGCGCATGTTATCGATGATTTTATTGCATGATGTGATTGAGATTTATGCAGGCGATACATATGCATATGATGAAGTATTGGCCGAAAGTCAAGAGATAAGAGAGCGCGAAGCGGCGGACAAAGTGTTTGGTCTATTACCGATTGATCAAGGTAGTTGGTTTCGAGAATTGTGGGATGAATTTGAAGCATTTGAAACACCTGAAGCAAAGGGAGCAAGAGTTGCGGATGCTTTTATGCCAGTATACCATAATTACATAACAAAAGGTGCGAAGTGGCAAGAACATAAGGTCACATCACAGCAAGTGAGAAAACGCATTTTGCGCATTAAAAAAGGCTCTTTGAAGCTTTATGAGCAAGCTACCAAATGGGTGGACGAGTCAGTACAAAAAGGCTATTTGGCAAAGTAGTGCGAGGATAGATAGAATGGAGGAATACTCTTATGGCAACAGAAGCGATTGTGGCAATCAAGCAAGCAGAAGCACAAGCGGATGCGCTATTGCTAAAAGCAAAAGAAGAAGCAAAGCAAATAATAGAAGAGGCGATGCAAACATGTGAAGAGCAAAAAGAGGCTGCCCTATTGAACGCAAAGGCAGAAGCAAAGGACTATGCAAAGCAAACCGAAACACAGATAAAAGAGATTATTGAACAAGGAAACCAACGCGCAGCCCAAAAAGCAAAAGAGCTTAAGGAGGCTTCGCTTTCTAAGGTTGATACAGGGATTGAATTGGTTATTAACCGCCTTGTTTTATAGGAGGGTAGAGAAAGGAGAATCCTATGGCAAAAGTCGCCATTCAAAAAATCGAAATCATTGCTCACCTTCCTGATAGTAAGAAGATTATGGAACGCTTACAGCGAAGGGGTGTTGTAGAGATTTCCAACTACGAAGATCCAGAGCTAATAAAGGTCGAAACGGATTTACAATTGGCCCAATTTGAAAAGGGTATCGTAGTGGCTACGGAAGCGAAGCAAATTATCAACAACCATTTTCCGGTGAAGAAATCCTTGTTGGCATCCTTTAATGGACGAACAGAAATTGATTTTGAGAACTTTGAAAATTGGGGCGTTGATTGGAAGCGACATTTAAAAAGTTGCTATCAGATTGTTTCACTTGTGAAAGCTAGCGAAGAAGCAAAAGCAAACAATATTCGCCTTGAAACGCAGATGCGTTCGTTAGAGGATTGGCTTGTCCTTGATGTGCCTATGCAATACCAAGGGACAAAGCATACGCAGTGCTTTATTGGAACATTTGCAGGACAAATTACACGAGAAGAGTTACTCGCAAAACTTGCGAAAAACGAAATGCAAGCAGAGATGGTTGACATAGAAATTGTTAACGCGACAAAGCAAATGACCTATGTGTGCGTTAATTGTCATAAGGACGACAAAGATGAGGTGCTAGCTAGTATTCGAGAAATCGGATTTACCTATCCGTCTGATCCGACAAAGCATCCACCAGTATATCGGATGGAGCGCTTCAAAAAACAGATGGAAGAAAACAAACGCCTTATCGAAGAAAACGAAAAAAAGATTAGCGCATTTGGAGATATCAATCAAGAATTAGAATATTTGATGGATTATCTCGTATTGAAAAAGGATCGTTATGAAGCCTTTGCGATGGGTGCCTTATCAAAGAGAATTTTCATTATAAACGGCTATGTTCCCGAACGAAATGTTTCCGCTTTGATGGAAGAACTAGAAAAAGAATTTGAATTAGCCATTTCTATTTCTGAGACGACAAGCGAAGACGATGCGCCAGTTATTTTACAAAACAATGGCTTTATGATGCCAGCAGAGACGATTACAGAAATGTACTCTATGCCAGGCAAAAGCGATATTGACCCGACGAGTGTTATGGCATTTTTCTATTATTTCTTCTTCGGGATGATGTTATCGGATGCGGGATATGGGCTTGTGATGGCGATTGGTAGTTGGCTTATCTTAAAAAAGACGACCATTGAGGGTGGCATGCGAAAAACAATGCAAATGTTTTTCTATTGCGGAATCTTTACGATATTCTGGGGCGCGATGTTTGGTAGCTGGTTCGGAGATATTGTACAAGTTGTTGCGAGAGAGTTTTTTGGCAAGGAGTTAGGTAGTATTGCTTTGTGGTATGAGCCAATTCAAGATCCAATGAACTTGCTAGTATGGTGTTTTATATTCGGTATTGTTCATCTCTTAGCAGGCGTACTTGCTCGTGGGAAAATGACATGGGACGAAGGCAAAAAATTCGAAGCCATTATTGATACACTACCCGTTTTGTTAATTGAAATTGGTATTGCGCCAGTATGTGGAACGATATTGACAAGCGTGCCAGCAATTGCCGTTACAATTGGTACATGGATGTCGTTAGTAGGTGTAGTGATATTGGTATTGACAGCTAGTAGAAGCTCAAAAAATATTATTATACGATTGTTTGGCGGATTGTACGCATTGTACAATTTAGCAAGTGGTTATTTAAGTGATGTATTATCCTATTCGCGTTTGTTGGCGTTAGGATTAGCAACAGGAAGTATTGCCAGTGTTATTAATATGATGGGAACGATGGTAACAAATCCAATTCTAAAACCAATTGTTCTACTTGTCGTATTCTTATTTGGACATCTTCTAAATCTTGCAATCAATGCATTAGGGGCATATGTTCATGCTAACCGATTGCAGTTTGTCGAATTATTTTCAAAGTTTTATGAAGGTGGAGGACGAAGCTTTAAGCCTTACACCGCCAATACAAAATATATCAAATTTAAGGAGGATTAATCATGGACGTATTAAACACTTTAGGACTTACAATGGCTTTATTAGGGGGAGCAATCGCTGCCATTTTAACAGGCATTGGCTCAGCAAAGGGCGTAGGTATGGTTGGTGAGGCAGCCGCAGGCGTATTAACAGAGGATCCATCAAAATTCAGTAAGATGATCGTATTGCAGTTGCTACCTGGTACACAAGGACTTTACGGATTGCTATATGCGATTTTAATGTTAAATAATATTGGTATATTAGGTGGAAGTGCCGAAACATTATCATTTGCACAAGGGTGTGCTTATTTTGCAGCAAGCCTACCAATTGCAATTGTAGGATTTCTTTCAGCAATTGCGCAAGCAAAAGCATCGGTTGGTGGTGTTGCATTAGTTGCCAAAAAACCAGATCACAATGCAAAAGCGATGACGATTTCAGCACTAGTAGAGACGTATGCGATTTTAGCATTGCTAATTAGTATTATTATTATGGTTAATTTATAAGAAAGAGTTGGTGAAGGAATGACAGGTCTTGAAAAAATAACAACCAAGATCCAAAAAGATTCTTTAGAAGAATACGAAGGTATCATCCAAGACGCAAAAGCACAAGCAAAAAAGCTTCATCAAGAGACTCTTTTACAAATAGAAGAAGAGCGCCAACACATTATGCAAAAAGCATTAGAAGAAGGTAATCGTGATATAGGGATTGCAAAAAGCAGTGCAATAGCAAGTGAAAATCGCGCAATTCTATCAGCAAAAGCAGATGTAATTGAGCTAATTGTACAAAAAGCGTTTGATAAAATCGATGAGCTTCCAGATGCAGAATATTTTGCCTTGCTTCGTCGTTTAATTAAAAACGTAGAAAAGAAAGATGGCGGGGAGCTTCTGTTTAACGAAAGAGATTTGAAGCGCTTGCCAAAAAGCTTTTTAGAAGAAGTCAATCAAGATGTTGCACCATTTTCCTTTACAATAGCAAAGGAAACGGCCATGATTCGAAGTGGGTTCGTGTTGTCTTATGGTGAAACCGAATTCAATTGTTCATTTGAAGCGTTATTTGAATTTGATGCAGATTATATAAGAGATGAGCTTTCTATACTTCTATTCTAATGGATCTAATGACTAAAAAATCTTCGGATGAGAAAATATACAATCCCTTTGTCAAAGGGATTGCTCTAGGAAATAACATTGCCTGAAGAAAGGAAAAAGGAATGAAAGAAAATGCATATGTATATGGTGTAGCCAATATTCGAGCCAAAGAGAATTCCCTTTTGACGGGTAATGATATCGAACAACTATTAGGCTTTGATGAAAGCGCCATCAATCGCTTCCTTGCTGATAAAGGGTGGGAAATGACAGCGGATGTTGAAAAAAGCTTTGCCAAGCAAAGTCTAATCGCGTGGAATACCGTAATGGATGTTCTTCCCGATAAACACGAGTTGGATTTTTTAATCATCAAAAATGATTTTCATAATTTAAAAGCGGCATTAAAAGCGTATATGGGAAATGACGATGCAATGAAATACATGGTAGGGCCTTGCGTGAGCGATCCGTCTTTAATATGGGAGGCAATCAAAAAAAAGGATTATGCCTTATTGCCAGAAATGCTTCAAGACATCGCAAAAGAATGTGACGATATTTTGGCACAAACATTAAATGGTCAGTTGACGGACATCATGCTTGATCGTAAAAGCGTAGAAGCTATGTACGAACAAGCAAGCAAAACGGGGCATCCTAAATTATTGGAATTGGCGTCTTTGATGGGAGAGATTATTAATCTAAAGACAACCGTAAGAGCCGTTGCAATGAAAAAGGACAAAGTCTTTTTAGAAGAAGCTATTAGCGAAATGTCTCCGATTAGCAAGCTAAATCGAAAAGAAATGATTCAAACGGCAGAAGAAGGAATGCAAGCATTTTTGAATTATTTAGAAACGACACCTTATCAAGATGCGGTAGAGATGATCGAAACTTCTACAACGGCGTTTGAGAAATGGTGTGAAGATAAAATCGTGCAGTTTTTACAAATTGCTAAGCAAACAAGCTTCGGGCCACTGCCATTGGCTGCCTATTATATGGCGCGAGAGGCGGAAATTAAAACGGTTCGCATTATTGTTTCGTGCAAACGAAATGCTATGCCAGAAGAGACTATTAGAGAAAGGATTCGTATGCTTTATGTATAAAATAGCAGTAATGGGCGACAAGGACAGCATTTGTGGTTTTGCGGCATTAGGGCTTGCTACGTTTTCTGTAACGGAGCCTGCAAAAGCAGGACAGATTCTAAAAAATCTCGTTGGAAATGAATATGCCGTTATTTATATCACAGAAAAACTAGCAGAATTAATCGAAGAAGAAATTGAGAAGTATCGCCATCTAAGCTTGCCAGCTATTATTTTAATTCCTGGTATTAGTGGCAATACAGGAAAAGGACTAAAAGAGGTTTCGCGTTCTGTCGAACGAGCGGTTGGTTCGGATATTATATCGTAAGAAAGGGCAAATAGAATGAGTAAAGGGAAAATCTTAAAGGTTTCAGGACCTTTGGTAATAGCCGAAGGAATGCGCGATGCCAATATGTTTGACATTGTTCGTGTAAGTCAACATCGTTTGATTGGCGAAATCATTGAAATGCATGGAGATAGAGCTTCCATACAGGTTTATGAAGAAACATCGGGAATCGGATGTGGAGAAATGGTTGAATCCATTGGTGAGCCAATGAGTGTTGAATTAGGGCCAGGTCTTATCGGAAGTATTTATGATGGAATTCAAAGACCACTAGACGATATTATGAAAATATCAGGCAACAACCTTAAGCGTGGTGTTGAGGTAGATTCATTAAAACGCGATAAAGTATGGAAATTCACACCAAGTAAAGCGCTTGGTGATGAAGTTAAAAGCGGTGATGTTATTGGAACCGTTCAAGAAACAGATATCGTTTTGCATAAAATCATGGTGCCAGTTGGCGTAGAAGGTGTGATTAAAGAAATCAAAGAAGGAAGCTTTCACGTTACAGAAATCGTTTGCACAATTGAAACGAAAAAAGGTGACAAGGAATTATCGCTAATGCAAAAATGGCCTGTTCGTCGTGGGCGTCCATACAAGCAAAAGCTTTCACCAGAAAAACCACTTATTACAGGACAGCGAGTAATTGATTGTTTGTTCCCAATTGCCAAAGGCGGTGTTGCTGCTATTCCAGGACCATTTGGAAGCGGAAAAACGGTAACACAACATCAGTTAGCAAAATGGGCAGAGGCAGACATTGTTGTATATATTGGTTGTGGAGAGCGCGGAAATGAAATGACGGACGTTTTAAATGAATTTCCAGAGCTAATTGATCCACATACCGGAAAATCATTGATGGAAAGAACGGTGCTAATCGCAAACACTTCTGATATGCCTGTTGCGGCGCGTGAAGCATCTATTTATACAGGCATTACAATTGCAGAGTATTTTCGCGATATGGGTTATTCCGTAGCCCTTATGGCAGATTCAACATCCCGTTGGGCAGAGGCGCTTCGAGAAATGTCAGGACGATTAGAGGAAATGCCAGGAGAAGAAGGTTATCCAGCTTATTTGGGAAGCCGTTTGGCTCAATTTTATGAGCGAGCAGGACGTGTGGTTACATTGGGCGAGCGAGAGGGAACGCTATCGGTTATCGGTGCGGTATCACCTCCAGGTGGAGATATTTCCGAGCCTGTTTCACAAGCAACCTTGCGTATCGTAAAGGTATTCTGGGGACTTGATGCAAAGCTTGCTTACAAAAGACACTTCCCAGCGATTAACTGGTTGACGAGCTATTCGTTGTATACCGATTTGTTGGAAGGTTGGTTTGTTGAAAACGTTGATGAGCAATGGATGAATTTGCGAAGACGTATCATGGGATTGCTACAAGATGAAGCAGAGCTTGATGAAATCGTTAAATTAGTTGGTATGGATGCTCTATCGGCGTACGATCGACTAAAGATGGAAGCGGCTCGCTCTATCCGCGAGGATTTCTTGCATCAGCTTGCGTACCATGAGGTAGATACGTATACAAGCTTACATAAACAATATTTGTTGATTAAATTGATTTTAGAATATTATGATTCGGCTACGGAAGCAATCGGGAAAAACGGCGATATCGAGGCAATTGCCAATTTAGCTGTTCGTGAGCAAATTGGTCGATTTAAATATATCGAGGAAAGCAATGTTGATGATGCATTTGCCAAGATTATAAAAGAAATCAACGCACAAATGCTAGAAACTGTACAGGAGGCGGAATAAGATGCCAAAAGAATACAGAACCATACAAGAAGTAGCAGGGCCTTTGATGCTTGTAAAAGGCGTTGAAGGTGTAACCTATAATGAATTAGGCGAAATTGAATTAGAAAATGGCGAGAAACGTCGATGCCGTATTCTCGAAATCAATGGTACCGATGTATTGGTGCAATTGTTTGAGTCGAGTACAGGTATTAATTTAAGCAATTCAAAAGTGCGTTTTCATGGCAGACAAATGGAACTACCTGTTTCGCCTGATATGCTAGGACGTGTTTTTGACGGACTAGGAAAACCAATTGATGGTGGGCCAGATATCATTCCAGAAAAAAGAATGGATGTTAATGGTATGCCTATTAATCCTGCGGCAAGAAACTATCCACAGGAATTTATCCAAACAGGAATTTCAGCGATTGATGGATTGAACACACTTGTTAGAGGACAAAAGCTTCCGATTTTCTCGGCATCTGGCTTGCCACATGCCAACCTTGCTGCTCAAATTGCAAGACAAGCAAAGGTGCGTGGTACAGATGAACCGTTTGCCGTTGTATTTGCGGCAATGGGTATTACATTTGAAGAATCAAACTTCTTTATTGAGAGCTTCCGAAAAACAGGTGCTTCTGAGAGAACCGTTCTTTTTATCAATTTAGCAAACGATCCTGCAATCGAAAGAATTGCCACACCGAAAATGGCATTGACAGCGGCAGAATATCTGGCATTTGATCAAGGTATGCACGTGTTGGTTATCTTAACAGACATTACAAACTATGCCGATGCATTGCGAGAGGTTTCAGCAGCGCGTAAGGAAGTGCCAGGACGACGCGGTTATCCAGGTTATATGTATACGGATTTAGCGACAATTTATGAGAGAGCAGGTCGTCAACAAGGCAAACCAGGTTCTATTACGATGATTCCTATTTTGACCATGCCAGAAGATGATAAAACGCATCCAATCCCTGACTTAACAGGCTATATTACAGAGGGACAAATTATTCTAGGCCGAGATTTATACCGAAAAGGTTATACACCACCAATTGATGTATTGCCATCACTTTCTCGTCTAAAGGATAAGGGAATTGGCGAAGGAAAGACAAGAGAAGATCATTCCAATACAATGAACCAACTTTTCTCTGCTTATGCGCGAGGCAAGGAAGCAAAAGAATTGATGGTTATTCTAGGCGAATCAGCATTGACAGAGGTAGATAAGCTTTATGCAAAATTTGCAGATGAGTTTGAGGAACAATATATTTCACAAGGGTATGAAACAAATCGAAGCATTGAAGAAACATTGGATTTGGGATGGAAGTTATTAAAAATCTTACCAAGAACAGAACTAAAGAGAATTAGCGATACGCTTTTAGAAAAATATTACGATTGAGAGGTGTGATTTTGTATGGCAGTAATGACAGTAAATCCAACACGTATGGAATTGACAAATTTAAAACGTCGACTTGCCACAGCGTTAAAAGGTCACAAGCTTTTAAAGGATAAGCGCGATGAGCTAATGCGACAATTTTTAGAGCTAGTAAGAGAAAATAAAGCCTTGCGTTTGGAGACGGAAACAGCAATCAAGGAGGCGAATGCCCATATGGCAGTTGCTCGTTCTGTTATGCTCGGAGAGGCATTGGATGTGGCTCTTATGTTACCAAAACAGGAAATGTATCTGGAAGTTGCCGAGAAAAATGTTATGAGTGTAAAAATTCCCGTTTTTGATGTGAAGCTAAAAACAGCGGATCCAAATGATATTTATTCCTATGGATATGCCTATACATCAGGAGATTTAGATGGTGCCGTTAGTGCTTTATCGGAGATTTTTCCGAAGCTTTTGCGTCTTGCAGAAGTCGAAAAATCCTGCCAGCTTATGGCGGAAGCAATTGAAAAAACAAGACGCCGCGTAAATGCCCTAGAATATGTGATGATTCCGAATTATCAAGATACCATACGATTTATTACGATGAAGCTTGATGAGAATGAGCGAAGCACAACAACAAGGCTTATGAAAGTAAAGGATATGATGCTTTCACAGGCAGGGTATGGCGAAGAAAAAAAATAGGCATGACAGGAGAAAAAGATGAAGCGATTAAAATTTTTATGTATCTGTATGGCATTGCTAATGGTGATGAGTGCGTGTAAGGCAAAACCTAGTGATGACAAAACAACGGAGGGAACAAAAAAAGAAAACCCTTCGGCAACAAACGAAAAAACAACAGAAGCAGAAAGTGAAACACAGATGGTAGAAGAGGGAATATACAAAGCAAGTGATGAGTATGTGAAAACGATTGGACGTACATATTTTGATGACAATGATATACGTTGGTGTGCATTTTCGGGCTCAGGTATTGAGTTTAAAGTAAAGGGTACAAAGGCGGACATTACGATCATTGGCGATAAAGTAGCGATTGGTGGCACAGCAGGAAATAAGGCAAGATTTGCTATTTATGTGGATGGTGAAAAAGTAGTCGATGAAATGCTTAAAAAGGCATTACAATCGTATACAGTTTTTGAGAGTGATGAAGAAAAAGAGGTAACCATCAAGATTCTAAAACTATCAGAGACGGCAAATTCTACTATGGGAATTAAGGAAATTAAAGTAGATGGGACAGCGCCAACACCAACGGAAGAAAAAGAGCTATTGATTGAATTTATTGGAGATTCGATTACATGCGGTTATGGTGTGGATGATGAAGTGAAAGAAAATCATTTTAAAACCGACACAGAAGATGTCACAAAGGCATATGCTTATAAAACAGCAATGGCAATGGACGCAGATTATAGTATGGTTTCAATTAGTGGTTACGGAATTATCTCGGGTTATTCAGGAGATGGTAATATCGTTTCAGCACAAACAATTCCTCAATATTATGACAAAGTTGGCTTCTCATACGGGGATTTCCTTGGTACAGAAGTAGCTTCGATTGAATGGGATTTTGAAAAGAGACAACCAGATATGATTGTGATTAATTTAGGAACAAATGATGATAGCTATTGCAAAAACGATAAAGAAAAGCAAGCGGCATACGCAGATGAGTATAAAACGTTTCTTGCAAAGATTAGAAGTCTTAATCCAGATGCCAAAATTTATTGCACGCTAGGCATTATGGGTGGTCGCTTATATCCTACCATTGAAGCAGCCGTAAAAGAATATATGGAAGAATCAAAAGACACCAATGTGGCTTGTATGAAATTTGATGAACAACAGGCAGCAGATGGTTATGCGGCGGATTGGCATCCAACAGAAAAGACACATGAAAAAGCATCAAAGAAATTAGTGGACTTTTTGCAAAATGGTTCGGAGGTAGAGGGTGGCAAAACAACAGAAAGACCAGTTGTAGAGTATGATCCAAACAAACCAGTTATCGCATTGACCTTTGATGATGGCCCTAATACAACGACAACGGTACAGGTGCTTGATTTGCTTGAAAAGTACAATATCGTAGCTTCCTTTTTCTTGATTGGCAATAACATTACGCCAGGAACAGAAGCGGTTGTAAAGCGTGCCTATGATATGGGATGTGAAATTAACAATCACTCAAAAACACATTCTATGATGAACAAGATGGAGGCTGAAGAAATTGTGGCCGAAATTAAATTTACATCAGACAAAATCAAGGCAATTACGGGAGAGGAACCAAAGTTTTTCCGTCCTCCATATATCGCTGTGAATAAAACAATGTACGACAATGTAGGCTTACCATTTATCTGTGGATTTGGCGCAAATGATTGGGAAGATAAAGTTTCAGCAGAGGAGAGAAGCGAAAAAATGATTAAGCAAGCGAAGGATGGAGGAATCACCTTGTTGCACGATACGCAAGGCAATTCAAAAACCGTAGAAGCGCTTGATACCATTATTCCAACATTATTAGAGCAAGGTTTTCAGTTTGTAACCGTTTCACAAGTGTTTGAAGCGCAAGGGGTGGAACCAAAGACAACAGAAATGTACACATATGTAGGAAAGTAATAAAGGTTAGCAGTGTGGATTACGAGTATCCTATTTGATTATTAAAGCGAATAATGTAAATAGAAATATTCCGTCTAATGTAGTTTTGCATTCCAAAATGCGTTACATATTTTTATCAACCATAATGAAAGAGGTACGACATGAGCTATGGATTATTTAAAAACAATAAACGTTTTAAAAGTGCTTATATAGGTGTTTTAATGCTTTTATTACTTATTATGATAAGCGGATGTAAAGCTAAGGATAACCAAGATGAAACAAAAGGAGAACCACAATCCACCGAAATAACTACAAGCGTTCAACAAACATATGCAGAAGAGTCAAACCACAACACCATAAAAAAATGGAGAGGCGAAGTGGTTCTAGATCCTAAAAATGAAGACAATAAAGGCTATGATCGCAAATATCCCATCGATGCTTCTTTAAATAATAAAGATGGCTATATCAATCAAACAACGATATTAGTCGAAACAAAGGATCCTATAGATGAATTGTATACGGATGATTATTGGAAAGGTGGAGTACTTCTTAGCAATGGCCAACATGATATAATGGTAGCTCTTTTTGATTCGAATAAAAAAAATCATCTAACGATAAATTTTGATAAGGGAATTATTCAGATTGATGGCAAAGGTTTTACAATTGACACACAAGAGTATCTAAAACAAGAAAGCTTAGTAAACAAGTGGACGATAAAGTTTTCGTCAGCAACGATTATGAACGTTAATTGGGATGACGATTTTATCGAAATTTTAGCACATCTAAGCATTACGAGAGATATTTCGGACGAGTATTACAAAACGCTGGTGTTGCGCTACGATGGCAAAAACCTATATCAATTAGGTGCGTTCCCCTATTTTTATGAAACTTGTAACTCGGATCGTTATCCGTTTTTCGAACCAGAAAATGGTGTGATAAAAATAGCGCAAAGTATAAACCTGATTGAAAAGACTATGACGTATTTTGAAAAAATAGCATTGTTCGAAAATGAATTGTATCGTGTTGATCAGGAGATATATGAATTGGCTCCTTTGATAAAATTAGAAGGGAAACGTAATCAAACAAAAACGGTTATTGAATTGGTGCTTTACGAGGAATGTGATTTAGAGAGTAGGCAAACTTGTTTTTCGCCAGAGCAAATTGAATTTACGTATACGGATTTAAAAGAATGGATTAAGGTTAAAGGCCTAGAGCGTAAAAAAGAAGGCTGGCTGTATATACCGAGACTAAATAGTGCGAAGGCGTTTGCAGGATTAGACGATTAGGTAGTTGACAAATGCAAAATAGAATCGTATGATAACACAAAGTGATGAAGAGATTAGTACTTGTTTTTGCACCATAACAGAGAGGAATCGGTTGCTGAAAGATTCCATGGAGGAAATGAGGAACCTGCCTTGGAGCTTTGCGTGAACCATGTGGAAAAGCGCAACGTATGCGGCGTTAACGCAAATGAAAGTGAACGAGCAATCGTTAATTAGGGTGGTACCGCCGAGAAATCGGTCCCTTGTGTAAAGCAAGAGGACGATTCCTCGGCGCTTTTTTCATTTTTTATTTATCAAAGGAGAAAGACATCATGGCAAAAGAAAAAAAATTAGTAGAAGCGATTACATCAATGGATGAAGATTTTGCACAATGGTATACGGATATCGTAAAAAAAGCAGAATTGATTGAGTATACAAGTGTAAAAGGGTGTATGGTGATTCGTCCATACGGTTACGCAATTTGGGAAAATATTCAGCGTATTTTGGATGGAATGTTCAAGGATCTGGGACATGAAAACGTTAATATGCCAATGTTCATACCTGAAAGTCTACTTCAAAAGGAAAAAGACCATGTAAATGGTTTTGCACCAGAAGTTGCTTGGGTGACACATGGCGGATCTGAAAAATTAGAAGAGCGACTTTGCGTTCGTCCAACATCAGAAACATTATTTTGCGAGCATTATGCCAACATCATTCAATCGTATCGTGACTTACCAAAACTATATAACCAATGGGTATCTGTTGTTCGTTGGGAAAAAACAACGCGTCCATTTTTGCGTTCAAGAGAGTTTTTGTGGCAGGAGGGACATACAATTCATGCGACTGCTGAAGAAGCAATCGAGGAAACCGAGCGTATGCTCGATTGTTATGCAGAGTTTTGTGAAGAATCCTTAGCCATTCCAGTTGTAAAAGGGCGCAAAACAGAAAGTGACAAATTTGCTGGCGCAGAGGCAACATATGCCATTGAAGCGCTAATGCATGACGGAAAAGCCTTGCAAGCAGGAACAAGCCATTACTTTGGAGATGGTTTTGCAAAAGCATTTGATATTAAATATTCAAATAAAGAAAATAAGCTTGTTCATCCATTTCAAACATCATGGGGGATGACAACCCGTCTAATTGGCGCAATCATCATGACACATGGCGACAATAATGGGCTTGTCCTTCCACCAGCTGTAGCACCAATTCAAGTGGTGATTGTTCCAATTGCGCAGTTTAAGGAAGGTGTTTTAGAGAAGGCAAATGAATTGTTTACGACATTAAAGGAAAGCGGAATTCGCGTAAAACTAGATGATCGTGATAACTCACCAGGATGGAAATTTGCTGAATACGAGATGAAAGGCGTTCCAGTTCGTGTTGAAATTGGGCCAAAAGACATTGAGAATAATCAATGTGTGATGGTAACAAGACATAATGGAGAAAAAGAGGCAATTGCTCTTGATAAATTGGTAGAAACAGCGAAAGCAAAATTGGTAGAGGTACACGAGGGCATTTACCAAAAAGCGCTTGAAAATCGAAAAAACAAAACGTACGAATGTACATCAATCGAAGAAATTAACCAAGTGTTAACCGAAAAGGGAGACGGATTTGTAGAAGCGATGTGGTGTGGTTCGGAAGAATGTGAAGACAAAGTTAAGGAGCTGACAGGCGCAGGTTCACGTTGTATTCCAAATATTCAACATAAAATCTCTGATTCGTGCGTATGTTGTAAAAAGCCAGCAACACAGCTTGTTATGTGGGGAAAGGCTTACTAGGAGCTAGTGATGAAAATAGATTTACCAGAAAATATGACAATGATTATTAATGCATTAGAGGAACATGGTCACGAGGCGTATGCCGTTGGTGGCTGTGTTCGTGATGCGTTATTAGGGCGTATTCCTAAAGACTGGGATATCGCGACATCTGCAACGCCACAAGAAGTAAAACAGGTGTTTCGGCGTTGTATTGATACGGGTATTGAACATGGTACTGTGACAGTTTTGATAAAAGATGAGCCATTTGAAGTCACAACATATCGTATTGATGGGGAATATGAAGACCATCGTCATCCAACGGAAGTAACCTATACGAAAAACATAATCGAAGACTTAAAAAGAAGAGATTTTACAATCAATGCAATGGCCTATCATCCTGAAAAGGGGATTGTAGATGCATTTGAAGGGATTGCAGATTTGAACAATGGTTTAATTCGCTGTGTGGGAAAAGCGACAGAGCGATTTGAGGAAGATGCACTTCGTATTATGAGGGCTGTGCGATTTAGTGCAGAATTGAACTATAAAATAGAAGTGAAAACCGAAGAGGCCATTCGCCTACTAAAAGATACCTTGCAAAATATTAGCGTGGAACGAATACAAGTTGAGCTGTTGAAAATTCTTTTATCGGATCATCCTGCATTTGTGAGGAAACTATATGAGTACGGGATAACCGATGTGATTTTGCCTGAATTTAATGCGTGTATGGACGTCGAGCAAAACAATCCATTTCATGCGTATAGTGTCGGCGAGCATACGTTGAAAGCACTCGAAAATAGCGAGGCGAATAAATATGTGCGCTTAGCAGTACTATTTCACGATTTTGGAAAGGTGCAAACAAAAACCACCGATAGCAAGGGTATCGACCATTTTACAGGACATGCGACGGTGAGTGAGAGATTCGCCAAAAACTATTTGAGGAAAATGCATTTTGACAATGAAACAATAAAAAAAGTCAGCAAAATCATCAAGTACCATACATATGCACTTGATGAAACAGAGTACGATGTGCGTGTAGCACTAAGTCAAATAGGAAAAGAAGATTTTTCTCTTTTGTTGGCACATTATTATGCGGATATTATGGCGAAAAACCCCGCAATTATTGAAAAAGAACTAAAAAAGCTGGCACATATCAAGCAGATATACGAAAAGATTATGAATGAAAATCAATGTGTGACGATTTCGGAGCTTGCAGTCGATGGAAATGACTTAACACGAATTGGCTTTAGGCAAGGAAAAGCAATTGGCGAAGCATTGAAATTTTTATTAGAGAAGGTGCTAGAGGACCAACGTTTTAATACAAAAGAAAGGCTGCTGAAATTGGCAAGTGACCAATTTCAACAGCACGAATAAATTATGGTGTATCATTTTGTGTGATTGTATTGGCGAATTGCATAGCGGTTCGCCCAGAACGACCATTATAAAAAAGTGCCCATTGTAATGCAGAAGCTTGTATATCTTCCGTAAATGGAATTCCCCGATTTTGTAAAATCTCTTCGACCATTTTTAAGTATTCTTTTTGGTCAGGAGAGAAAAAGGAAATGCGAATTCCAAAACGCTCGGAAAGAGACAGCTTCTCATTTTTTGTGTCGCTTACGTGGACATCATCACCTTGGCGCTCTGCCCATGTTTCATTGACAAGGTGGAAACGGTTTGAAGTAGCATAAAACAAAATGTTTTCAGGCTGTTTTTCGATACCGCCTTCCAAAATGGTCTTGAGTGCTTTGTAATCGTAATCATCATTTTCAAAAGAAAGATCATCTAAGAAAATAATATAATAAAAGCTTCGATGTTTCAGTAAATCAATGAGTGCGGGAAGATCGGCGAGATGCTCCTTTGCAATTTGTACAAGGCGAAGCCCGTCTTGATGGTAGTTGTTTAAGAGTGCTTTTACCATGGAGGATTTGCCACAGCCACTATTTCCGTAGAGGAGAACGTTATTGGCTGGTCTGCCATGTAAAAAGGCAACGGTATTATTGATAAGGGATTGCTTCTGTGAATCAATGCAATACAATTGATCTAGGGAAATGTTATCTGGATGGGAGATTCCAACAAGCTGTTGTTTTGGCGTATAGGAAAAAGCAATGTATTTTGCCATGCTCGAACCGCCAAATTGCTGATAATGCAAGAGTAATTGCGAAAGCAAATCAGGGTAGCTTTTGGTAGCAACGATACGTGATAGAGATTGTTCGTAAGGGGTCAATGAAGCAGTATGTGGCTTTGATGGCACATACTCTTTAAAATAAACATTTTCAAAATAAGGGTGGCCATTGATGGTTAGAATATCGGTGAGGGCAACTTTTTGCAAATCCTCTCCAGGTGTGATGCCCTTTTCGCAAAGAGCGGAAAGAATGTTGTCGTCCTCTATAAAAAGGGAAATGAGAAATTCTTTGCCGATATTTGTTGTAACAGCCTTTGTTTCGGCAAAAACAAAAAATTCTTTTAGGGATTGTTCAGAAGTTGGCAATTCAAAATTAAAAATATTCAAAAGAGGCCTCCTTTTTATTTGACAAGTTAAAATCGTAATATGATAAATTATAGCATATTACGTTGTAAACTTCATCGGTATTGTGGTATAATCTTGCTAGAAATTATGAAACGGATGTCGAGCGTTCGTTTGACAAGAGAAGTTGTGTAGCTTAAGGAGGAATATCAAAATGGCTAGAAAAAACGGGGGAAAAGGAACGGGGATTGCGCTAATCGTTGGCGCATTGGCAGCAAGTGGCATTATTATTTTCAAAAAAGGAAAAGAAGCGATTGAAAAAATCGAGAAAAGCATTGCCGATTCGAAAAATGGAAATTGGCGTGAGCTTTTTATAAAAAAATCGGAGCATATTGTTCTTGATCCTACCGTACAGTTCAATGGTGGTGCATTAGGCGCGATTTGTTCAGTTGTGCGATTAGATTTATCACAGGTGATATTGAAGGAGGATGCGACGTTTCGTATTGAAACCTATGCAAGCTCTATCTTTTTGATTGTTCCACAATCGATCAATTTAGTGATCAATAAAAAGGGCAAAATAGGTGATGTGAGTTGTACGGTAAGCAATCCAAATAAAAGCGAATTTGCGACATTAACATTGGATATATACTATCGCGTAAGTGGTGTGTATGTGATTGGTGCCGTATTGCCGATGCTACCATGCGAGGAGATGCCTCCATATTCGGAAGATATTGAAGAACAAGACTATGTGAAAGAAGATGACGTGATAATTTTGCCTTGTGAAATTCACGACGAGGGCGAAATAGAAGATGAGGACATTGAGCTTGATGAGATGTTTGAGGGATTATTTGAGAATATCTTTAATCCAAAAGAAGAGACTGACGAAGAAGTAGAAAATATAGGGAGCGAAATCTATACAATTGCATTGGATGAAGTCGCAAAAAACGAATTTGATGACGAGGACGAGGAAGCAAAGGACGACACAGAAGAAGAGCATCAGTACCGTTATCTAGAATTAGATGAGGAAGAAGTCTTTGAAGAAGAAACAGAGGAAATGGATGAACTAGAAGAACAACCAGTGTTTTATGATAAGGCATGGGATGTCTTATTTGGGCGTGAAGCCGTTGAAGAAGAGCCAGCGATTGAAGAGGAAGTAGAAGCTGAAGAAGAACAAGAGATTGAAGAAGAGCCAGAGGTTGAAGCAGAG
>CAZMHF010000003.1:0-58283 GCA_964566025.1 uncultured Lachnospiraceae bacterium | reverse complement strand
GGAAGCAGAGCCAGAAAATAAAAAAGAATTAGAACCAGAATTGCAGGAGGAATCAGAACCAGAACCGATATCAGAACCAGAGACAGAAGAAAAGGTGACATTAAGCGAAGAGCAACAAGTATATTCCATCAATCCTAATGAAGATATTTTTGCGCAACTAGAGCGTTTGGCAAATGACATTTTACAAAAGGAGTTAGAGGAAAAATCAGAAGAACCAAATTAATCAAGAAAGTGAGTGAAAAAAATGAAAGAGCTTTGCAGAAAACATAAAGGGAAGATACAGATGATCATCTCCCTACTCGTTCTTTGGGCGATTACCTATCCTAGCTTTAGAAACAGCATAGCAATCATCAATCATGAAATAAAAAGCAAGAGGATGCTCGCCTTTTTTATAGGAATGCTCCTTTTTATCGTACTCACGCTTATTACATCAGCCTGGTTGCTATTTAAGGAATCAAAAAAGGAAAAGCGATTTGAGCTAAAAGCAGTAGCTATCATTGGTTCACTGGCTCTTTTATATATGTTTATTATGCCAGCTCACTCGGCTCCAGATGAAACGGCACATTATGGGCAGTCCTATGCATTATCAAATCGCCTTATGTTCAAGGAGGCAACAGATGAACAAGGCTTTATTTATATGCGAAAGGAAGACACGAAAATCGTATTAAACGAAAGAATAGGAAGAAATGATTATCATCAGCAGGTGATGAATTTCTTCTCACTATCAAGCGATAACGAAATGGTTGTTAGCGAACACACAGGTGTTGATACATTTGTTTTTGCGCACTTACCACAAGCAGTTGGAATTACCATAGGACGACTATTGAATTGGGGACAGTTGTCAACAGTATTTTTAGGAAGACTATGCAATCTATTATTTTATTTATTGCTATTATACTTTGCGTTAAAATGGATGCCATTTGCAAAACATGTTTTTATTATTATAGCTATGCTTCCGATTATGCTAGAAGTAGTTTCGTCCTATTCTTACGATGCAAGTGTACTAGGATTAAGTTTTTTCTTCACTGCGTATGTGTTGCATCTTGCTTATATCAAAGAAAAAGTGACTTGGAAAGATGCCGTTATACTAATTGCTGTTATTAGTTATTTAGCGCCAATCAAAGTAATCTATGCACTTTTGGCGTTTTTATGTTTTTTAATCCCAAAAAAGAAGTTTGGGAAAACGAGAAATTATATAGCTTGTATTTGCGGAATGGTTATATGCGTTTCGCTATTTATTTTGCTTGCACAAGTAGACCGATTTAGCGCCTATGTCAATGAAACGAATACGCAGTTAGGCTATGTTGAGGGTGAAGGATACACCTTGTCGTACTTAATAACACATCCGAAAGAGGTTGTGATGCTCGTATTAAATACGATACATATTCACGGAGGGATTGAGCTTCTTCAATTGCTTGGCCAACAGCTTGGGTGGTTAGAAATTCAACTCAATATGCTGATTCCATTTTCCTTTGCAGGTTTATTAATGTTATCAACAATAAAAAAAGAAGGTGAACCAATTTATTTTAGAACATCCGATAAAATCATTAGCATAGCAATTATTATAAGTGTTGCATTTTTAGCGTTATTTACAATGATGCTTGCGTGGACACCCGATACGTCGTTATTTGTTCAAGGCGTTCAAGGACGATATTATATTCCTGTATTGCCATTGCTATTATTGCTACTTCGAAATCAAAATATAACCGTAAAAAAGCCAATTTATCCGAAATTGATATTTAGCGCCGTGTTATTAAATGCGTGGGCGCTGATAAATGTAATGGAAATTGTGTTATCAAGATAGGGGCGAAAATGAGAGAATTATATGATCCGATTCAAAATATTGTGATATTTGAAGAAAGTATTATATGCAATCAAAAAAAGAAGTTTGTAAGTAAAGAATTGAAGATCGATAAAGAGTGGGAAGAAAACGATAAAAAAGAGGTCAAAATTCTTTGCGAAGGTACGGAATATATTTTTTATGTGAGCTTAAAAAAGGCAAAGAAGAACGAAAAAAAGACGTACACGAAACGGTATCGAGCTTACAGATATCTGAAGAAGAACGGCGTGAAACATTTTGTGAAAAAGGTAAAATCAAAACTATTGAAAACGGATGTGGCCCAATTTGAAAAATATTTCAAACGGACTTCGTTAAGCAAACAACAGCTTCAAAACCAAAGAAAAAATGCAAAAGGTTTTGCACTGCAACCGCTTATAAGCTTTGTATGTCCGTTGTTTATGACGGATGAAAAATTTTTAAAGGAATTAATTCGATCAATTGAGGAGCAAACGTATGAAAATTGGGAGTTGGTATTATTAGATGCTAGTCCAAGCGAGAATTCGCTAGAAGCCCTGATTGAAACAAAGGATGCGCGAATTCACTACATAGGTGATTATCATAACGATGGAATTGCGCAAAACACCAATAAAGCAATTGAACAGGCAAAAGGAGCCTATATAGCACTGATAGACCATGATGATGTGCTTGCACCCGAGGCATTGTTTATGATGGTGGAATATATCAATAAAAATCCCGATGTCAAAATGATTTATAGCGATGAGGATAAGATCGACTTTGATAACAATACGCATTTTGAACCGAATTTCAAGCCGGATTTCAGTCTGTTTTTTTTGCGTTCGATTAATTACATATGTCATCTAACAGTATTGGAAGCAACCTTCTTAAAAGAAGAGCTAAAAGGCTTTCGAATAAATTGCAATGGTGCGCAAGATCATGATTTGTTTTTGCGAGCATGTGAAAAAACAAAAAACATTGGTCATATTCCACGCATATTATATCATTGGCGTGCTCATATGAATTCAACAGCCATCAATCCTGAAAGCAAAAACTATGCTTTTATCGCAGGGAAAAAAGTGATAGAGGAGCATTTTGAAAGGCTTTCGATACCAGCAAAGGTTGAATTTGGCCCGTTTCCGGGGGCCATACATATTCGATATAGCTTTCAAGAAAGACCGCTTGTTTCGATTGTGATTCCTAATAAGGACCATATTGAGAATTTGGAAAAATGCCTTACATCATTATTCGAGCAAAAAGCCTACACAAATTTCGAAGTGATTGTGATTGAAAACAATAGCCAAGAAAAAAGTACTTTCGATTTTTATGAACAGCAAAAAGATAAAATCAGGCTTATTACGTATCAGGGTGAATTCAATTATGCAGCAATCAATAATTATGGGATAAAAGAAGCGAAGGGCGATTATATACTGTTGTTGAACAATGATGTGTATTTAGAAAAAGAAGATAGCTTATATACGATGGTTATGACGGCATTAAATAAAAACGTAGGCATTGTTGGAGCAAAGCTATTGTATCCTGATAACACCATTCAACACGCAGGTGTGTTTGTAGGAATGTTAGGGACAGCAGGACATTTGTTTTACAATATGCCAAATGAACCAGGCTATCAGGCAAGGGCGATTTTAACAAGCAATGTAAGCGCTGTAACAGGTGCCTGCTTGCTTATTAAACGGTCAATTTTTGACGAGGCAGGTGGCCTAGATGAAACGTTGTCAGTTGCATGGAATGATATTGATTTATGCTTGAAAGTAAGAGAAAAGGGCTATGAGGTTGTTTATGAAGCAAATGCAGTTTGGATTCATGAAGAATCAAAATCAAGAGGTTATGAGACAACTAGAGAGAAAAAACTACGCTTTGAAAAGGAAACGGAGATATTTAAAAATCGCTGGGCAGCGTTTATTCAAAAAGGTGATCCTTACTATAACTCGAATTTAACGCTTCGCTTCCATAACTGTCAAGTAAAATCGGAATATGAGTTGGAGGAATATGAAAACAATCATTGAATTATATGATAAAGAACCTATTTTAAACGTCATAGCTTCTACCTATATTGAGCCATACGATGTCATTTATTTGGGGAACAAGGATGTGTTAGCTCCTGAAAACCAAAAAAGAATATTGCGTTTTTTTAGGCAACGCCATATGGATGTGGTGGCGCATTTTATTCAAGTTGATTTTTTAAACTATGACGAAATTAAAAAAGTGTTAAGAGAAATTCTTGAAAAATATGAAGATGTTGCGTTAGATGTAACAGGTGGCAATAGTCAATTGGCTTTTCGTCTAGGGATGTTTTGTGCAAATGCCAATTTGTCTGTATTCGCATATGATACAGCAGTTAACGCATTTTGTTGGTGGCATGAAGCAGACGACAAACAATTTCCACTACGCTATATCCTGCCCCCAAAAGAGTTTAATGTAGAGGATTTTCTAGCTATGTCAGGTGGAGCTCTTTCAAGGCATGGACATTTTTCGGCAAAAGATGCAACTAAACAAATGTTGAAAATTGTTGACGGAGTATGGGAGTTGATGCTTAAAAATCCAGATACATGGAACAAGCAAGTGGGATACTTTCAAGCGATTAATACATATGATGGAGTAGAAATCAACGAAAAATTAGAAGTGCGCGCCCCTAAACATATTAGTTTAAATGATGGGCGAATGGCAACAAACTATGATTTTCTTATGCAAGAGCTTGTGAAAGCAGGCGCACTTCGCTATGCAAAGTTTGAAGCAAATTACGTAAAATTTGCTTATGCAAATGAACGATTACAGAGCTGCTTGAGCGATGTGGGGATTTGGCTAGAATTATATTTATATAAAATTGCGAAAGAATCAGAAGCCTTTGACGATGTGCAAATTAGCGTAGTAGTTTCGTGGAATGGCGATAAAAATGATAAAAACGACGGAAATGATACCATTAATGAAATTGATATTATACTAACAAGAAATATAACGGCTTATTTCATTTCGTGTAAAGTTGGGTTGCCCAATACAGCAGCGGTTAATGAAATTCATACATTAACAAAACGATTTGGAGGTGTTAGAGCCATACCGATTATTGTGACACTAACTCCAATGTCAAAATCTTCACCAGCAACCTATAAGCGAGCAGAGAAATTAGGGGTTAAAATTTTGGAGCATAATGATTTAGTGCAGGGCAATTTAATAAAAAAACTATTGAAGTTTTAGGAGGCATATGATCACATTTGAGCAAGTAAAAAACAATGCAGAAATACAAGCATATATTAAAAAAGCGGATGAATCACTTTCATCAATGGGTTTTACAGAGCATAGCTTTGCGCATGTAGGCTTTGTGGCTGAAAAGGCAGGCGAAATTTTAGCGGAATTAGGGTATTCGGATAGAGAAATTGAGTTGGCAAAAATGGCGGGATATCTTCACGACATTGGCAATGTGATTAACCGAATTGACCACGCACAAAGTGGAGCGATTATGGCGTTTCGTATATTAGATAAAATGGGGATGGCACATGATGAAATTGCAACGATTATCACCGCCATTGGAAATCATGATGAATCAACGGCATTTGCAGTGAATCCAGTAGCGGCAGCATTGATTTTGGCGGATAAAACAGATGTTAGATGGACGCGTGTACGAAATGAAGATAAAGCGACCTTCGATATCCATGACAGCGTGAATTTTTCCGTAAAAAAATCGACAACCGTTATTCGAAAAGAGGAGCAAGTAATCGAGCTTTTATTAGAAATTGATACACAAAATTGCTCGGTAATGGACTATTTTGAAATTTTCTTAGGAAGAATGATTCTTTGCAAAAAGGCAGCAGAAAAATTGGAACAAAAATTCTGGATTACCATCAATAATCAACGACTTTTATAACATACTCCATTTCATAAAGGAAAAACAATTGTTATACTTGCAAAAAGAACGTTTAGGAGGATTTATAAATGGACGAATGTACAAAAGCATACCAGCTTAAACTAGGACCAGCACAATGTGCGGTTGATTTGGGAGACGGAAGTGAAAGAGGCTTATATGTTAATCAAGACTATATTCTTCAAAAGCTAGGACGTCCTCATAGAGCAATTAACTTGATGTATTGTTATTATCCATTGGATGCTGGATGGCCAGGAAGAGCAAGTGTCGTTCACGCACATGATGATGTAGCGTTTGCATGGGATTACCCATATGATGATTATTTTACTTACAAGGGCGGGCTAAATGGTGATTTAGCAGATGAACCATTTAATTTTATGCGTGATGTAAGAAAACATGGACAAGATGTGTTATTGACGCTTACTTGCGATCCGAACGTATCCGATGAACATTTGATTGCTATCGCGAAGGACCTTCGAACATTCGGTAGGATGTTTCTTCGTATAAACCATGAGGCTACAGGAAATTGGTTTTCATTTAACAAACGCTGTACTTATCAAGAAGTAGCCGATTTTTATGTTCGTTTTCATAAGATTATTAAGGAATATGCACCAAATGTACAAACAATCCTTTGCATTGGTGGAATCGAGCAAGAAGGCGCAACCAAAATCGAAAAAGAAAAAGAATTTGCCGAAGCAGTTCGCGTGACAGATATTTGGTCAGTCGATAAATATTTGGCATTAAACTGGGGATGGCCATATAAGGTGGCTGACTTCGGAGGTGATTCCTTTAAGCGCGATAGTGTAGCGTCGATTTACAATATGACAAAAGCAAGCTATGAGAGATTTAAGTTCTTATGTAACGGAGAATCAAAGCCAATGGTTATGTCAGAAATGAATGCCGATGGAGATGTAACAGGAGCGTATGACCAAGCCAAAATGATTCGCTTATTTTGTGATATGATTAAGGAAGATAGTGAAAGATGGTTTAGTGGTTTTACATTTTATCAATTTAGAGATGATGGCAGACTAGGTCTTGAAATTACCGATCCAAATAATCAAGAGGTCGGAATTGAACAGCCAGCATTAAAAGAATACAAAGATATTATTCATGATGATTTCTTTAGTCCTACGATGGAGCAAGGTGCAGAGGTTGCTTTCCCAACAACACTTCGTTGGGGTGGTTCAGAGGATGCAGAGGGCATTGCCATTCCGCTAGATTTCAAAGTAAGTCCAATTTTTGCGGAGGCGATTTTTGAGGATGAACTAGAATCCCTCAACTTGATGATGGAATTAAACGGACGTTGGTTTTATAAAGCGCCAGGCGTTAAGACAATTGATTTAATGTCAGCCTTTTTTGAAAAACCATTAAAAGAAGCTTGCATAATGAATTTAGCGATATTTGCACCACCTGCTACGGGTGAAAACGAACAAAATGACAGCGATGATTGGATGATTAACACCTATACAACGATTCCATCGCTTCCAAAAGTGAGATTGCGTTTTTCACCAATTATCGAATCAAAAGATAATTGATTATGTGAAAGTTTTGTGAAACCTTGAAAAGCCATGCGAATTAAGCACTTAGAGAAAAAGCTAAGTGCTTTTTTTTATACAATGAGTGTGCTATAATCATCGTATACGTACAAAAGAAATGGAGTGAATTATGAATAAGTTAGTAAAGAAATCAATCATTTTGGCAAGTGTTGCCCTTATGAGCATGGCAACGTTGGCAGGATGTAAAAAAGAGAAAAAAGACTATGAAGATTATATCAAGCTTCCGACGTACAAAGGTATAGAAATCAAAAAAACAGATTTTGAATACACAGAAGCAGAGCTTATGGAATACATCAACAATGGAATCGAAAACATTTGTGACGCAGAGAAAATCACGGATCGTCCAGTTGAAAAAGGAGATATCGCCAATATTGATTATGAAGGCTCCGTCGATGGCGAAAAATTCGAGGGCGGAACAGCTACAAAATTTGATTTAAAAATCGGAGCTGGTAAGTTTATTGAAGGCTTTGAAGACGGTGTAATCGGAATGAAAATTGGAGAAGAAAAGGTTCTCAAATTAAAATTCCCTGATAATTACCGCGAGACATCACTAGCAGGAAAAGCATGTGAATTTAAAGTAACACTCAATGAAATTAGCCGTTATCCAGAGCTTAGTGATGAAGTCGCAAAAGAATTATCAGACAAATTTGACAATGTAGCGGATTTCAAAAAAGACTTAAAAGAAAACCTAGATCAATATTCAAAAGAAAATCTTCTATGGAAAAATGCGATGGAAAAAGCAGAAGTTAAGAAATTCCCAGATGATTCGATTGAGACACTTTTGCAACAACAATTGGTGAATTATACAGCAACAGCAAAGTCATATAATATGACATTGGCACAATACGCGCAAGCGTTATACGGCTACACAGAAGAGCAGTTTAATAAAGTATTGAAAGAAGCAATTGAGGCAGAGCAGAAAAAATATATGCTTGCGAATGCCATTGCAGCAAAAGAAGGTATCAGCGTATCAGATGAGGATTACGAGGAATATTGCAAGGAATATGTAGCAAATTCAGAGGATTTTGCGTCAGTTGCGCAGTTCAAAGAAGAAGTTCAAAAAGACGATGTACTTCAAGCGATTGTTCTCGATAAAGCCGTAAAGCTTATAGTGGATAACTGCAAAATTATCGATTAAAAAAGAGTCAAATAGGATACTCGTAATCCACACTGCTAATAGCAGTGCTACTTACTCGCATTGTGAAACAATGCGCTGGTAACCCCTTGTTGCAGCTTCGCTGCATATCAGTAGGTGCTTGAACACCTACTGATACAAAGATGTTACCCCCACTTTCGCTTTGCTTAGAAGTGGGGGACATCTTTATCAAGGTTATACTAGCGAAGAAGTGTAACGTTTATTTCGGATCATGAAGGAGGTATCATGATGTTGAAAAAAATGAGGGCAACAAAAGTAATACGTAGGCTTGCTATTTTTACTATGTGTCTGATGGTTTTTGCTACTAGTCTTAGTGGTAGAAAAGTATACGCTAGTACGTATAATGAAAAAGAAGCACAGGAGGTGTTAAACCTCCTTAATGTGTTGCGCAGAGAAAAGGGTGTTCAACCATTAGTGATGAACACCCTTTTAACGAAGGCAGCAAATGAGAGAGCAAAAGAAATTGTAGAAACGTTTTCGCATACAAGACCAGATGGTTTAGAATGGTATACGATCATACCATATATGCATGGTTTATTTGGTGAAAATCTTGCGTATGGATATATCACTCCGCAGGATGTTATGGATGGGTGGATTGCATCAAAGGGACATTATGAAAACTTAATAAAAGCTAACTATACGGATATTGGTATTTCTTGCTATGTTTCGGGTGGAATAAAATATTGGGTGCAGTTGTTTGCAGAGATTACTTCTGAAAAACTAAAGGAATCACCAACACAAGCACCGACACAAGCGCCGACGCAAGCACCAACACAAGCACCGACCAAAGCGCCAACACAAGCACCAACCAAAGCGCCGACACAAACACTAACCGAAGCGCCGACACAAGCGCCAATACAGCCACTGACACAGCCGCAGAGTATAGAATCTACAGTACCTGCAGTGCCTACAGTGCCTACAATACCAACTGTACCTATTGAATCGACACAAATAGAAATGGAAACAACAGCAAGCGTAGAAGGGTCGACAACAAAGGAATCTTTAGAACAAAAAGAGATGAACCAGTCAAATGCTACAACTAAAAGTGCAGAAACAACCGCGCAAGAAAGTGAAGTATCCACATTGCGTACAGCAATTAATTCATCTATAAAAAAAGATGAAAGCAATATCGCAAGGATGGTACTTATAATAGGCGTAAGTATTAGTGGAGTAATGATAGTGGCAGGTATAGGTATATGGATACGCAGAAAAATGGTGCATAACTTTGATAAAGATGTCCCCAATTCTTAAGTGAATCATAAGAGTGGGGAGGTTGCCAGCGCATTGTTGCACAATGCGAGGAAGTAGCGAAGCGGATTTCGAGCATCCGCATTGACCAGAACAGTAAAACAAAAAAGATTTTGCAAATATTATTTTGCAAAATCTTTTTTTGATGCCTTTAAACTAAAGGCATCGTCGTGACATAGCTAAATACCATAATAAAATGACACGCACTACCTAACATACAAAATATATGAAAGATTTCATGACTACCAAAATTCTTATGTTTTGAATTAAAAATAGGTAGTTTTAGAGCGTAAATCACGCCTCCGATTGTATAAATTACACCACCAGCCAATAACCAGAGAAAGGCAGCAAGTGGAACGCTCGTAAAAATATCCTTAAAGGCTAATACGCAAACCCAACCCATAGCGATATACAAAACAGAAGAAAACCATTTAGGACAGGTAATCCAAAATGCCTTTAGAATCATGCCAATAATGGCAATGCTCCATACAATAGCAAGAAGTGTATAACCTACTTTGCCGTGCAAAACGATAAGACAAATCGGTGTGTATGTACCAGCAATTAAGATAAAAATCATCATGTGGTCTAACTTTCGAAGCATTTTATTAATGCGAGGTCCAATGTCAAGCGTATGATAAATGGTACTAGAGCAGTAAAGTGAAATCATGCTAACGATAAAAATGCCACATGCTATCAAATAAAGAGGATCTCCTTGTATGGCAGCACGGACAAGCAGTGGTGCCGCAGAACATAACGCTAAAAGCATGGCGATAAAATGAGTGATAGCACTTCCAGGGTCTTTGATATAAAAATTCATAAATTCCTCCCGCAAACAAGACGTAATAAAAATAATCCAACAAGTAGTAATGAAAACTATGTTATATATTATATGATACAACGTCTTGCGAAAAAGTCAACAGTAAAATTCATAAAAAATAATGAACTACTCCACAAAATAATGCAATTGTGATATAATTAATTAGATTTATTCTCTGCTAGGAAAGGAGAGCGTACTTAATATGAAATTGCCAAAAAAATATTCAGGCATTGATGAGTATAAAACAGTGATGTTTTTATACAATTCTGCCCTAAAAGAAATCAATACAAAAATCGAAATTCTAAACCAAGAATTTTTGCACGTACATCATTACAATCCAATTGAACACGTAAAATCAAGAATTAAAACCCCTGAAAGCATTGTGAAAAAACTAAAAAAACAGGGGCATGAGGTTCATGTTGACAATATGATGCGATTTGTACATGATATTGCAGGTATTCGAGTGATTTGCTCTTTTACATCGGATATTTACAAAATTGCAGATATGATTAGCAACCAAAGCGACGTAAAAGTATTAATCATTAAAAATTATATCGCCAACCCAAAACCAAATGGTTATCGAAGCTATCATATGGTAGTTTCTGTGCCAATTTATCTTTCAGATGGGCCTATTGAGACAAAAGTCGAGATTCAAATTCGTACCATTGCGATGGACTTCTGGGCGAGCCTTGAGCATAAGATTTACTATAAGTATGAGGGAAATGCCCCAGCCTATATTCAAACGGAACTAAAAGAGTGTGCACAAATCGTTGACACATTAGATGATCGTATGTTCCAACTAAACGAAGCAATTAAAAATGCAGATTTGGAAAGCGAAGAATTAACAGAAGACAATCAGTTAAACACTTCTGTATTAGATAGAGATTTGCCAAGAAGAAATGTAGCCAAAATAGAAAATGTAAAGGGATAAAAACGATGCAACTTCTAAAAGAAAGAATTCAAAAAGACGGCATTATCAAAAAAGGAAACGTATTAAAGGTAGATAGTTTTTTAAATCACCAGATGGATGTTGCGCTATTCAACGAAATCGGAAAAGAATTCAAAAGACGATTTGAAAAAAGGCCCATTACTAAAATCATGACAATTGAGGCATCTGGAATAGGGATCGCCTGTATTGTTGCGCAGTATTTTGGTGTTCCTGTAGTAGCGGCAAAAAAAGCGCAAAGCATCAATCTAGATGGAGAGATGTATGTGACGAAAATAGAATCCTTTACACATAAAAAAACATACGATGTAATCTTATCAAAAAAATACTTAACGAGAGATGACCACATTTTAATCGTTGATGATTTTCTAGCGAATGGTTGCGCATTAGAAGGATTACTTGAAATAACCAATACAGCAGGAGCTACCGTAGAGGGGATCGGTATTGTTATTGAAAAGGGATTCCAGCAAGGCGGAGAGATTATTCGTCAAAAAGGACTCCAATTAGAATCGTTAGCGATTGTGGAAAGCATGAATGACGAGACAGGTGAGATTACGTTTAGATAAGGTAGGGCAATATGACACAGCAATATACAGCAGACAATATTAGTGTTTTAGAGGGGTTAGAGGCGGTTCGAAAACGACCAGGTATGTATATCGGGAGCGTTTCCACGTCGGGTCTAAATCATTTAGTGTATGAAATAGTGGACAATTCAATTGATGAGCATTTGGCGGGTGTTTGTACCGATATTCATGTGACACTCGAAACGGATGGCTCAGTGACTGTAACCGATAACGGACGAGGTATTCCAGTTGGTATGCACAAAAAGGGTGTGCCAGCGGAGCGATTGGTATTTACCACATTGCATGCAGGTGGTAAATTTGACAACACTGCTTATAAAACAAGTGGTGGTTTGCATGGTGTTGGTTCATCGGTTGTCAATGCCTTATCAGAATACCTAGAAATCAAGGTGATGAGTGGTGGC
This sequence comes from uncultured Lachnospiraceae bacterium, assembly GCA_964566025.1. Lineage (GTDB taxonomy): Bacteria > Bacillota > Clostridia > Lachnospirales > Lachnospiraceae > RGIG8306. The sequence goes on along the minus strand of CAZMHF010000003.1, from coordinate 45,903 downwards.
CAAATTCATTATGATACATATGAACGTGGTATACCGACGATGGAATTGGTTGATGGTTTATTGCCCGTTATAGGAAAGACAAAGCTGACAGGGACTAGTATTAATTTTATGCCAGATGCAGAGATTTTTGAGAAAACAAAATTTAATGCGCAGGCGATTAAAAGTCGATTGCATGAAACAGCGTATTTGAACCCTGGACTGACGATTCACTTTGAAAATTGTCGAAAGGGCGAAGAAGAAGCGGTTGTTTTTCATGAAACGGAAGGCATTAGTGCTTACATAAAAGAATTAAACAAAGGGAAAACGCCATTGCACAACGTTATCCTACTAAATGGAACGAGTGAAGATATAGAAGTAGATATCGCTTTTCAATTTGTAGATACCTTTGAAGAAAAGGTGCTAGGGTATTGCAACAACATTTACACGCTTGATGGCGGAACGCATATAACAGGTTTTAAGACGAAATTTACGCAGGTGATCAATACCTATGCGCGTGAATTAGGTATTCTAAAAGAGAAAGATACCAATTTTACGGGAGCAGATACGCGATGTGGAATGACAGCGATTGTTGTGATTCGTCATCCAGATCCACTATTTGAGGGCCAAACAAAAACAAAATTAGGAAGTGCAGATGCCCTACGTGTTGTAAGTGGCGTTTTAAATGAGCAACTGGTCGTTTATTTTGATAAAAATTTAGACACATTAAAAACAATTATCGGATGTGCTGAGAAGTCGGCAAAAATCCGAAAGGTTGAGGAAAAGGCAAAATCCAATTTGCTTGGAAAGACGAAGTTTTCGTTTGATGGAAATGGGAAATTGGCCAATTGCGAAAGCAAGGACGCTGAAAAATGCGAAATTTTTATCGTAGAAGGTGATTCGGCGGGAGGTTCGGCAAAAACAGCTCGTAATCGAAGATATCAAGCGATTTTGCCAATCCGAGGAAAAATTCTAAACGTCGAAAAGGCTTCCATTGACAAGGTGCTGGCAAATGCCGAAATAAAAACGATGGTACAGGCGTTTGGTTGTGGTTTTTCAGAAGGCTATGGAAATGATTTTGATATTTCAAAATTGCGTTACCACAAGATTATTATTATGGCAGATGCCGATGTTGATGGTGCGCATATTGCGACATTATTGCTGACTTTTTTCTATCGCTTTATGCCAGAATTAATTAGCGAAGGACATATTTATGTGGCGATGCCGCCACTATATAAAGCCGTACCTTCAAAAGGCAAAGGCGAATATTTGTATGATGACATTGCACTAGAAAAATACCGCAAGTCGCATAAGAACTTCACATTACAACGCTACAAAGGTTTGGGAGAAATGGATGCGGACCAGCTTTGGGAGACAACGCTTGATCCAGAGCATAGAAGCTTGCGATGCATTCGTATTGAAGATGCTCGTTTAGCGAATGAGATGACAGAAATTTTGATGGGAAGTGATGTTGAACCTCGTCGTGACTTCATTATTCATCATGCACAAGAAGCGGAATTGGATATATAACAAAAAAGAATTCGGAGATAATCTATGCCTGAAAATATTATAGCAACAGAATTTTCTGATATTATGCAACAATCGTATATTAATTATTCGATGTCGGTTATCACATCGCGAGCAGTACCAGATGTAAGAGATGGATTAAAGCCTGTTCAAAGAAGAGTATTGTATGCAATGAATGAGCTAAAACTAAATGCAGATGGTCCTCATCGAAAATCAGCGCGTATCGTCGGTGATGCAATGGGTAAATATCATCCTCATGGCGATAGCTCGATTTATGATGCACTAGTAGTCTTATCGCAGGACTTTAAAAAAGGTATGGCATTAGTGGATGGGCATGGAAACTTTGGCTCAATTGAAGGTGATGGCGCTGCGGCGATGCGCTATACGGAAGCAAAATTGCGTAAATTTACGCAAGAAGTATATCTTGCCGACTTAGACAAGGACGTAGTGGATTTTGTTCCGAACTTTGATGAAACAGAAAAAGAACCAGCCGTTTTGCCAGTTCGTATTCCGAATTTTCTAGTGAATGGCTCGGAGGGAATTGCTGTTGGTATGACAACATCAACACCACCGCACAATTTGGCAGAAGTACTAAACGCAATGAAGCATTTGATTGATCACCCTGCGGCATCAACCTTGGAATTGATGGATTTTGTTAAGGGGCCTGATTTTCCAACGGGCGGCATTGTGACAAATAAATCAGATTTGATTGATATATACGAAAGCGGAAAAGGCAAAATTAAAATCCGCGGAAAAGCTGTTGTTGAAAAAGGAAAACGCAAAATCGACAAAGACAAAATCGTTATTACAGAAATACCATACACGATGATTGGTGCTAATATCGGAAAATTCTTAAGTGAAGTGGCGAGACTTGTAGAAAGCAAGCAAATGCCAGATATTCTTGATATCTCAAACCAATCCTCAAAAGAGGGAATCAAAATTGTGCTTGAGCTTAAAAAAGGTGCAGATGGTGAAAAGATTTTGCAGGGCCTTTATAAAAAAACAAAGCTAGAAGACACATTTGGTGTCAATATGCTTTGCATTGTAGATGGAAAACCAGAGGTGCTTGGCCTAAAAAGCGTTTTACGCGAAAGCATTGCCTTTCAAGTGGAATTAAATACGCGAAAGTACACGAACTTATTAGCAAAAGAGGTGGATAAAAAGGAAATTCAAGAAGGATTAATTACGGCAATTGATGTGATTGATTTGATTATTGAAGTCATTCGTGGAAGTCGCGATATTAAGATGGCAAAAGCATGCTTAACAAAAGGTACAACAGAGGGCATTAATTTCAAATCGAAAACAGGAAAATCGCAAGCGAGCAAACTACACTTTACAGATAGACAAGCAAGTGCTATTCTAGAGTTGAATCTTGGGCGACTAATTGGATTGGAAATTTTATCGCTACAAGCAGCCTATAAAGACACCGTTTCTAAAATTACAAAATACGAAAAAATTCTTAATAACAAAAAGACAATGCTTTCGACAATCAAGGCGGATTTAGATGATATAGCGAAGAAGTATGCACTTAACCGTCGGACAAAAATTAAGGATGTAGAGGAAGCTGTTTTTGAAGCAGCGCCAATCAAAGAGGTACAAATTGTCTTTGCGATGAACCGATTTGGTTATGTAAAAACAATGGATGAAGCAGTGTATCAAAAAAATGAAGAAGCAATTTTATTAGACAATAAAACCGTTTTTCGTTGTATGAATACTTCACGAATTGGTGTGTTTACGAAAAATGGATTGTTGCATCAGGTGAAGCTGCTTGATTTACCATTGTGTAAGCCAAAGGACAAGGGTATACCGCTTGACAATGTGTGTAATTACGATAGTAGTATAGATGATATCGTCAGTATATGTGATATGAGCGAGTTGGAGAAAAAAACATTTGTTTTTGTTACGGCTTCTGGATTAGCAAAACGTGTGCCTGCAACAGAATTTGATGTTGTGAAAAAGAGCGTTGCCTCGACAAAGCTTGCAAAAGACGATTATGTTGTGAGTGTTGAGTTGGAAGAAAAGAAACATATCATTGTGATTTCGGATAGTAGAACCTATACGCGTTATTTGGTGAGTGATTTACCATTACAAAAGAAAATGTCAATCGGCGTAAAAGGGATTAAGCTAAAGACAGGACAGCTAGTGAAAGCTGTTTATTACGCAAACCCACACGAATATGTATTCGTTGATGTGGATGGCTATAGCTTGGATTTGACAGAAGTAAAACCTCGAAAAAGAGAAGGTGCTCCTGCAAAATTTTAAGCATAGAGAGTGAAGGATTGTATTATATGAAGAGACATTATAGAAGGCTTCTAGTTGTTGGGGCGATTGCGCTTATAGGACTAGCGGGATGCAAAAAGTCAGATAAAGCAAATTCCGAAATGGGTTCATCAACGGAAGCGACAACGCAGACAGAAACATCAACAGAGAAAAAACCGTTGCCAAATGAAAAATGGTCAGAGGTATTAACCATTGGTGAATATAAATATATAGAAATTGCGGAAGACAAAATAGCTGTATCAGAAGACGAGGTTACTTGGAATTTGAATGCCGAGGTTTTAAACCGCTATGAAGCAGTTGAAATCACCGATCGTAAAAGCGCAAAGAGCGATATTGTTGTCGTTGATTATGTAGGACTCATTGATGGAGAAGAGTTTGAAAATGGATCTGCGACAGATCAAAGTATTGCTATTGGCGGGAATATGTACATCCCAGGATTTGAAGAGGGCTTGATTGATCACGAGGCAGGTGATAAAATAGAGCTTAATTTGACATTTCCAGAACCGTATATAAACAACAGCGAATTAGCAGGCAAAAAGGTCGTATTTAAAGTTGCCATCAAAAAAGTGACGGGTGCAAGAGAGGTGACAGACGATCTTATTAAGGAAATGACAGGTGGACGCTATGAGACAGAAGTTGAGTATCGCAAATTTGTAAAAGAGGATATGGTACTAAAGAGAAAACAAGTATATGTGCTAAAAGCAGTAACGGAAATGGTTACATTCACTAAGGAACCAGTAAACCGAATTAAGAATTTTTTCGATGCTGAAATGGCGAATTACTACAAAGCTGCAGAAGTGAACAATGTTAGTGTTGACACATATGTAAAATACTATTACAATATGGACGTGGAGTCCTTTGAAAAAAAGATTATGGACTATAGCAAAATGTATATCGAAGAAGTGTTAATGATTGAAGCGGTTGCCGACAAAGAGAAAATCATCATTAGTGATGAGGAATATAAAATAGACGGTGAAAAGCTAGCAATTAACTACGGGTACGATGATTTAGCAGATTTAGAAAAAGTAGTAGAGAAAGACGATATTATTTATAAATTGTTGTCTGATAAAGTGATAGAGAAGCTAATTGAGTATTCTGTGACAAAAGAAGAACTCAATTAAAGGGGGAGACTAGAATTATGGCGCAAAAACATCCTATGCAAGATCTGGTGTTATTTATAGTAGATCTTGCTTCCGTTATTGGAAGTTTGTTTTTGGCTAGCTTTGTCTGGCTGGGGTTAAGTGATTCTGACGGACTAGATGTGAATCTTATTATCAATAAAGCAAATGGATATTTGCCAATGGTTTTGATAAGTTTCCTATTTATATTTGTGTTATTTAGCAAGAATAGTCAATTGATGAGGCGAAAAAAAATCGAAGAGTTGATTATTATTATAAAATTTAATGCGGTCTTTTTAGTGAGTGTAACAGCGGCATTGTTTTTTTCGAAATCGGATGTGATGATGTCGAGAGGTGTGTTGCTGTGTACAGGAATTATTAATACGATGATGAGTTTTGGGATTCACCTTTTATTAAAGGAAATGCTCAAAAAATATTCAAAACATAAAATGAATGCTAAGCAAATTTTGTTCGTTACAGTAAAAGAAGAAGCTGATAGAACGGCGAGACGTGGCATGACGAATCTCAAATGGGATGAAAAGATGGTCGGTCTTGTGATTTTGGATGAGGATCTGCAAGGAGAAGAAATTCGAGGTGTTCGGGTTGTTGCAAATATGGACGATATGGTGGAATATGTGTTGCGAAAAACCATCGATGAAGTGTTTTTTAATGTTCCGCGTTCATCCAAAATAGAATTAAGAGAATTTGTCGATAAATTTGAAGAAATGGGTATAGAAGTTCATATTGTAATTAATACATTAGAGCAATTTAGTGAGTATGAAAAACGCATTAGCGAGGTTGCTGGTTATGCAGTTGTGTCTTTTTCAAATCGGTTTTTTGAATGGAATAAGCTGTTCGCAAAACGTTGCATGGACATCTTTGGTTCCTTGGTTGGTATTTTGATTTTGACCATTCTCTTTCCGTTTGTGGCAATTGCCATATTCATCGAGTCACCAGGAAAAATCTTTTTTACACAAAAAAGAGTTGGTTATAACGGAAGATTCTTTAACGTTTATAAATTTAGGTCGATGTACCCTAATGCAGAGCAATTAAAAAAAGATCTAATTGAGCAGCAAAATGCAGATCCACTGATGTTCAAGATGAAGGATGACCCTCGTATTACAAAGGTCGGAAAGATTATACGAAAAACAAGTATTGATGAGCTACCACAATTTCTCAATATACTAAAGGGAGATATGAGTTTGGTAGGGACGAGGCCGCCAACCGTTGACGAGTTTCAAAAATATGCGATTCACCATAAGCGCCGTCTATCTCTTAAACCAGGGCTAACAGGGCTTTGGCAAATCAGTGGGCGAAGTGATATTCAGGACTTTGAAGAGGTTGTTCACTTAGATGTAAAATACATTGATGAGTGGAGTATCGGTAAAGATATTTATATTTTGCTTAAGACAGTTGTAATAGTCTTAAAAAGAACAGGTGCCGAATAATAAAAAATAACAAAAAATGCCTAGACTATGAAGTCGGGCATTTTTTAGGTAAGCAATTATTGAAGACAAAAAGATAATAGCGGTGTTATCAGCGATTTTCGTGATCTAATAAACCAAATTCTTTTTTGACAGCATGTAAAGCGACCTCAATAACATGGTTCATATCATAGTAGCGATATTCGCCTAGTCGCCCGCCAAAGAGAATATCCGATTCCTTATCGGCAAGCTCTTTGTACTGTTGATAAAGTGCATTGTTTATATCATTATTGATTGGATAGTAGGGTTCATCGCCGCGTTGCCAAGTAGAAGGGTACTCTTTTGTTACAACACTTTTTGGTTGTTTGCCAAATTCAAAATGCTTATGCTCGATAATGCGCGTATAAGGAATATCGTATTCGCAGTAATTGACAACAGCATTTCCTTGTACATTTTCCTTGTCAATAATCTCGGTATCAAAACGCAAAGAACGATAGGAAAGTTCGCCTAAGCAATAATCAAAATATTCATCAATCATACCTGTGTAGACAATTTTTTTTGCCATTGAACGAAATTTTTCGCGATCAGAATGAAAATCAGCATTTAAAAGAATGTCGCAATTTTCTAACATCTTCTCAATGATTTGCGTGTATCCACCGTCTGGGATACCTTGATAACGACTATTGAAGTAATTGTTGTCGTAAGTAAAACGTACAGGAAGACGCTTAATAATAAAGCTAGGAAGCTCGGTGGTTTTTTGGCCCCATTGTTTTTCGGTATAGCCTTTTACAAGCTTCTCGTAAATATCACGACCAACTAGACTGATTGCTTGCTCTTCTAGGTTGGTGATTTGCGTAATATTTGCTTCTTGAATCTGCTTGTTGATGGCTTCTTTAGCTTCATCGGGTGTGGTAACGCCCCAAAGTTTATTAAACGTGTTCATATTGAACGGCAAATTGTAGGTTTCGTCTTTATAACGTGCAATCGGTGAATTTGTGAACCGATTAAATGTGGCAAATTGATTGATATAGTTCCAAATATCGTTGTCGTCTGTATGAAAAATATGAGGACCATATTTGTGAACTTGTATGCCCTCGATTTCTTCTGTATAAATATTTCCACCTATATGAGAGCGTTTGTCTATAACAAGACAACGGCAACCTCTTCGTGAGGCCTCATAGGCAAAAATCGAGCCAAATAGGCCAGAACCTACAATTAAATAGTCATATTTGTAATCCATAGTACTCCTTTCAAAATCAAGTGCAATAAACACTTGCTAGGGTTACGATTTCCAATTTGCTTTATAAGCGGTAGGTGAAATGCCTTCGATTCGGTTAAAAAGCTTATTGAAGTAATTGGGGTCATCAATACCCACCGCGATAGCGATGTCTTTGACATTCATATTGGAAAATCGCAATAATTGCTTCGAATGATGAATCTTCTTTTCGATGATATAAGAAAAAAGAGGAAGCGAGAAGGTTTTGTGAAATTGGCGGCTAATATAGAATTTTGTAAGCTGAAAACGCTCTGCTAAGTCATCGAGAGAAATTTTTTCTAGGTAATGCTCATCTAAGTAAGCGCGAATCTCGTACATTCGGTTTTCCTTTGAGATAAAGTAGCTTGGTGATGCTAAAATGCATTCTGTCAACAAGGATACAATGTACTCGGAAGTTTTTATCTCGAAACCAGGAATGGCGCGCTCGTGGATATCAATGATTGCACGAAGCATTTCCTCGAAACGAATGGATTCGACGGTAATGGCAGGAGAGCTTAGTGTGTTGAAAATTTCAAAATAATTATGTGAAGTAGCCCCATTAAAATGAATCCAGAGAATCTCCCATGGATTCTTATCAGCTGTCGCATGTGAATAGGGCTGGTTGCAATTGATTAATGTGCATTGCTTTTCTTTTAATGCATATGATTTTTCTTCGGTTGCAATGTTGCCTTCTCCAGCCAATACGTAGATTAGTAAATACGAATCAAGTGTTTGGCGCTTGCCGTTGTTTGCGGCAAGATTTTTTAAATAACCAGCCTCCTGCAAATAAAAAAAAGAAGATTTTGCAATAGGGCTTGGAGTGGCAATAATTCGGTTTGAAAAATTGGAAGTCGAAATAGGTTTCATGGGGTTGCTCCTGTCAAATAGGTTATTAAAATTATAATTGATTTGCAAAGGAAAAGCAAGTGTCAAGACAACTACAGGATTAAGAAAACACATTGATTTTAGGATGCAACAATGTTATACTTGCAGATAGAATCTCTAGAAGATTAAGGATGGAGTATATCGATGTATAGAAGAAAACACCTATTGTTGATAATTGCATTTTTGCTTATTTTTTCGATGAGCGCTTGTTCAGCACTTAGCGACGTAAAAACAACAAATGTGTCAATAAGCGAAGATATGACTAATCTATCAAATGAAAAACCAACAAAAGATCAATGGGGAAACGAAACAAAAAATCCAAATGAAGATGAAACGGATAACACGTCGATTCCTAAGTATGTGTTTTTCTTTATTGGTGATGGTATGGGCTTTTCACAAGTTCAATTAGCATCTTATTATAATGATGCAGTAAATGGACATAACTCAATAAGCAATAAAGGTTTTGGTTTTCAATCATTTCCCGCAACAGGAATTATATCAACATTTGATTATCAAAGCTATATACCAGATTCTGCATCGGCAGGAAGTGCATTGGCATCAGGCGTTAAGACAAACAGTAATTCAATCAATCTAGAGCCAGATCTTGTGACAGAGACAGAGACGATTGCGGAAAAAATCAAAAAGCAACTAAAATATAAAATCGGTATTCTTTCCACGTGCAACTTAAACCACGCAACACCAGCCGATTTTTATGCTCATCAAGATTCACGAACAAATTTCTATGATATAGGCATGGATATGGTGGCGAGTGATTTTGATTATTTTGCTGGCGGTGCTTTTTTGCAACCGACAGGAGAATTTGGAAATAAAACGCACCTAATAAACGAAGCCAGAATTGCAGGTTATCGCGTAATTGAAAAACAGAGCGTACTCGACACACTTCAAAATACAGGGCAAAAAACCATTATTATTAGTGAAGCAAGGGATCGATCAGATGCATTTCCGTTTGTAATTGATAATGTACCAAACACATGGACACTAGCACAATACGTTTCGCATGGTATCGATTTTCTATCAGGCGGTGAGGGCTTTTTCATGATGTGTGAGGGTGGAAAAATTGATTGGACACTTCATGCAAATGACGGCGCAACAATGATCTATGAAATGCTAGAATTTGCAGAAGCCATTGATCAAGCCATTGCATTTTATAATCAGCATCCAGATGAAACATTGATTCTTGTGACAGCAGACCATGAAACAGGTGGCTTGTCGCTCGGTGCTACGCAAACGGAATACAACTTATATCTTGAAGTGCTACAATATCAGACAGTGTCTTATCGTGAATATGCTGGACATCATGTTGCCAATTACATACGAAATAATGTTTCATTTCAAGACGTTTTAACAGAGCTTCAGCCTCTCTTTGGTCTTGTAAAACCAGAAAGGGCTGGTGAGGCGAAAAATGCAAGAATGGTATTGACACAAGCAGAAATCGAGACCATTTATGAAGGCTATCAGGATTCAATGTCAAAAATCGATTCGTCGCAGTATACACAAAAGAAAGACATTTTCTACGGGAACAATGCGCCATTAGCAGCAGCCGTATTAAATGTATTAAGCGCAAAAGCAGGTATCAAATTTGGCACGTATTCTCATACGGCAGCAAGTGTACCAGTTTATGCGATAGGAAAAGGAAGTGAAACCTTTAACGGTTTTTATGACAATACAGAGATCTTTTATAAACTAAAAGAAATCATGCAAGTAAAATAAAAAATAAAAATAAAGGAGTTATGGTATGAAATTTAATAATGGATGTTGGATTTTTAAAGAGGGAACAGAGTGCTTCTCTCCAGCAGAGGTGTATTTCTCAAAGGTTGAAAATGACGAGGTGACAATATGCGCACCTACACATCATATTAATCATCGTGGTGATACACTTGGTGGCGTGAACCTAACAATCAAAATTTCGGCACCGATGCCAGAAGTTATTCGTGTTCAAACATTTCATTACATGGGCGTACAAAAAAGAGAGCCTTCTTTCCAAATTGAGGTGGATGAAAACAGCGTGATGGAAGTAAAAGAAGACGAATGGAATTTAGAAGTAACGAGCGGTTTGCTTCGTTTGGTTATCAACAAAAAGTGGTGGAGTATGACTTATTACAGAGGTGATGAGTTATTGACATCGAGCAATGGCAAGGATTTAGGTTATATCAAAACAGATTGGCGAGGATTGGCATATGATGATGGTGGTTTGCACGATACGTATATGAGACAATCACTATCGTTAGGCGTTGGTGAGTTAGTATACGGTACGGGCGAGCGATTTACACCATTTGTAAAAAACGGACAGTCCATTGATATTTGGAATGCAGACGGCGGTACATCAACAGAGCAATCTTATAAAAACATCCCGTTTTATTTGACGAACAAAGGATATGGCGTTTTGGTAAATAGCCCTGACCAAGTTTCATTTGAGGTTGGTTCGAGCTTCGTAACAAAAGTACAATTTAGTGTACCAGGTGAAAGCCTTGATTACTTTGTGATTAACGGCCCAAGTATGAAAGAAGTGCTTGAGCATTATACCGATTTAACAGGAAAACCTCCGCTAACAGCACCTTGGACATTTGGCTTGTGGTTATCGACTTCTTTTACAACAAATTATGACGAAGAAACCGTAACAAGTTTTGTTGACGGGATGCTCGATCGCGGTATTCCGATGAAAGTATTTCATTTTGACTGCTTCTGGATGAAGGATTTTTCGTGGAGTGATTTTGTTTGGGATAAAAGAGTTTTCCCAGATCCAGAGGGTATGTTAAAACGCCTAAAAGCAAAAGGACTCAAGATTTGCGTTTGGATTAATAGTTATATTGGTCAAGAATCGGTTCTATTTGAAGAAGGTATGGAAAAAGGCTATTTCGTCAAAAGACCAAATGGTGATGTGTGGCAATGGGATATGTGGCAACCAGGAATGGCGATTGTCGATTTTACCAATCCAGCAGCATGCGAATGGTATGCATCAAAGCTAGAGGCATTGATTGATATGGGTGTTGATTGCTTTAAGACGGACTTTGGTGAAAGAATTCCAACGGATTGTGTATACTATAACAACGCAGATCCTGCGAAAATGCATAACTACTATACATACCTTTACAATGAGTGTGTATACAATGTATTGGTGAAAAAGTTAGGCAAAGAAGAGGCGGTATTATTCGCACGTTCAGCAACTGTCGGTGGACAAAAATTCCCTGTACATTGGGGAGGGGACTGCTGGTCAGATTATGAATCGATGGAAGAGAGTCTTCGTGGTGGACTATCCTTGACAATGTCTGGATTCGGCTATTGGAGTCATGATATTGGGGGATTTGAGAATACATCAACAGCAGACGTTTACAAGCGTTGGGCAGCATTTGGATTATTATCTTCTCATTCACGCTTACATGGTAGTACTTCTTATCGTGTGCCATGGGTGTATGATGATGAGGCTGTGGATGTCGTTCGTACATTTACAAAATTAAAAGCAAAGATGATGCCATATTTATATAAGAGTGCTATTGATACATCAAAATCAGGCGTACCTATGATGCGTGCGATGATATTAGAATTCGAGAAAGATCCAATGTGCGGTTATATCGACAAGCAATATATGCTTGGTGATTCATTGATGGTCGCTCCGATTTTTAATGATAAGAGTTTGGCGAAATACTATTTACCAGAAGGGAATTGGACAGATTTCTTTACAGGAAAAGCAGTCAATGGAGGCAAATGGTATGAGCATGAATGCGACTATTTACATATTCCAATGTTAGTAAGAGAAAATTCGATTATTGCTATGGGCGCAAAAGACGAAGGCCCCGAGTACGACTATGCAGATGGCGTAAAATTATATGTTTATTTAAATGAAGATGGAACGGCAAAAACAACCGTTTACAATATGCAAGCACAAGAAGAATTGATAATTGAAGCATCTAAGAAAAATGGCGTAATCACGCTAACGATAGATGCAAAAACGAATAAGGCGTACGAAGTAATTTTTGTTAACCAAAAAGATGCGGTTGTTGATGGATTTGAAACAACAGTGGATGAAAATGATTTAATCATTCGTCGTTAATAGGAGGGGCAAGATGAATTCACGCAAACAATTAATCGATAGCTTACTAAATGAGTTAACACTAGATGAAAAAATTGATATGGTACATGGTACGGGCGCGTTTCATACCGGAGGGATTGACAGGCTTCAAATCCCTCCGCTTGTCATGTCGGACGGGCCAATGGGCGTTCGTAAGCAATTTACCGACAAGACATGGATTCCATGCGGAAAAGAAGATGATTATGTAACCTATTTAATTAGCAATACGGCGCTTGCTTCTACATGGAGTAAAGAAGCTTCTTATAAAGCGGGCGAAGTGCTCGGTGCGGAGGCGCGCGGAAGAGGCAAGGATGTTATTTTAGCACCAGGCATTAACGTGCAGCGTTACCCACTTTGTGGCCGAAATTTCGAATATATGAGCGAGGACACTTGCTTAATTTCAGAAATGGTCGTGCCATTTGTAAAAGGCGTTCAAACACAAGATGTTGCTGCTTGCGTAAAGCATTTTGCACTAAATGCGCAAGAATATTGCCGTATGGATGTTAAAACGTTTTGCTCAAAGCGAGCATTATATGAAATGTACTTACCTCATTTTTATGCATCCATCAAAGAGGGCAATGCCTATTCCATTATGGGCGCGTATAACAAATTCAACGAAGAGCAATGCTGTGAAAGCAAGGCTCTATTAAAGGACATTTTAAGAGATGAATGGAATTATGATGGCGTTGTCATTTCTGATTGGGGCGGTATTCACCATACAGAAAATGCTTACCATGCGACAATGGACATAGACATGAGTGTTTCTCAAGATTTTGATAATTATTATTATGCAAATCCATTAAAAGAAAAAATTCAAAACGGTGAGCTTAGCGTTGATAATCTCAACGAAAGCGTTCGTCGTATTTTAGAAATGATGTACGAGCTAAAAATGATTGGTCAACAAAAAGAGGAGAGAAAGGCAGGTCACTTCAATTCTCATGAAAGTCAACAAGCAGTATTAAGCGCAGGGCAAGAAGCTATTGTCCTACTTAAAAATGACGAGAAGCATTTGCCTTTAAATAAAAAGAACTTAAAGAAAGTGGCTGTTATCGGGCAAAATGCCATTCGCAAGCATTCTAATGGTGGTGGTAGTGCAGAAGTCAAGGCGTTATATGAGATTACGCCACTTCTTGGCTTGAAAATGCGATTAGGAGGCAATACAGAAATCCTTTTTGGTGAAGGACACGATTTACCAACCGATACGGAAAGCTATAGAGCTCAAAATGAAGTAGCAAGCTGGCAGACAAGTAGTGTTGATATATATGAAATGCGTATCCAACGCTTCATTAAATCAAAAACATCGGGCATTATTGATGATGATTTTGTTGCATGGAATGATGAAAAAGCCAACGAAGCGCTCCAAATGGCTAGAGAGTGTGAGGAAGTCATTTTCTTTGCAGGAATTGATCATGATATCGAATCAGAGGGTATTGACCGTTTGAGTTTGAAGCTTCCTTATAATCAAGATCGCTTGCTAAATGAAATCGTAAAGGTGAATCAAAATGTAACGGTTGTTGTATTGTCTGGATCACCAGTTGTATTAGGTGAATGGAAGAATCATGTTAAGTCGATTTTATGGCACTCATATCTTGGAAGTGAGGGAGGCCTTGCTGTAGCCGATGTTATTCTTGGCAATGTCAATCCAAGTGGAAAGCTTCCTATGACATTCCCGCTTGCAGAGAAAGATCATCCATCTGTAGAAATGGGTGAGTATAAATGGGATGAAAATGAATTGTATTTCAGAGAAGATATTTTCGTTGGATATCGCTACTTTGACAAGAAAAACAAAAAAGTTCTTTATCCATTTGGCTATGGACTTAGCTATACAAACTTCGAATATTCTGATTTGCAAATTAATGACCGCGGTGAAAACGTGGATATTCTCCTTACGGTAAAAAATACAGGCGATATGGATGGTGCGGATGTAGTGCAAATTTATTCCGAGCTTGTAGAGGTAGATGAAGCATTTAAGGAGTTGCCATATTGTGTGCGTGAATTAAAAGCATTTGATAAGCTGTTCTTAAAAAAGGGCGAAAGCAAACATATTACAATGACAGTAGATAAAAAGCAAACCTTCCGCTTCTTTGATGAAGAAGCACATGCTTATCGTCTATTAAGTGGACAGTATAGGATTAGTGCAGGACATTCTTCAAGAGAATTAGTGTGTTCTGCGATGATAGAAATAGGAAGCGATCAATGAAAAGAAACGCAATAATAATAGCAATGGCGATGTTGATTGCTCTTACTGGTTGCAGCACAAAAAATACAAAAGAAACAAGTGCGCCACCAACAAAAGAGCAAACAACGTCTCTTCAAATGACAGAGGAAGAAACCACACAAGCACCAACAAAAGCATTAACGGATTATGAAAAAATGCTAGAGACATCGTTGCTTGGCATGGGAAATAATTATCGAATTCAAAACGTTATGAAACGCTTAGAAAATGGTGAAGATATCGGCGTTGGCTTTATCGGCGGTTCTATTACAGAAGGTTACAATGGAAAAACAAAAAATATTTTCGCAAAGCTTGTAACCGATGAATTAGGGAAACGCGGTAGTGGAAATGTGACATTAACAAATGCTGGCATTAGTGGAACACCCTCTATGCTAGGGCTTATTCGGTCAGATCGTGATTTGTTTCAAACGCAGCAGGATATTATTTTTATTGAATTTGCAGTAAATGATGCAACAAGCAATGTAGATAAGGCAGCATACGAAAGTCTTGTGAAAAAAGCGCTTGAACAAGAAAATAAGCCAGCCGTAATTTTATTGATTTCTGTAACAAAGGACGGGTATAGCTGTCAAGACCAAATGAATCTCATTGCCTTTACATATAAGGTTCCAATCGTTAGCTATCGCAATGCGATTATGAAGGAAATTGAAGAAGGTAGATTGGAATGGAAAGACATTTCGGCAGATGAGTCGCATCCAAATGAATACGGACATCGCCTATATGCCGATTTTATTTTACATATGATTGATCGCTCTCTTTCCAATGAACTAGACGAAGAATTCAATCACAAAGATAAAATGCTAAATGGAGCAGATTATTCAGAAATGATTATGTTAGATAAAACAAATCTTTCAGAGGTGACATTGGGTTCGTTTGAAGAAAAATCAGGGCATGCATTATTTCCAGATGGGTGGGTAAAAACAGAAGGTGAATCTGACAATGCAAGTTTTCAATTTGAAATGGAAGGTGATGCATTATTCTTTGTATTTAAGACAACCAAAAAGGAAAGCTATGGAACGGCGGAGATTTATATTGATGGCGTGAAGGAATCAAGCCTTGTAGCATGTACAAAGGACGGATGGGAAAATCCAACAACACAATTTGTATACAAAAACCGCGAAGGCGGAAAGCATACAGTAGAAATAAAGATGGCTGAAGGTGACGAGCAAAAAGCATTTGCATTGCTTGCAATAGGAATGGTGCTATAAGGAGGACGTATGGAAGAAGAAAGAAACGTAGAAGAGCTAACAGAGCAAATTGAAATTGGTGGAGCGCCAAATATGGACGCAGAAAAAAAAGGTCGAAAGATTCTTTTGGGTGCAATGCTCTTGTTGCTAGTGTTAGTAGTGGGAGTGCTTATTGGCTATGTTCTTGGTAAAAACACGTCCTTAAAGGGCGATGAAACAGCACCTACAAAAACAGTAGCAACAGAAAATCCTACACAAGAACGTAGTGAAAATGCTTCAACAGATGCAAATAGCATAGAGGCTTCAAAAGAAGAAGCATCATCTGAAGAAAAGACAAGCGAAGCAAATGAATCAAAAGGTGAAGAAGAAACAAAAGAAGAACCTAAAGAGGGAGCCTTGCTTACATTTGGATCATCAAATGGATGGGAAGATGGTGGCGTCTCGGTTATGCAATACGATCTAACGATTTCGAATAATTCATCTATGCAACTAGAGGGTTGGAAAATAGAAGTTCCCGTTGATGATGGCGCAAGTGTTGAACAAGCATGGAGCTGTACACATGAAATTGTCGATGGGAAGATTATTTTTACCCCAGTTGAGTATAATGCTGTGATTTCTCCAAATGGCCAAATAAACTTCGGCTTTATTGTAAAAGGAGCAGAGGATATTAATGCAAAGGATGTTATTTTGACAATTGATAAGGAGTCTATCCCAGCGGAAGAAGGAAATAATAATAACAACAATAACAATAATGGCAACAACGATAACAATAATAATAATAATAACAATCAAAGTGCTGGTGGCGCGATTTTAGATAAATTAGATATTCCAGAGCCTAGCACAGATGATTGGCTATCGACAGACGGAAATAAAATTGTTGATGCCAACGGCAAAGAAGTTTGGTTAACAGGAATCAACTGGTTTGGTTACAATACAGGAACAAACACATTTGATGGATTATGGACAAGCGACCTTGTGACATCAGTCAAGGCAATTGCTGACCATGGATTCAATGTCATTCGTATTCCGATTTCTAGTGAATTAATCTTACAATGGAGCGAAGGTGTCTACCCAAGTGCGAATTTTAATCAAGCGACAAACGCCTATCTAGTAGGTATGAACAGTCAAGAAATTTTTGATTTGGTTGTGGACTTATGCAGAACATATGGCATTAAAATTATTATAGATATTCATAGTGCGAAAACAGATGCAAGCGGCCATAATTATAACGTATGGTATAAAGAAGATATTACAGAAGAAAAATTTATCGAATCACTTGTGTATATGGCAAAACACTATAAGAATGACGACACCTTGATTGGATATGATTTGAAAAATGAGCCACATGGTAAACCAAGTGAATCACCAAGAGCGATTTGGAATGATACGAAGGACGAAAACAATTGGAAGTACATAGCCGAAAAAACGGCACTTGCCATTTTAGAAGTTCACCCAGATGTATTGATTCTCGTAGAAGGTATTGAAATATACCCAATGGACTTAGAAGGGAATGGAGACTATCATTCAAAAAATCATGATGATTATTATTTTAATTGGTGGGGCGGAAATTTACGTGGTGTAAAAGACTTTCCAATTAATTTAGGCAAATACCAAAATAAATTAGTGTATTCGCCACATGATTATGGACCAACCGTTTACGAGCAACCTTGGTTTAAGGGTGATTACACATTTGAAAGCTTATACGAAGATTGTTGGGCAGATAATTGGATGTATATCCATGAAGACAAAATTTCGCCATTGCTAATTGGTGAATGGGGCGGATTTATGCGCGATCCAAATTTGAAGTGGATGACATATTTCAAGGACTTAATCGCGAAAAATAAATTGCATCATACATTTTGGTGTTTCAATGCGAACTCTGGTGATACAGGTGGAATGGTGCTAGACGATTTTACGACATGGGATATTGAAAAATATGAATTTGTAAAAGATGTTTTATGGCAAAAGGACGGAAAATTCGTAGGACTAGACCAGAAAATTCCGCTCGGAGAAAATGGCATCTCATTATCAGAATATTAAGGAGATACGGGATGAAAAAATGTAAATGGCTATGGATGCTAGTTGTTGTGACGCTCGCTTTGACAGGATGTAAAGGCAAGGAAGATACAACAGAGAAAACAACGAAGGCACCCGCTACAACAAAGGAACAAACAACACAGACAGCGACAGAGGAAGAACATAAAATTCCTTCAATGACAGGTGAAATGCGTGGAATTTCTGCAACAGAGATTGTTTCGGAGATGAAAATTGGTTGGAATTTAGGAAATACCCTAGAAGCGTGTGGCAATATTGATGGTAAGAGCACTTATCTTTATGAAACAGCGTGGGGAAATCCCGTTATAACAGAAAAAATCTTTATTAAGTTAAAAGAAAAAGGATTTAGCTCTGTGCGTATACCAGTTGCTTGGTCAAATATGATTGATGAAGACCATACAATTAATCCATTATGGATGGATCGTGTACAAACGGTCGTAAACTATGCCATGAAGCAAGATTTGTATGTGGTACTAAATATTCATTGGGATGGTGGATGGTTTGAGGGCTTTTCGACAGAGTACACTGCTTGTAAAGAAAAATACGTTAGAATATGGGAACAAATCAGCGAGCGCTTTAAGGATTACAGCGATTATTTGATTTTTGAATCCTTAAACGAAGAGGCCGTATTTGATGATATTTGGAATCGCTATTCAGGAAAAGCCGATGATAAAAAGAAGCAAGCCTATAACTTAGTTAATACGATTAATCAAGTATTTGTGGATACCGTTCGTGCTTCTGGAGGAAATAACGAAAGTAGACACTTGTTAATCGCAGGCTATGCAACAGATATCGATATGACAATTGATCCGTTATATAAAATGCCAGAAGATAAAGCAAATGAAGGCAAAGAAAATAAGTTAATTGTTTCGGTGCATTATTATACGCCATCGACCTTCGCGATTTTGGAGAAGGATGAGTCTTGGGGAAAAGCAGCTTACACATGGGGTACAGACGAAGAAATCGCAGAGCTAAAAAAGAATTTTGACAAAATGAAAACAGCCTTTGTTGACAAAGGTTATCCCGTTATTATTGGCGAATACGGTGCACCCGTTAAATCAAAGGATATAAAAAGTGTTGCACTCTATTTTGAAACATGTGCATCCTATGCATTAGAGCTTGGTTTTTGTCCAATGCTTTGGGATACAGGTCAAATCATAAGTCGAAATAGCGGAAATTATTTGATTGAAGAAATCAAAGATGTATTCACTGAGTTGACGAAATAAAGAGAAGGATTAACGTGAAAAGCAAATTACATAAACATGCTTGATACCGCTTTCCATCAATACCTTTGTGCAAGCTTCAACGGTACTACCCGTTGTATAAATATCGTCAACAAGAATGACGGTTTCATAGGCTAAGCGCTTGGTCGTTTTAAAAGCAGAAATAAGATTAGCACTACGCTCGCTGGCACTCATTTTCTTTTGAGGAGAAGTTCGTTTGGTACGAATCAGCAGTTTTGTATCAAGCGGGATATCAAAAGCATTTGATAATTTTCGTGCCATAGCTTCGGCTTGATTAAAGCCGCGTGTGTACAATTTTGAAGGGTGGACTGGAACAGGAAGAAAAACTTCCCCAGCCCACTCTTTTATAATGTGCCCCTTTTTTTCAATAAAGTCATCACAAATAAAATCAATAAAATCACGACGGTTATGGTACTTAATCTCCGCCATCATCTTAGAAATAATAGGAGAACGATAATCATAGAGAGCTACACAACGGATAAATGATTTGGGAGAAGCATAGCAATCCTCGCAATATTCCAAAGAACTAAGCAAAATTCCCTTGCCGCATTTAATGCAGTAAGGGAATTTTACATATTGTATATGCAAGAAACAAGATGGACACACATATCCGCTTGTGATGGTCTTTGTACAAACAGGACATGTTCGAGGATATAGTATCGAAATGATTTTCTCATAAAGTGTCCATTTCATAAGGCTCCTTTATTCGCATAGGCGATCCAGTAGGCCACTGTAGCGAACTTGTTGCTTACTATTTAAGATCATTGCATGGAAGGTGTCCTCACTACCAATAATGGTTGCACAATTTTTCGCACGCGTGATGGCGGTATAGAGAAGATTGCGGTTCATTAATTGAGGAGGGCCAGAGAGCAAAGGTAATATAACGGCAGGGTATTCACTGCCTTGCGATTTGTGAATGGTAATAGCATAGGCAAGCTCAATTTCATCTAATTGCTTGGTAGAATACGTAACACGACGATTATCATCAAACTTAACAATCATTTCATTGGTAATCAGATTGATTTGAGCAATCGTTCCCATGTCGCCATTAAAAACACCAGTTCCCTTCGCCTCGGGGATATTGTATTTGTTCGTGATTTCCCATTCAATCTGGTAATTGTTCTTGACTTGCATCACCTTATCGCCTTCTCGAAAGATACACGAAATAGTCTCAAGCTCCACTTTTTTGTTTGTTTTTGGATTTAAAGCGGCTTGAATGGCACGATTTAAGTTGATAACACCAAGAGGACCTTTTTTCATTGGTGATAGAACTTGAATTTCTGTGCGGTCAATATTAAGGTAACGTGGCAATTTTTCATTTAGTAATGTAATCGTTGCGCCAATAATCTGCTCGGCTTGGTCGCGATGAATAAAAAAGAAATCTCGACTGCCCTTTCTAGGTGAAAATGCTTCGCCATGATTGATTTTATGCGCATAGTCAATAATATCACTGTCATTGGATTGGCGATAAATTGTGGCAAGTCGTGCGACAGCAAAAAGGTCTGAATGAATCAAATCACGAAGAACATTGCCTGGCCCAACACTTGGCAACTGGTCGATATCACCGACAAGAACCAGTCGTGTACCAGGAACAATGGCGCGTAGTAAAGAGTTCATTAGCAAAACATCTACCATTGACATCTCATCAATAATAATTACATCGCAAGTAAGTGGATTGTTCTCATCCCGTCCAAACACATATACGTCGTCCTTTTCCATCATACCACCTTGAATTTCTAATAGGCGGTGGATGGTTTGCGCCTCGTAGCCTGTGGCCTCTTGCATGCGCTTTGCCGCACGACCAGTAGGGGCTGCTAGACAAATTTCCATAGATTCGTCGATAAAAAGTGAAATAAGCGTATTAATGGTTGTCGTTTTTCCAGTACCTGGGCCACCAGTAATAATCGAAACACCATGTGTAATCGCATTTAAAACAGCACTTTTTTGAACGTCGTCAAGTACATCGTTACTCGATAAAAAGTGATTGGCTGCATACGCATTTTCAGAGTAATCAATAGAGAGGTCTTTAAGGCGACTAGCAATATTTCGTTCTGTATGATAAAGACTCGTTGAATAGACTTGTATCTCTCGCTCGATACCTGTTTCAGCCGTTATAAGTTCTTTCTCTTTTACAATAATGGAGCGGTCAAGAATCATATTTTTGAATTGCTCCTCAATCATCTCTGTAGAAACGTTTAGAAGTTGAGATGTAAGGCGCAAAAGAGGTTCTTTTGGAAGGTATGTAAAACCATTTGAAATGGAGTTTTGTAAAACATAAAGAAGGCCGCTCTTTATACGGAAGGCGGATTCAGGAATAATCCCTACTTTCTTGGCGATTTCATCAGCAATCTTAAAACCAACACCACGAATATCTTCGGCTAGTTGGTAAGGATTCTCGCGCAAAACAGAATAGAGATTGATACCATATTTGTTATAGATTTTTATGCCAAGATTAATGGTAATGCCGTACTTTTGCAAGAACATCAATGCCGCACGCATCTCACGCTTTTCGGCATTTGTTTCAGCAATATTGCGTGCCATCTTTTCAGATATGCCCTTTATTTCTGCAAGACGCTCAGGCTCTTCTTCGATAATGCGCAAGCTATCCTCTTTAAAACGATCAACAATACGAATGGCAAGACCTGGGCCAATGCCGGAAATAGCACCTGAAGAAAGGTATTTGTAAATAGACGAAACGTCTGATGGCGTGCGTCTTTCATAGCGAATGCAATGAATCTGCTCCCCATAATAATGATGGACGGTTAAATTTCCTTCAATAAAAAGAAAATCTCCCTCTGAGACATCAGGAAAAACACCGACAACCGTTACGTCCTCGCCATGTGGCGCATCCTTGCGGTTGTCGTGAAATTGTAGGATTTTATATCCGTTTTCCTTATTCTCAAAAACGATTTTCTCAATATAACCTTCTATGGTCGTCATAATACGCCTCTAATATTTATTATACCTCGCCATTTAAAAATTCGATATATTTTCCTGTGCCGATAACAACGGCACGAAGTGGTTCGTCAGCAATAACGGTATGAATACCTGTCTTTGATTCAATTAGCTCTTCAAGACCATGAAGTAGCGCACCACCGCCAGTTAAAACGATACCACGATCGGCAATATCGGCAGCTAATTCTGGAGGAGTTCTTTCTAATACGGTATGTACCGCGTCGACAATCGAAGTCGCTGTTTCGCGAAGCGCCTCTAATGTTTCATCGCTTGTAAAGGTAACGGTTTTTGGAAGTCCTGTTACTAAGTTACGTCCACGAATATCCATCGTTAGAACTTCTGGGCGTGAAAAACAAGTTCCGATACCGATTTTAATTTCTTCAGCGGTTCTCTCACCAATTAATAAATTGTGTTTTTTTCGAACGTAGCGCACAATCGCTTCATCGAAATCATCGCCAGCAATTTTGATTGATGTGCTGACAACTGTACCACCAAGAGAAATAACAGCAATGTCAGTTGTACCGCCACCGATATCTACGATCATATTTCCACATGGTTTTGCAATATCAATACCAGCGCCGATTGCAGCTGCAACAGGCTCTTCAATAATATCTACTTCTCTTGCGCCTGCTTCGTAAGTTGCATCCTCTACGGCCTTGCGCTCTACTTCTGTAACTTGACTAGGTACGCACACGCAAATACGAGGCTTGCGAAGTGTTCGCTTGCCAAGTGCCTTACGGATAAAGTACTTAAGCATCTTCTCTGTTACTTTGTAATCAGAAATAACGCCCTGACGAAGTGGACGAACGGCCACAATGTTTCCAGGGGTTCTACCAATCATCAAACGAGCTTCCTCTCCGATTGCTTTTATTTCATTTGTCTCACGGTCAATCGCAACGACCGATGGCTCCTTCAATACGACGCCTTTTCCTTTTATATAAACCAGAATACTGGCAGTTCCCAAATCAATTCCGATATCTGTTGATAGCGTAAACGAAAACATACATACCTCCACAAAAAATTATCTATTGTTAACATTGTTATTCGCTTGAAATACAAGTAGTATCATTATAAACAATAAAGTGTATAAAAAACAAGGGCTTTTTAAAATTATGCGATTTTATTTTTAATTTAGAGTTTGGACAAAAAGTCAACACAATTAGCCTATATACTAATGATATCACAAATGAATAGATAATAATCCCCTCAGTTAAAACTATTTCGTTTGTGAAACGAGTTAACGACTTGTCGTTTTCTCGGAGAATGTAATTCGTTACATTCTCTACTTTACCTCCCTATCTTGTTTGATTAGAAGAGAAGCAGTCGGTGCAAGCCGGCTGTTTTTCTGTGTAAGAAGGCTAAAAGGAGTCTTATTGCAAAATGAAATTTCTAAATTGGTCAAGCAAATGTTGATTAAGTCCATTTTCTAAAAGATACGCTTCTAAGTTCATTCCCTCGATTTTATCAAGTAATGTCTCAATAAACGCAGGCTCTGATAAAAGAGCAAATTTCAATTCCTCATATTTTCCAGCATCGCGCAAAAATTGATTTAAGCCAGGTTCATTATACGTATGAGAAACTTGGAAGTCGGCAATGATATCTTCGCGATCCACCCCTAACAACGAATAAATAAGCGCTGCAATGGTGCCTGTGCGATCCTTTCCAGCGGTACAATGAAAAATAACGCCGCCTTTTTGAACATTCTCAAAAATATAATTTAGCGCCTTTGTTAGTAATGGTGCAGCATGTTCTAACATAAGGCAATAACCATCGCCCATGCTTTTTGTAAAAGCCTTTTCGGCAGATTCGGCAGCATTGTCCAAATCAACGTTTTCTTTTTGAAGGGGACAAAGGAAATAATCGATTCCGTCGATATATTTATCAGGAACGGCGATAGACTCCGCCTCGCTACGCAAATCAACGATATAGCGAATGTTCATGTCGTAGAGTGTTTGCCAAGAGTCTTTTGATAAAGAGCCAAGCCCCTCGCTGCGGTATAATTTGTGCCAAGAAACAACTTTGCCGTCACAGGCCTCATAGCCGCCTAAGTCTCTAAAGTTATATAAGTTTTCAAGTCGAATACGTTTTTTTGGAGTGTTCATAAAATAGCCTATTTCCTTAATTAAAGATGAAATAAGTTTAGCATAAAAAAGAGCATGTGTCACGAGGGGAGGCATAAAAAAATAGCCAAATGGATTCTGGGTATCCGTTGTTGACAAATGGCGCCCTATCGCATAAAATAAAGGGGTTATAATTTGAAAGGAGTACATTATGAGGGATTATATTTTAAGCTGTTGTTCAACTGCAGATTTGTCAAAGAAACATTTTCTTGACAGAGATATTAAGTACATCTGTTTTCATTTTTACCTAGACAAACAAGAATACCTAGATGACTTAGGAGATTCGATTTCAATCGCTGATTTTTATGCAGCGAAAACAAAAGGTGCTGAGACAAGAACTTCTCAAATCAATATAACGGAATATGAAGATTACTTCAGACCATTTTTAGAAGAAGGAAAGGATATTGTTCACCTTTCTCTTTCCTCTGGAATTTCTGGATCCTATAATTCGGCTAGATTAGCAGGCGAGAAATTGCAAGAAGAATTCCCAGAACGAACACTCTATATTATCGATTCATTGGCAGCATCCTCTGGATACGGATTATTAGTGGATCGTCTTGCAGATATGCGTGATGACGGCGCATCCATTGATGAAGTGTACAAATGGACAGAAGAAAACAAGCTCAAAATGCATCATTGGTTTTTCACTTCTGATTTGACTTCCTTAATTAAGGGAGGAAGAGTTTCCAAAACAGCTGGCTTTTTTGGCGGCATTTTAAATATTTGCCCGTTGATGAATGTCGATAATCACGGTCGCTTGATTCCACGCGAAAAAATCCGCACCAAAAATCGCGTCATTGAAGCAACTGTTGAAAAAATGAAAAAACATGCACAGGATGGACTTGAATACGCTCAAAAATGCTACCTATCAAATGCAGCTTGCTTAGATGATGCCCAAATGGTAGTAGCACTTATTGAAGAGAGTTTCCCAAATTTAAAAAATAAAATTGAAATATATGATATTGGTACCACTATCGGAAGCCATACTGGTCAAGGTACGGTTGCATTGTTCTTCTGGGGCGATGAAAGAATTGATTAAAAGAGTAACAGAATGGAGAAAGCAATGACAAAGACAGCGGTAATGACCGATACGAATTCAGGAATGACGTTAAAGGAAGCAAAAGAGTTAGGTGTATTTTTGTTACCGATGCCTTTTTTTGTGAACGGAGAACAATTTTTAGAAGGTGTGACATTGTCACGCGAGGAATATTTTACGGCAATGCGAGAAAATGCAGAAGTTTCGACTTCACAACCTTCTCCGATCGAACTAATCGAAATGTGGGAAACCATTTTCAGTGAAGGCTATGACGAATTGGTTTACATTCCTATGTCGAGTGGACTAAGCGCTTCTTGTGATACAGCAAATATAACAGCACTTGATTATGAAGGAAAGATACAAATTGTCGATAATCATCGCATTTCTGTTACGCAGATTCAATCCGTATATAATGCGTTAGATATGGTAAAGCAAGGCAAAACTGCTCTTGAGATAAAAGAAGCATTAGAGAAAAGTGCCTACCAAGCAAGTATTTATATTTCCGTAGATACGTTATACTACCTTAAAAAAGGAGGACGTATTACAGCAGCAGCGGCAGCATTTGGTACGGTGCTCAATATTAAGCCAGTGCTTAGCATTCAAGGTGATAAGCTAGATGCGTTCGCTAAGGTGCGTGGCATGAAGGCAGCACGTAAGACAATGCTTGATGCAATTGAAAAGGATATAGAAACGCGCTTTGCACAAATGTACGAACAAGGCAAGATGCGTGTATGTATTTCTTATAGCAATGTGGAAGATGAAATATTGCAATCTTGGATTGAGGAAGTAAAAGCTCGTTTCCCAGGTGAAAAAATTCAAATAGATCCGCTATCGTTAAGTGTATGTTGTCACATTGGCGAAGGGGCGTTAGCGGTTGCGATTTGCAATACCGTAGAAGAATAAAAAAAGAAGTTAAAAATTAAAAAAAGGCTCTTGACATCCCTACAAGGAATATGCTATAGTTAGCAAGCAAGAGGAGAAAAGCTCCTTTTTTTGTGCTAAAAATTATATTATAACGATATAAGATGGAGGTAGAACTGTGCGAGTAAGAATAACACTAGAATGTACAGATTGTAAACAACGTAACTACAACATGATGAAGGATAAGAAGACTCATCCAGAACGCATGGAGACAAAAAAGTATTGCAGATTCTGCAAGAAGCACACAATGCATAAAGAAACAAAATAATCTTTAGATAGGAGGTCGTTATGGGAAAAGACTTAGAAAAAAAAGGCGGTTTTAAGCGTCTATTAAAAGGTCTTAAAAGTGAGTTCGCTAAAATCGCTTGGCCAAAAAAAGATTCTCTTAGGAAGCAAACAATTGCTGTATTAGCTACTTCTGTTTTCCTAGGCGCAATTATCGCTTTGCTTGATATGATTTTCAAATACGGTATCGACTTTTTAGCGAAATTGTGATAAGTGAGGAAGAATAATGGCAGCAGGCAATTGGTTTGTAGTACATACCTATTCTGGATACGAGAACAAAGTCAAAATTGACATTGAAAAGACAATTGAAAATCGCAACCTGCAAGATCAAATTTTCGAAGTTGCTGTACCGATGCAGACTGTTACAGAGGTCAAAGATGGTCGTACAAAGCAATCTGAGAAAAAGATGTTCCCAGGATACGTTCTTGTCAATATGATTATGAATGACGACACATGGTATGTAATTAGAAATACACGTGGCGTAACAGGATTTGTAGGCCCGGGATCAAAACCGGTACCACTATCTGAAGAAGAAATCAAATTCCTATTTACAGAAAAAACAGCGATGACAATTGAGTACAAAGTTGGAGATACTGTAGTAGCGATAGCAGGCGTATGGAAAGATCGAACGGGCAAAATCAAGAGTATTGATGAAAAACATCAAAAAGTTACCATCAATATCGAATTGTTTGAACGCGTTACACCCGTTGAATTAGATTTTACAGAAGTAAAACTTGCGAAATAGATTTATACAACACGTATGTTATTTTGTCTTGAATTACTTTCGAGGCAATTTAGTATAGGGACGTCTTGTTCCGTGGGAGGGATATCCCCGCCAATACCACATCATATTTAGGAGGTGCCACACATGGCAAAGAAAGTAACAGGCTATATCAAATTACAAATTCCAGCAGGAAAAGCGACACCAGCTCCACCTGTAGGACCAGCTCTTGGTCAACACGGCGTTAATATCGCTCAGTTCACCAAAGAATTTAATGCAAAGACACAGGATCAAAACGGAATTATTACACCAGTTGTGATTACTGTATACGCAGACAGAAGCTTTAGTTTTGTTTTAAAAACTCCACCAGCTCCTGTATTACTTAAGAAAGCATGTAAGATTAATTCTGGTTCTGCTCAACCTAACAAAACAAAGGTTGCTACGATTACTAGAGATGAAGTTGCTAAAATTGCTGAACTTAAGATGCCAGACTTGAACGCAGCTTCACTTGATGCAGCGATCAGCATGATTTCTGGAACAGCCCGCAGTATGGGTATTACAGTAGTAGATTAATGATTACGTGGGAGGGTTTGTTCCCGTTGACCACTAGGAGGTTAAAATGAAAAGAGGCAAAAAATATTTAGAGGCTGCAAAATTAGTTGACAGAACAGTTCAATATGATAAAGCAGAAGCAATCGCTTTAGCTAAAAAAACATCAATTGCAAAATTTGATGCAACAGTTGAAGCTCATATCCGTACAGGATGCGATGGTCGTCACGCTGAACAACAAGTTCGTGGTGCGGTTGTACTTCCACACGGAACAGGTAAAAAAGTTAGAATCTTAGTATTCGCAAAAGGCGAGCAAGCAGATCAAGCACTTGCAGCTGGAGCTGAATTCGTTGGAGCAGAGGAATTAGTTCCAAAAATCCAAAACGAAGGATGGTTAGATTTCGATGTTGTTGTTGCTACACCAAACATGATGGGTGTTGTAGGTCGTCTAGGTCGTGTTCTTGGACCAAAAGGATTAATGCCTAACCCTAAAGCTGGTACAGTAACGATGGACGTTGCAAAAGCAGTTGAAGAAATTAAAGCTGGTAAGGTAGAGTATCGTCTTGATAAGACAAATATCATTCATGTTCCAGTTGGTAAGGTTTCTTTTACAGATGAGCAACTTGCAGAAAACTTCCAAGCATTAATGGATGCTGTTTTGAAAGCAAAACCAAGCGCATTGAAAGGTCAATACTTAAAGAGTATTACATTATCAAGCACGATGGGACCTGGAATCAAATTCAATGTTCAAAAGATTACAGGCTAATCATACATAAACGAATAGTGAATCAGCATAGTTGGGTAGAGATACTGGCTATGCTGTTTTTTATGTAGTGGAAATGTTAGAGAATGTAATGCAGAGAAGTTAAGAAAAAATAGAAACCGATTTGATTAAAAAGTGCTTGACAAGACCATTGTAATCATGGTAGTATAGCAAAGCATGCCGAAGACAGTAGGTACCGTAAGGTATAAGTTTTTAACGCCTACCGAGGATTTGATCATATTGATATGATTCTTTCCTCTGTCTAAGAACAGAGGTTTTTTTGACTGAGGAATTCGGCTTATTAAATATAATAAGGAGGAAAGATCATGGCAAAAGTTGAATTAAAACAACCTGTAGTAGCTGAAATTAGTGAATTACTTACTGACGCTAAAACAGCAGTTCTTGTTGATTATCGTGGAATGACTGTATCACAAGTAACAGCACTTCGTAAGCTTTTAAGAGCAAATGATGTTGTATACAAAGTTTACAAAAACACATTAATTAATTTTGCAGTAAAAGATACTGAATTCGAAGCACTTTCTAAAGATTTAGAAGGACCAACAGCTTTAGTAGTATCAAAAAGTGATGCAGCAGCACCAGCAAAATACTTAATGCAATTCACAAAAGAAGCACCAGAGCTTGAGTTTAAGTCAGGTGTTGTAGAAGGTGAATACTATGATGCAGCTGGAATTAAAGTAATTGCAACAATCCCATCAAGAGATGAATTGATTAGCAAATTGCTTGGAAGCATCCAATCACCTATTTCTAATCTTGCTCGCGTACTTAACCAAGTGGCAGAAGCACAAGCGTAATTAAAAAAATAAAACCAAATTTATGGAGGAATATATCATGGCAAAATTAACAGCAGCAGAATTTATTGAAGCAATCAAAGAATTATCTGTATTAGAATTAAATGAATTAGTTAAAGCAGTAGAAGAAGAGTTCGGCGTATCTGCAGCAGCAGGCGTTGTAGTTGCAGCAGCAGGCGGAGCAGGCGAAGCAGCTGAAGAAAAAACAGAATTCAACGTTGAATTAGTTGACGCTGGAGCAAGCAAAGTTAAAGTAATCAAGGTTGTTCGTGAAATCACAGGATTAGGCTTAAAAGAAGCAAAAGACCTTGTTGATTCAGCACCAAAAGCAGTTAAAGAAGGCGTTTCTAAAGAAGAAGCAGCTGAACTTAAAGCTAAGCTAGAAGCTGAAGGCGCAAAAGTAGAAGTTAAATAATTATCATATTTAAAGTGAAGCGCCACCTCTAAGCGAAGCAAAAGAGGTGGCGCTTTGTTTTGTTGATATTGTTATCAAAACGGTCAGTAGGGATACTGACCGTTTTTTTTAAGCACGTTAACTTTCCTTGGTCTCACTAACTAGTGTATCCTTTTCAATACCTAAGAGGCGTTCCACCTCGCGTTGAACGTAAGCACCTGGGAATTTCTGATCTTCCTTTGATAAGGTTTTTAAGTCGATTGGCTTTCCAAAGGAATAGGTAACTTTGGTTTTTCGTACCCAAGGGAAGTGATTCTCCCATACATCATCCGTACCAGTGATGGCGACAGGGATAATTAGACACCCTGTTTTTGAAGCGATTTTCATAGAACCTTCTTTGAATGGAAGCAGTACATTTTTGTCTTGACTTCGAGTTCCTTCGGGGAAAATCCAAATAGAAGCCCCTTCCTTAATATACTTAATACATTTTAAAATTTCACCTAATTGTTGCTTTATATTGTCTCTTTCAAGAAACACACAATGCATATGCTTCATATACCATGAAACAAGAGGGATGCGCTCCAGTTCAACCTTTGAAGTAAAACCGCAGGTGCGCTTAACAAGTGGATAACCACATAAAATGTCAAAAATACTACGATGATTTGCGACATATAAAACAGGTTGGTCATCAGGGATGTTTTCGCGGCCAGTTACTTTTACGCGTGCGCCAGCAAACCATGTTGCAATGCGGAAACCGACTTTTACAATTAGTAAACTAAATTTCTCGCATGCCAATTTGCTAAATGGTCGAACGAGCAAAGTAAGCAAATAAAATGGAACGGCAAGAATTAATAGGATCAAACAAACAATAGCTGTGATAATTGTTCTAATAATCATGTTAAATCTCCTTGTTATCTAATTGTTGTATATAACGTCTGCTATCACGCCCATATAGGCGAATAAGAGAAGCTAAATTTTGTGCAATCTCATCAGTGAGTGCATCTGCTGTAAAACGAAATGCCCAATTGCCACCTAAAACACCAGGAATATTCATACGACAATCAGAGCCATAACCTAGTAGATCTTGAAGTGGAAAAACAGCATATTTGGCAACACTACTTAATGCCGTACGAATCATATCCATATGAATAGAATTGCCATCTGAATTTAAGTAACGACGAAGCCGATCTCGAACTTCTTCGCTTGCAGAAAGGTACCAACCAAGTGAAGTATCATTGTCATGGGTACCTGTATAGCAAATGCTATTAGTAGTCGTAAAATGATGCGGAAGTAAGTTGTTGTCCTCGATATTGTCAAAGGCAAATTGTAAAACCTTCATGCCTGGCAAATCGAACTTATCGCGAAGCGTCTCCACTTCAGGTGTAATAATGCCAAGATCCTCAGCAAAAATAGGAATATCCTTGCCGTATTTTTCGAAAAGCTTGTTAAATAACGCTTCTCCAGGGACCGAAACCCACTTGCCATTGATAGCTGTCTTTTCGTCACTATCAATTTGCCAACAACTTTCAAGGCCTCTAAAATGGTCGATACGAATATAATCAAATAATTGTGCTTGTGATTCAATGCGTTTTAGCCACCAACGGAAGTTGGTTTTTTTGTGGTACTTCCAATCATAAATTGGATTGCCCCACAATTGTCCTGTCTCGCTAAAATAATCAGGAGGTACACCAGCAACAACACTTGGGTAGCCATCTTCTTTTAAAAGGAAGAGTTTTGGGTTGCCCCATACATCAGAGCTGTCCATTGAAACATATAGTGGAATGTCGCCAACAATAAGGATACCTTTTTCGTTTGCATATTGTCGAAGCGCTTTCCATTGGGACGCAAATAAGTATTGGACAAATTGATGGAAACCAATGTCAGAACGATATTGTTCAAATAATTCTTTTGTAGGCGCACGGTGCGCAGTAGGCCATGTAGGCCAAAAAGAATCGCCGTTTTCAGAGCGAAGCACCATAAATAAAGCATAATCATTTAGCCACCAAGCCTCTTTTTTGCAAAAGGCACGATAAGCCGTAGCGATGGATTTAAAAGACGTAGTATTTTCTAAAAAGTGTTCGTAAGCCATTTTAAGAAGTGGGATTTTGTAATCGTACATCGCATCATAGTCAACTTTGTACGGATTAGATGGCTTATAATTTTCTAAAACAGCCTCTTTTGTCAACAAATTAAGCAAAATGAGCGAATCTAAATCAATCAGTAATGGATGACCAGCAAAGGCAGAGTAAGATTGGTAAGGCGAATCGCCAAAGCCTGTTGGCCCCATTGGTAGTACTTGCCAAATGGTTTGTTCCGCTTTTACAAGGAAGTCAACAAAATCATAAGCGCTTTTCCCGAAATCGCCAATGCCATATTGGTTTGGCAGGGAAGTAGGGTGAAGAAGGATTCCGCTATAGCGCAAGGGTAATGTAGGTTTTGTCAAAATAAATACCTCGAATCTATAAATAATTTTGATCGGATAAACGATCGAGTAATTGGTTTTTCAAATGATATAGCTCGTGTGACAAATCAACATATACTCTATGAGGATTTGTTAGACGCAACGTCTCAGGCCACAATGTTTCTAACTCTTTTTTGCAATAATCGCGAATATCCATTACTTTTGGAGATTTATAAACACATGTTCCATTCTCGAAAATAGGAATTAAGAGCTCTTTAAGAGTATATGAAAATGGTGCAAGATTGGTTTTCTTCCATGTATCAATGGGATCAAATAAGCGAAGAGAGTTTTCATTTGTAAAGGTTTCATGGTCTAGGCAAATCAAATCAGCAATTAGTTTGTTCGATTCGCGACTATATATACGGTAAATTTTTTTGTTGCCTGGATTCGTTACTTTTTCGGTGTTTTCGGAACGCTTAATCTTTGGAAGAAATGAACCAGTTGTAGAATCTTTTATAGCGGCAAGCTTGTAAACACCGCCAAAAGCAGACCAATCAGCTGAGGTAATCATTTTTGTACCAACACCCCATGAATTGATAGTAGCTCCTTGTGATTTTAGACTGTTAATGATATTTTCGTCCAAATCGCTTGAAGCAGAAATAATCGCATCTTCAAAACCAGCCGCATCAAGCATCTTTTTCGCCTTTTTTGACAAATAGGCTAAGTCACCACTGTCAAGGCGAATACCGTAATTTTTTAGAGGGATGCCCTCGGCACGCATTTCGTTAAACACTTTGATGGCATTTGGTACACCAGAACGCAACGTATCATAAGTATCTACAAGAAGTAAACAAGCATTTGGATAATATTTTGCATAGGTTCTAAAGGCCGTTAGCTCATCTGGAAAACTCATAACCCAGCTGTGTGCATGTGTGCCCTTTACAGGGACATCGAATAACTCACCAGCTAAAACATTAGATGTTCCAATGCAACCTGCAATCATAGCGGCACGAGCGCCATATAAGCCTGCATCTGGCCCTTGTGCACGGCGCAAGCCAAATTCCATCACGCCATCACCCTTTGCTGCATGGACAACGCGTGTTGCCTTTGTTGCAATAAGGGATTGGTGATTGATAATGTTTAAAATAGCAGTTTCTAATAATTGCGCTTCCATGATAGGAGCGATTACTTTTAGGATAGGTTCCTTCGGAAAAATAACAGTTCCCTCTGGAACGGCATAAATGGAACCACTAAAGTGAAAATTGTGTAGATAATCAAGAAAATCCTCAGTAAATATAGAAAGAGATTTTAGATAATCAATATCTTCTTTATTAAAAGATAAGTTCTTCACATATTCGATGACCTGCTCTAGTCCAGCACAAATAGCGTAGCCATTTCCACAAGGATTGGCACGGTAGAACATATCAAAAACAACCTCGTCATTGCGATTTTGCATGAAATAGCCTTGCATCATTGTTAGTTCGTACAAATCAGTTAATAACGTTAAATTTCGCATAGTAGCCTCCAAAAGTATAATATGAAATAGTATAACACAACTTGAAAAACCGTACAAGAAGCGTAAAAAAACTTGCACAAATGACTTAGTGACAAACTTTAATAATTTGGTACACTTGAATTAAGACTTACTGCAGAAGGTCATTAATCAAAAAGTGAGGAATAAAAATGAATAAGAAATTGATGTTATCGATACAATACGCTGTAATCGGTCTGGTTTTGGTCACCTTCCTAAGTGGAAATAAGGCGCTTTCCTATTTAACAGATACCGAAGAGGTAGTAAATGTAGTTACGGTTGGAGATGTATCCATTGATATTGTAGAAGAAAAATGGGATGCAACACCGCAAGGAAAAAAAGAAACAGTTGTACCACTAGCGACTATTTCAAAAGATCCAAAAGTCATAAATAAGGGAGTTAATCGAGCGTATGCTTATATGGAGATTTCAATCCCTAAAAAGAGTATTATTTCTGCTGGTGTAGATGGAACGTGCCTAAATGGTGGCAAACCATTTGTACAGGAATTGATTAAGTTAAATCAACTGAGTAAGAACTGGGAATTGCTTGGAGTGAAAGAAGAGGCAGGATTCAATCATTATATGTATGCTTATAAACATGTATTAGAGATTGAAGGCGAGCAAGCGCAAAGTGATTGTTTATTTAAATCGATATCTCTTGTCAATTATGTCGAAGGGCAATTGGATCCGAATGTACCACTATCTGTTAAAGTAAAAGCCTATGCTATTCAAGCGGAAGAAAGTGGTGGAGATATGAGAGAAGCATGGAAAAAATATTATAATCAGGCGACTGAAAAACCAAAGGTGATAGGAGCACAATAGTGAATGGGAAGAAAATTCTTAATGTTGTTGAGCGGTATGATGATCCTTTTTATAGCAAGCAAGAATGCTTATGCAAACTGGATGGAGGAAACGTCGATTGTAAATGAAGCGCAGATTGGAGAGGTATCTATACGGATTGTTGATAGTAAGATTCAATCTGCAAGAGACATTGTGCCCGGACAAAAAATCAAACATACAGCAACAATTGTAAATGAGACTTTTTCAGAAATAGCTTATTTGCGCATAAAAGTGGAGCACGATATGTTGCTAGAGGGGGAAGGGGTTTGTGAGGAATTTGAGAACGATTGGGTGAGGAGAGGAGAATTTTATTATTGCCTTAATCCAGTTGGCGCTGGTGAAGTACTTGTGTTTTCACAATGGCTTAGGTTAGATGAATCAAT
The DNA here is from genome assembly GCA_964566025.1 of uncultured Lachnospiraceae bacterium. Lineage (GTDB taxonomy): Bacteria > Bacillota > Clostridia > Lachnospirales > Lachnospiraceae > RGIG8306. Next base: position 10,925 of record CAZMHF010000003.1, on the reverse strand, counting down.
CAAAAAGGATGAGGCTAGAAAAATACTTTGCGTAGATACCTATGCACAAGCTATTCAACAAGAAAATTTTATTCCAGATTTTGAAAAAGAAGAGCCGTGGACATATTCAGACGGAACACAAATCCCTATTATGGCATATGAAAAAGAAGGTTTTTGAAAACGTTATGATAACGATTGTCAATGTGGTGATTTGGAGCGTGGTGATTCTTGTGATGAGGGGAGCGATCATTCCATTTCGAATCGTTAGTAATTCGATGAATCCATCTATTAAGGTGAATGATATTGTAATCATAAAAAGAGAAAACGGAGAAAGGTTTATGACAGGAGATATCATTGCCTTTAAGGCAGCTGGCGTTGTGGTGGTACACCGAATTCATAGCATGGAAGAAGGGCAAATTTTTACGAAAGGCGACCATAATAATGCGCAGGACCCATTTGTATTAAGCACAGAAGAGATTATTGGAAAAGCAATCTTTAGGATCCCCCTAATTGGCTATGTGTATGAATTGGTTTTATCAAAAATAGGGAAGGGTATCATAGGAGGAGCGGTATTAGCAATAGGCATAACGCTGTTTTTTGAATGGCAATTCCCCATTAATAGAAAGGAGGAAGCGTGAAAAAAATAATTATTCTAATAGCAACAATGCTCTCGTGCTTGCTAGTAACAACAGTACTAGCAGACGAAAAATATATGCTCACATTTGAGGGTAAGGATAAATTGTATACATCGCATGAAAATTTCTTTGAGACCTTTGGCACGGTGTTGCCTGGTGATTCATATGAAGAAACAATTTCTATTAGCAATGAATCAAATGCAACATGTCATTTCTTTTTCAAATCAGAAAATATTGCTCTTTCTGAGCAAGAAAATTCGCTCCTAGAAAAAATAAATTTAATCGTAAAACGGAACGCAAATGAAGAAGAAATCATAATCTATGAAGGAAATCTAGCCTATCATAGTGAAAACTACGAGCCACTTATGAATTTGACGGGATTTGAAAAGGGCGAATTTATTTTTACAATTAACATATCGGAAACGATTGATAATGAAGCCGCTTTGAAGAAAATACAGACAAAATGGTGGTTTGCTTTGACAGCAAAGGAAACATTAGGCGAGATGACAGTGCCAGCGATTCCATTAGGAGAAAAGGAGAATTCCAGTACAAAGATGATAGCATTATTTTCTGGACTAATTGTTATAGGAATTCTTTTTCATAAGATTTTTAATCGAAAGCGCAGAAGAAGAGTAACATTTATTTTGATGTGTCTGTTTTTAGTGCGAATCATGCCGATTGCGTATGGCTACGTAAGTGACTTTGTTGAAAGAGACAATCAAGTATTCGTGAAAAACAATGATATATCAATTGTTGAACAATTTGATCCAGAGCCAGTAAGAAGTGTGGGAGATATATTTATTAAAGAACCGACGGTAAAAAATGAAAACCAAACAGCGTGTTTTGTTCGCATATATGTAAGTTATTCCGATGAACGCGCAAAGGAGGCGTTTTTAATAACAGCAAACCAAGCGGATTGGCGCTATGGGGAAGACGGTTTTTATTATTATAAGCATTTGCTTGAAGTTGGAGAAACAACAACGCCATTATTTAGCGATGTCAAAATACTTGACCATAGCCTGTGGAAAGAATCAAAAACAGTACACTTGGACGTGATTGCAGAAAGCTGCTATCCATATGGCGAAATGGAAAGTGATGCGTGGAATTATGTAAAATCAAAAAGGTAGAGGTGGAAAATGAAAAAACTTAAGATGATAGGAATGGTTGGAATGCTGCTTGCTCTTTTGATAGGAGAACAAATGGCATATGCTCTTAATTTTAATTCCTACAAGGTGAATGACTCGCAAGTGGCATATCCATATTCATTAGCGGGAACAGCAGACGGGGTTGTTTTGGAGAATAAGACACCAGCGATTTGGGATCTTCATTTGCATGATGTCTTGGAGAATGACAGTGATGAGAATAGTAAGGGATTAAAAGTCGCATATTGTATACAAGGAGATAAAGAATCGCCAACAAAGGCAACAAGTTATACAACTCATACAGAAGAGACACTAATTGAGCAAATTAATCGATCGACAGGAAAAGGAAGCTCCTATACAAATCTTGATTTGCAAAAAATAAAGAATGTCTTAATGAATGGGTACCCTATTAATAAAACATATATCGATCAAAAGTACCCACTGTTGACGGCTTCGACAAAGCAAACCATTACGCAGTTGGCACTTTGGAAAGTTGTATATGGGAAAAAGGGAAATAGCGAGAGGGCTATGCAGGACTTGCATTACGGAATTGAGAACAGCCATTATTTTTATGCGATGACAAAGGACGGTGTAACACTATCGCTAGAGGAAGGGAAAGGATTGTTGAAAGTAGAGGATGGAAGCATTCCCTTTTTGAGTTCGACTACACCAAATTCATCAAATAAGCGAAGTGAAGTTGATAAACAAGTTATGGCATTATTAAATGATCTTATCAATGCAGTCCCTACTAAGGGGGGCGACAAAGGGAAAACAATTGGACAAAAGAGCGTAGACAATTCGCTATCTTGTGAAATAGGAAAGGTTTTAGAAGGCGAAGCAACAATGCTATATGTCAAGGTCAATCCTCAGAATTTGGATGTAGGTACATTTATTGAATTTGCATATGATTTTTCAGATACAGTATTGGTGACACAACCGCTCTCCTCAATAGAGGAAATTTCTAAGGCGGCATTTTATAAACTTAGCAATAAGAAAATAGAGGTAACAGATAAAAAATACGCGAATAAGAGTTTTTACATTGGAATTAAAATTCCAAGAACACAAGCCACGAGCGGGAAAAAAGTGAGCGTATTGGTTTTGGGTGGATATTCATCTACCGACAATATGGATCACATAAAGTTGGTATGGGGAGGAACAGCCACCTCTCAATACATGGTGGGTGCGACAGCATTTGCCTCAATTGACAAAACAGTAGAAGCGATATTGCCAAAATTCGTTTTCAAAAATGGATCAATCCGCGTGACAAAGAAGATTGCAAAAGAAGAAATCCATTATGAGCATGGTGTGCCATGGGCTATTATTCGTGTCGAAGGGACGCAAGAAGATGGAGAGCGCAGAGCATATGAAAAGGTGGTTACCTTTGAAAAGAGTGAACTAGAAAACTTAGATAATGAAAACGGTTTTGTGATGAAAACAGTTATATTCGAAAATATGCATGAGGGAGTCTATTATGTTAGCGAGAAAATAGGAAGTCGATATTATTTAGAAAAAATAGAAGGAATAAAGAATGCTATTGTCGAAGCCAACAAACAGCGAGCAAAAGTTGTGATTAACTTTGCAAACCCTATGGGAGAAGTGGCATTTACAAATCGAAAAGACAATTGGCAGGGCTTGACGGATTCGTTGTGCGTATCAAACGTGATAAAGATAAAATAGGAAAGATATTCTTGTTGCTAAATGGAAAAATCAGAAAAAACAGTTGACAAAGTTAAGGCGATGAAGTAGACTTAAATTAACAAACAAAGGATAGAGAACAAAAGGCGTCAAAACAAAAGGCGTCAAAACAAAAGGCGTCAAAACAAAAGGCGTCAAAACAGAATATGGAGGTATTTTATGAAACAAAAAAAATCGAGAATGACGTTAATTGTAACCGTTCTATTCCTTTTTGTGACAAGTTTGCAAATTGCAATGGCAGAAAACATGGTAACCGAAAAGTTATCAACAAATAGGGAAATAGATAAAAATGAAGAGATTATCATTTTCTTTGGTGAAGAGGATTATGAATTACATTTGTTAGAGCCAGAAGATAGCTTGGCTAGTCTTGTTGTTATGAACGAGAATGAAATCGCATTGCTCGATATAAAGGGACGCAAAATCATGTTGTTTGTAAACGGCGAGTGGAAGAATAATATTTCGCTCAATAATGATAGTGTTCCTGTCGATATGGAATATGCAAATGGTTGCTTCTTTGTATTGGATGTTGATCAGGGGATTTATATATACTCAATGAAAACAGGACAACTTTTATATGTCGTAGATGCTTCAAAACTCGGCGGATGGGCAACGATGTTAGAAACTATAGACGGCGTTACATATGTGTATGTAGACGGAGAATACCATCCCGTTACGATTGACCTAGATCGAAATGCGAAAAATTGCCAAATATTGGAGAGGGAAAATAGCATTTCACAACCCAATATCATTACTAATAAGGTGAATTTAGATAGCGTATTAGAAAAAAGCAAGAAGACAATCGTAAGAAGTACACAATTAGCTGAAATTACTGCAAATACATATCATAGAGTTTGTGAAGTTGCTAATACAGAAACTTTATTACAGGAGATATCTATTGTTAAAATGAATCAGCAAAATGAGATTGTGGCAAAATATATTATCAATCAGGAAGATTGCCGTAATTTTGCACTAGATTTTGTTAGACTTGATACACAAGGCAACGTTTATACAATCTATGGCTATGACAATTATGCTTGCATCAAAAAAATCAATTTGGAAGATAAAATAGACAACAGTATGCTACAACAACGTTATCAAGTGTACGAAAATGAAAAGACAGAAAAGGAAAGTAAGCAATCAAATGAAGCAAAAGCATATGAAACAATTTCATTGACACGTGCTGCTGTTAACACAAATTCTATCGCACATCTAAGTGCAAGTTTTATGGTGAATTTAGTTAATGCAACGAACACATTTGCTAATACACAATTGCCAAGTTATGTAAGAAGTGCAACGAGTTTTCCTTTGCATAGAATAGGAGTTCCTTATTGTTTTGGAGGCTGGGCAACAGCAAGTCAGATGACGAGCAGTTTGGCTCAAGGGAAGCTATTTGGAAATGTAAATACAACAGCTGTTTCGTCGCAAACAACAGGTGCTTCGTCGCAAACAACACATGCTAACGGAACGGATTGCTCAGGGTTAGTTTCAAGAGTTTATGGATATACAGGTAAGGTGAATACGACAACATTATATAATAAAAATTATGGAAGTCGCAATTGGGGGAGCATATGTAAAATGGATTACGCAGTGGGACTGAAGAGTAAGGGCGCTTCCTCAAATCATGTTAGATTATTCAATAGTCGAATTAATGATACTACGGTTAATGTAGTTGAAAGTACAACCTCTGACGGAATTGATAAAGTAGTTCAGCGCAGTATAACACAGGCAGCATTTAGTAATTATGTTATGAAGTCTCCATGGAGTTCAGGGCATCAATTTGATGGTTCTAAGTGGCTTAGGGACAGCCAAAATCATTGGCACGGATGCGGAAGCAATTGTAAAAATTTTGTTATGGATGAGCAGTCACATGTTTTCGGAAGCGGAAGCACTTGTAGCGTATGTGCCTACAAAAAATAATCTTGCAAAATATGGAGGTGATCATTAATGAAGAATCGAAAAATAGTATTGTCTATGTTACTTGCGTTATGTATTGTCATTTCAACTGGTTGTAATAATAAAAAACCATCTGAAACACAGACATCTCGTGAGAATGAGAAAACAACATTGGAAGATACACAAGCAAAGCCATCAACGACAGAAGAAAGTACAAAACCTTCTACAACAGAAGAAAGTACAATTCCTTCTACAGAATGGATTCCAACAGCAGAAGATATTTTATGGTATGAGGGAGAGGTCTTAGACCCTACGGATGCAAGCAATCTTGGTTACAATTTGCGTTATGTGATTGATGGAGCGATTAATAACTCTGATGGAACGATTCATAGGTTAAAAACGAGATTGCCTATACCAAAAGATGAAGGTGTGGAATTTATTGATGCGACAAATGCATTAAGCTTGTGGAAAGAGTGTTACTCACAGCATGATTTTGCAGAACCTGCTATCAAGCTTCCATTATGCGATCCTGAAAAGATGAACGAACTTACATTTCACGAAGATGGTTATCTTACGATAGATGATGTTAGCTTTGATTTGCAAATGAATAATCAATATAGCGAAATGGCTGAAAATATCGTTGTGAATAACGTAACGTTTTATATTCTTGATATTGATAGAACTGATCGATTTGTAGAAGTGATAGCACATTTTTATGCATATCTTGATGGAGATACAACAAAAATCCCACAAGGCAAAACACTAGTCTTGCGTTATAACGGTAAGGATTTGTATCAACTTGCTGCCATATATGGATCAATTGCTCATTTTCCAGAAGAAGCAGAGAGAACAGAAGATAAGACAATAAAGGTTTTGCCAAAAATAGAAGGGCTATTTACCTGTTTTGAGACGATACATTTGAAAAATGGGAAACTGTATCGAGAAGAACAAGAGTATTACGAATTACAAGAAGTAGATGCCGATATGCGCAATATGGAGGAATATAATTTGCGTATTGAGGAGTCATTAGAGATTTATGTTGAGGCAGATGAAAATAGCGATAAAATCACATTGGAACCACAACAGATTGATTATGTAAAGACGGATGCGACAAAGTGGCTTCAAATCAAAGGCCTAGATGATGGCGTCATAGGATGGTGTCGATTGGAGGAAGTAGAATCTTCAAATATCTTTAAGGGAACAAAGTAAAAAGCCGCCTTTAGGCAGCCACTTGACAAACATAACTCCTTTCTTTATAATGACTTCATATCGTGAAAAACGTTGAAGGAGAAAGTTTGCCTTAATCGATAGTGTCACAGAGAGTCGTCATTTGGTGAAAGACGATACGCTATAAAGGTGAAGAATCACTCCCGAGTTGCAGACTGAACTGATTAAGTAAGTCCCGCCGGCTTTCTACCGTTAAAAAGAAGCATATGATAGTATGTGAATTGGTTAAGCGAAGATGCCTTCGTCCATTATTCAGGACGAAGGCTTTTTTATTAGAATTTAGTACGTCGCTTTAAAACCGCTTTCACAAGTGAAAGGAGCATTTTATGTACAAAAAAGTGTCTACAGATTTGAATTTTGTGGCAAGAGAGAAGGAAGTCGAGAATTTTTGGAAAGAACAAAATATTTTCGAAAAAAGTGTTGAGTTACGAAAAGATAGTCCTCAATACATGTTTTATGATGGGCCACCTACGGCAAATGGAAAACCACATATTGGGCATGTTTTGACAAGAACGATAAAGGATATGATTCCACGTTATCGTACGATGAAGGGATATTCTGTGCCTCGTAAAGCGGGTTGGGATACACATGGATTACCAGTTGAGCTAGAAGTTGAAAAAGAACTTGGGCTAAATGGCAAAGAACAAATCGAGGAATACGGAATAGAACCGTTTCTTGCAAAATGCAAGGAAAACGTTTGGAAGTACAAAGGGATGTGGGAAGACTTTTCTTACACCGTTGGTTTCTGGGCAGATATGGACAACCCATACGTAACCTATCATGATGATTATATTGAATCCGTTTGGTGGGCGCTTCGTCGCATCTGGGATAAAAAACTATTATACAAGGGCTTTAAAATCGTGCCATATTGTCCACGTTGCGGAACACCGCTATCAAGTCATGAAGTGGCACAAGGATATAAGGATGTTAAGGATCGTTCATTGATTGCTAAATTCAAATTGTTAGATAAGGACAATGAATATTTCTTGGCATGGACAACAACACCTTGGACATTGCCATCAAATACAGCATTGTGTGTGAATCCAGCCATTGAATATGTTAAAGCAAAAAAAGAAGATGAGTATTATTATCTTGCGAAGGATTTAGCCGACCAAGTACTAGGGGAAGGCGAATATGAAATCGTAGATGAGATGCTTGGAAAAGACTTAGAGAACAAGTCATATCAACCACTGTTTGATTTTGTTGCTCCAAAAACAAAAGCGCATTTTGTAACATGTGCTGATTTTGTTACGACAACAGATGGTACGGGCATTGTTCATATTGCACCTGCTTTTGGTGAAGATGATGCGCAGGTAGGAAGAGCATACGACTTACCATTTATTCAATTAGTTGATGGCAAAGGATGTATGACAAAAGAAACAGGCGAATGGGAAGGTACATTTGTTAAGGATGCAGATTCCTTAGTAATTACCGCACTTACAGAGAAGAATTTATTATTTAAGGTGATTCCATTTGAACATAGTTATCCACATTGTTGGCGTTGTGACTCGCCACTTATTTATTATGCGCGCGAATCATGGTTTATTAAGATGACTGCCGTAAAAGAAGACTTAATTCGCAACAACGACACAATCAACTGGATTCCAGAGAGTATTGGAAAAGGTCGTTTTGGGGATTGGCTAAAAAATGTACAAGACTGGGGCGTAAGCCGTAATCGTTATTGGGGAACTCCTCTTAATGTGTGGGAATGTGAGTGTGGTCATATGCACTCTATCGGTAGCCGTCAAGAGTTAAAAGAGTTATCACCAAATTGTCCAGAGGACATTGAGTTACACCGTCCATTTATAGATGAAGTAACGATTCCTTGTGAAAAATGCGGAAAGCAAATGAAGAGAGTTCCAGAAGTAATCGACTGTTGGTTCGACTCAGGCGCAATGCCATTTGCACAATATCACTATCCATTTGAAAATCAAGAATTGTTTGAGAAGCATTTCCCAGCCGATTTTATTTCAGAAGCAGTTGATCAAACGCGCGGATGGTTCTATGTGTTGTTGGCGATTTCAACAATTTTATTCAATAAAGCACCATACAAAAATGTTATCGTATTAGGCCATGTCCAAGATGAGAAGGGCCAAAAGATGAGTAAGTCAAAGGGCAATGCAGTAGATCCTTTTGAAGCGTTGGCTACATTAGGCGCTGATGCGATTCGTTGGTACTTCTATTCAAACAGTGCACCATGGCTATCAAATCGTTTCCATTCAAAAGCGGTTATTGAAGGACAACGAAAATTCATGGGAACGCTATGGAATACGTATGCTTTCTTTGTACTATATGCAAATATCGATCAATTTGATGCTACAAAATATACATTAGATCAAAGCAGCTTATGCGTGATGGATCGTTGGCTTTTATCGAAGATGAACACATTGGTTAAGGATTGTGATGAGTATCTTGAAAATTATCGTATTCCAGAAACGACAAAAGTGCTTCAAGAGTTTGTTGACGATATGAGTAACTGGTACGTTAGAAGAAGTCGTGAACGGTTTTGGGCAAAGGGAATGGAGCAAGATAAGATCAATGCGTACTTGACATTGTATACAGCATTAGTGACAACAGCAAAATTGGCGGCTCCGATGATTCCATTTATGACAGAAAAAATTTATCAAAACCTAGTGCGCTCAATTGATACAGAGGCGATGGAAAGTATTCATCTTTGTTCATATCCTGAATATGATGCAAGCTATGTTGATGCAGAGCTTGAGAAAAACATGGATTATGTTCTAAAGTTCGTGGCGATGGGACGTGCTTGTCGTAATTCGGCGAATTTGAAAAACCGTCAACCACTTGCAAAAATGTTTATTAAATCACCAACAAAGTTATCAGATTTCTATACACAGATTATTGCAGAGGAGCTTAATATTAAAGCGGTTGAATTTACAGATGATGTAAGTGAATTTACAACCTATAACTTTAAGCCTCAGCTTCGTAGTGTTGGACCAAAATATGGTGCAGTGTTGGCGCAAATTAAAGATGCATTAAATCAAGTGGATGGAAATGCGGCGATGAATGAGCTTGAAAAATCAAATGAATTGACATTTACATTTGGAGAGCAAGACGTTGTATTAACAAAAGATGATTTATTAATTACCATGGTCAAAAAAGAAGGCTATGTGACGGAAAGCAATCTTGATTTAACGGTTGTCTTAGATGGAAATCTAGATGAAGGACTGATTAAAGAGGGATTTGTAAGAGAAATCATTTCAAAGCTTCAGACTATGCGTAAGGAAGCAGACTTTGAGGTAACAGATCATATTAAAGTTTATTACTCAAACAATGATAAGATTGCAAGCATCATCGAGAAAAACCAAGACGAGATTATGGCGGATGTTTTGGCAAATGAACTAGTGAAAGCAAATGGCGGGTTTTCAAAGGACTGGAACATTAATAGCGAAATGATTACGCTCGGTGTTGAAAAAATTTAAGGAGTCAACTTGTATGAAGAAAGCGACAGTAAATAAAGCAGATTTCAAGAAAAGTGTCATTACATACACGAAAACGATGTTTCGAAAGGATATCACAGAGGCAAGCAAGCAACAAGTGTTCCAAGCAGTTAGCTTTGCGGTAAAGGATATTATTATTGATGAGTGGATTGCGACACATAAGCAATATGAGCGACAAGACATTAAGACAGTATACTATTTGTCAATGGAGTTCTTGATGGGACGTGCATTGGGCAATAATATTATCAATATTTGCGCTCAAAAAGAAATCAAAGAGGCATTAGAAGAATTAGGCTATGAGCTAAATGATATTGAAGATCAAGAACCAGATGCGGCATTAGGAAATGGTGGTTTGGGTCGTTTAGCAGCTTGTTTCTTAGACTCGTTGGCAACGCTTGGCTATGCAGCTTATGGTTGTGGTATTCGTTATCAATATGGTATGTTTGCTCAGAAAATCGAAGATGGTTATCAAGTAGAGGTTCCTGATAATTGGCTTAAAAACGGAAATCCATTTGAAGTGCGTCGTGCGGAATATGCGTGTGAAGTGCATTTTGGTGGGCATGTTCGAGTAGAACATGATCTCGAAACAGGTAGAGAAGTGTTTGTACAAGAGGGCTATCAATCTGTGCGTGCCGTTCCATTTGATTTGCCAGTGGTAGGGTATGGAAACAATGTCGTAAATACATTGCGTATTTGGGATGCAGAGCCAATTAATACATTCAATCTAGAGTCCTTTGATCGTGGTGATTATCAAAAAGCTGTGGAGCAGGAAAATTTGGCGAAAAATATCGTCGATGTCCTTTATCCAAATGATAATCATTACGCAGGAAAAGAACTACGATTGAAGCAACAGTATTTCTTTATTTCTGCAACATTGCAAACAGCGATTAAGA
>CAZMHF010000002.1:0-91222 GCA_964566025.1 uncultured Lachnospiraceae bacterium | reverse complement strand
AATTCTGGACATCCAGGATTACCGCTTGGTTCAGCAGCGATGGCTTATGAGTTATGGGCAAATCAAATGAACCACAATCCAAAAAATCCAAATTGGAAAAATCGTGACCGCTTTATTCTTTCAGGTGGACATGGCTCGATGCTATTATATTCATTGCTTCATCTTTTTGAGTATGGCTTAACACTAGATGATTTAAAGCAATTCCGTCAAGATGGATCATTGACACCAGGACATCCTGAATATAAGCATACCGTAGGTATCGAAGCGACAACAGGGCCTTTAGGTGCTGGTATGGCGATGGCTGTTGGTATGGCGATGGCAGAGGCACATCTTGCTGCAACCTTTAACAAAGAGTATTACTCAATTGTTGACCATTATACATTTGTTCTTGGTGGTGATGGCTGTATGATGGAAGGAATTTCATCAGAGGCATTTTCATTGGCTGGAACATTAGGATTAAATAAATTAATCGTACTATACGATTCAAACCAAATTTCCATTGAAGGAAGCACGGATATCGCTTTCACAGAAAATGTTTGCATGCGTATGCAGGCGTTTGGTTTCCAAACAATCGTAGTAGAAGACGGAAACGATTTAGGACAAATTGCAAAAGCAATTGCGATGGCAAAAGCAGAGAAAGACAAACCTTCATTTATTGAAGTGAAAACAAAAATCGGTTATGGTTGTCCAGCAAAAGAAGGAAAGGCATGTGCACATGGTGAACCACTTGGTGCTGACAATGTTCTTGCCCTTAAAGAAAACCTTGAATGGCCTTCTATGGAACCGTTTTTCGTACCAGAGGATGTATATGCAAACTATCACTCAATTGTGGAAGGTAAAGCAGAAGCGGAAATGACATGGAACGCATTGTTTGAAGATTATGCAAAAGCATACCCAGATATGCTTGCTATGTGGAATGATTATCATAGTGAGGATATTTACGAAAAAGCATATGACGATGAAGCTTTTTGGGCATACGCAAATAAACCAGAGGCAACACGTAATCTTTCAAGTGTTATGATTAATCGTATCAAGGATATGTTCCCAAATATGTTTGGAGGAGCAGCAGATTTAGCACCTTCTACCAAAACGTATATGAACGATGAAGGTGATTTCTCAAAAGAAAACTATGCAGGAAAGAACATTCATTTTGGTGTTCGCGAATTAAGTATGGCAGCAATCGGAAATGGTATTGCCCTTCATGGCGGTCTTAAAACATTTGTTTCGACATTCTTTGTGTTTAGTGATTATATTAAGCCTATGGCAAGACTTTCAGCGCTTATGGGATTGCCAATTACATTTGTATTGACACATGATAGTATCGGTGTTGGCGAAGATGGGCCTACACATGAGCCAATTGAGCAATTAGCGATGTTTAGAGCGATGCCAAATATCAATGTATTCCGTCCTTGTGATGCAACAGAAACAGCTGCAGCATGGTATAGTGCGATTTCTTCAAAAACAACACCAACGGCATTGGTATTAACAAGACAAAATATTGTTCAACAACCAGGTTCATCAAAGGATGCCCTAAAGGGTGGTTATATTATTTCAGATGCGAAAAAAGACGTGCCAGATGCGATTATTATGGCTTCAGGTTCAGAAGTTGAGCTTGGTATGCAAGCACAAGCGATTTTAGCAGAAGAAGGTGTTGATGTTCGCGTTGTTTCCATTCCATGTATGGATGTATTCGCAAATCAACCAGCAGAATATATAGATGCCATTCTTCCTAAGAATGTACGTGCAAGAGTTGCCGTAGAAGCTTTATCAGATTTTGGATGGGGCAAATATGTGGGACTTGATGGTGCATATGTGACGATGAAGGGATTCGGTGCAAGCGCACCAGCAGATATTTTATTCGAAAAATTCGGTTTTACAGCTGAAAATGTAGCCGAAACCGTTCGTCAGGTTCTATAATGACGAAATGTCCGTCTGTGAATGACTAAAAACTAAAATTGTTTTTTTAAGTGTACAATATGTCAAAAAATCATAATAAGAGAGACGATTTTTCGTCTCTTTTATTATGGCGATAATCTTGACACCACTTGCAAAAAATGAGATAATGTCACATGAGTTAGAAGTAAATAATAAAAAGATATCAATAAGGAGGACAGTAAATGTCAACAAAAGCGTATTTCAAAAGATCTGAAATCGGTGCTGGAAAGCCAGGATTTGCTACGACACGTTCAATTATCGAAGCACCTTTCTATGGCAATAATGTGATTAAAGTTAATACATTAAAAGAAGCCTATGAATTAGCAAAAAATTCTCCAGGAACCGTTGTTACTGATATGCCAGTATATCGCGGAGAAGAATTTGGTCTAGAAAAAGATGCAAAGGTACTATTGTTCAATGATGGTTCTGTTACAGGACGTTATGCAGCAGCAAGAAGAATTGCTGGTGAGCCAAATGTAAATTGTGCAGAAATCGACCGTATCGTTATGGATGCTGTTTATGATACACGTTGGATGACAATGTACCACTGTGAAGTATATATTGGTCTTGCACCTGAGTTTATGGTGAAGGCACATTTGCTTATTCCAGAGGGCGAAGAGAATATTATGTATTCTTGGATGCTTAACTTTCAATATATGTCTGACGAATATGTGAAGATGTACAAAGATTCACGCCCAATCGGTGATGAGGCAGATATTTATATTTTCTCAAATCCTCAATGGGAAGGAACAGACAAACCAGGCTATGATCCAAAATGTTTATGCTACTTTAATACGGCTCAAAACTGTGCAGCAATCCTTGGTATGAGATACTTTGGAGAGCACAAAAAAGGTACATTAACAATTGCTTGGGCGATTGCTAACCGTAATGGTTACGCATCATGTCATGGTGGACAAAAAGAATATTCATTAGCAAACGGTGATAAGTATGTTGCTTCTGTATTTGGTTTGTCAGGATCAGGAAAATCAACAATCACTCATGCAAAACATGATGGAAAATACGGTGTAACCGTTCTTCATGATGATGCATTTATTATCAATACAGATACATGTTCTTCAGTAGCACTAGAGCCTACTTACTTTGACAAGACAGCAGATTATCCTACAGATTGTGAAGACAATAAATATCTATTGACAGCTCAAAACTGTTCTGCAACATTAGATGATGAAGGAAAAATCGTTCTTGTAACAGAAGATATTAGAAATGGTAATGGACGTGCAATTAAATCAAAACTTTGGTCACCAAACCGTGTTGATAAAATTGAATCTCCAGTAAATGCAATCTTCTGGATTATGAAAGACCCTACGATTCCACCAGTTGTAAAACTAAAAGGTGAATCATTAGCATCTGTTATGGGTGCAACACTTGCTACAAAGAGATCAAGCGCAGAGCGTCTAGCTGCTGGTGTTGATCCAAATGCATTAGTTGTAGAGCCATATGCGAACCCATTTAGAACATATCCACTCGTAAATGATTATGAAAAGTTTAAAAAACTTGTTGGTGACAAAAATGTAGATTGTTATATTATCAACACAGGTGATTTTATGGGCAAGAAGGTTCAACCTAAAGATACATTAGGAATCCTTGAAGCAATTGTTGAAGGAAAAGCAACTTTCAAAAAATGGGGACCATTCTCCGATATCGAAATCTTTGATTGGGATGGATTTGTTCCAAACATGGAAGATGCAAGTTATGTTGCTGAACTAAAAGCACGTATGAATGATCGTTATGAATTTGTTAAATCAAGAGAAGAATTCAAAAACGGTTATGACAAGTTACCTGCTGATGCACTTGAAGCAATCAAAAAAGTACTTGATGAATTAAACTAAGATAAAAAGTAGTAAGGCGTTGCAAAATAGGTGATAACTCATCTAGTGTGCAACGCCTTTTTTAGTGCTCAGAATGTTTTTCCAATCATTAGGAAAGCCCATTGTGAATTTTTCTGCATGAGGATACTTGATAAAAAACGAGTCAATTTGTTCAATGAACTCTTCCCAATGATTATCAGGAGACACAAGTTCTTTGATGCAACATAGAATTCCAAAAACGCGATCGTTGCGGACGCCTTGTTCGCGATATTCGTTATAAAGCATCGGCTTTTTTATCAATTTTGTATTATAGAGACGACCATAGTGAGCACATAGATTGCGGACATAAGAAATGCATTCCATCCAGCTTTCAAAAAAATTGAAAGGGATATGATAGGACTTGGCGATTTCTTTTTTATCTAGCACAGCAAGGTTTTTGTAGAACTTGGAAAGCATACCGAAACTCATGATTTCAGTCAACGCATAAAATGGAATATTTCCGTCTTCGTATGTTTCACAAAAGTTCTTGATAAAGGAAGATTGAAGATTCCTATTGATTTCTTTGTTTATATTTTTAATAAAAGTCGCATGATATTCTTTGTTTGGGAAGTTTGCACTATCGAAATAACCTAGAACGCCGTATTTTGATGAGAAGAAGTTTGCTATTCGAGTTCGTAAATTAATCTCAACTCGTTCTATAAGAGGGAAGAGTTGTTGACGAAAATTTGCATTAAGCAAATAAAGCTCGACAATCTGCTCAAAGGTTACTCCTGGATTGTAATTTCCATTTCTAGGTTTGAGTCCCAAACTATATGCTTTAATGAAACGGAAATAAGAAATATCATTTAAGAATTTTCGTGCATACTCAATATTTTCAAACTTGAGATTTAAGTTTTTTAGATTTTCGATTTGCTCGTCGATAGAGAGAGAGGGTTGGTGGCGTTTATTCATAGTAAATTTACCTTTAAAATAAAATGACTCGACCTGGTCCGCATCGTGGAGAGGCGTGTCGAGTACTGTTAATGACATTATACGAAATTCAATTTCAAATTGCAAGCGAAAATTAAAAAATTTTAGAGTGAAGAATAATCTGAAACGTATTTTAGGTTGCAAATAGTGAACAGCTATGATAAGGCATACATAAAATCTAGCAAAAACGGACATCAAAAGAAAGAACTACCAGAAAAATTTGTGATTATGTACAGCTTTCATAAGGCTTTTTGGATAAATTGCTTGCTAACTCGGTAACAATATTTTATAATGGTATAAGATATGATTTGATTATAGGAGTGGTAAGATGATAAAAAAGATAATAAAAAAGATCAGTCTGCTTATAATATGTATGTTATGCTTGGTTCAGACAGCCGTTGTTTCGGGCTATGCAGATGTAAAGGGACACGATACACTTTCTGAAGGCTATGCTCTTATGGAAGTGACAACAGGCGAAGTCATTACATCCAAAAATGCAAATGAAAAGTATTTTCCAGCGAGCGTTACGAAGGTTATGACGGCGTTGCTTGTGCTTGAAAATTGCCCGAATCTCCAGGAGATTATTACATTTACGGCAAGTGGGGTGGATGTTGCATTGATTAGCTCAACATTGACACCAAAAGCAGAGATTGGTGAGATGATGACAATCGAAGATGCCTTACATGGTTTGATGTTAGCATCAGGCAATGAATGTGCAAAAATGCTGGCAGAGCATGTATCTGGTAGCGAAGCCGAATTTGTAAAGCTTATGAACAAAAAAGCATTGGAAATCGGAGCGACGAACACGAATTTTGTGAATGCACATGGATTGCATGACGAAAATCATTATACAACGCCATATGATTTGGGATTGATTTTTATCGAAGCATTGAGCAACGAAGATTTTGTTGAGATTGCTTCGTGTGCCCAGTATACCATTCCAAAAACAAATAAACATGAAGCTAGAAATTTGACAATGGGGCATAGGATGGTCAATAAGACGATTTCTTACCCAGGTGCTTATGCAGGAAAAACGGGCTATACAGTTGAAGCAGGTCGTACATTAGTGACGGCAGCAAAACGAATCAATAAAATTACAAACCAAGTAGACCATTTGGTTGCAGTTGTTATGAAGTCGGACGAAGCTTGCTTTTATACGGATACGATGTTGATGATGGAACATGGTTTTGAGATGTTACAAGGAGAGTCTTGTGGTGTTGAATGGATTGAAAAAGAAGAAACCGTATATGCGATTGAAAATGTGCGCATGCGTGAAAAACCATGTCTATATGCAAATACGGTTGGTTCATTAGAAGGAAAAAAAGAAGCGACACGCATTGCGACATGGGGCAAATGGAGTAAGATTCAATCGGGAGATAAATTGGTGTATGTAGCATCTGCCTTTTTGACAACAAATCCGAATGGATTGCCAGATGGAAAGTATGTAGAGCCAACCTATGAGCCATTGGTTTATAGAAAGGAAACACCAACAGAAGCGACTACGATCGAAGAAGTGACGACAAAAGAAGGTGAAAATGATACAACAAGTAGTGCACCTGTTACGTCACATAAAAAAGCAAAGAAAAATGATAACAATGCGCTACTAAAAACGATTAAACTTTGTGTGGTATTGATGATTGTGATTGCGATTGTTTTTATTGCGTTTTCGATTTACTCGGCAAAAAAACGAAGAAAACGTAGAGGTCGTTATCGTAGCAAGATACATTATGGAGATGGATTGCTATAAATAGATAAAGGACAATGGTTTTGATACCTTTGTCCTTTCGTTGTAGAAAGGTGTATAAAATGGGAAGACGCGTATTTTTGATTGTATTAGATAGTATGGGGATTGGTGCGATGCCCGATGCGATACATTATGGCGACGAGGGGTCACATACCCTTAGGAGTGTGTCGGCATCACCTGAATTTGCGATGCCCAATATGGCGAGGCTTGGTTTGTTTGATATAGAAGGAACCAAAGAATTGTACCCAAAAGATGACAAGTCATTTCAAGGAACAATCGCACGATTAGAAGAAAAATCAAAAGGAAAAGATACAACAACAGGACATTGGGAGATGATGGGGGTTATATTGGAGTCTGCTATGCCTGTTTTTGAAATGGGAATTCCGAAAGAATTTTTACGAAACATTGAGAATGTTATTGGTCGGAACGTCTTATGCGGGCTTCCGTTTTCAGGGACAAAAGTAATTGAAGAATATGGTCAAGAAATGATAGACACTAACGGTCTAATTATCTACACGTCGGCAGATAGTGTGATACAGATTGCTGCTCATGTAGATAGCATTCCATTAGAAGAGTTATATGAAATATGTGAAAAAGTGCGTGAGCTTGCAGTAGGCAAGTACGCAGTAGGGCGCGTGATTGCAAGGCCATTTGCAGGCGTTGAGGGAGCATTTTATCGAACAGAAGGACGGCACGATTATTCCCTGAAAACGCCACATCCTACCGTTTTAGACCGCCTAAAGAGTGCGGGATTAGAGGTGATAGGTGTTGGAAAGATTGCGGATATTTTTGCAGGAGAGGGGATAACACAATCATTTCCGACGAAAAACAATCAAGAAGGTCTGGCCAAATTGCGTGATTTAGTAGAGGTGTCGTTTGAAGGTCTTTGTTTTGTCAATTTAGTGGACTTTGATATGCTGTTTGGGCATCGGAATGATGTAGATGGGTATGCGAGGGCATTAAGTGAGTTTGATAAAGCGATTATGCCAATTGTTGAAGCATTGCGTGCTGATGATATCTTGATGGTTACGGCAGATCATGGTTGCGACCCTGCAACAGAATCGACGGATCATTCTAGAGAATATGTGCCGCTTGTTATGGTAGGAAACAATATAGCGAGTGATTATAATATGGGAACGATAAAAGGTTTCGACTATATCGGAAAGTATGTGGAGGATTATTTGTTGAAGGAAAAAATGCTAAAGATGGTAGACCATACATTGCTTGCACCAGATGCGACAAGTAGCGAGATTTTTAACTTGTGTGAGGAGGCAATTGCATTTCAAACAGCATCCGTTTGTATACCGCCTCTTTTTGTGAAAGAAGTCAAAGAAACATACAAGGACGCTTTGACGATTTGCACAGTTATTGGTTTTCCAAATGGCTATATGACAAAGGAAGTAAAGGTATTTGAAACCAAAAAAGCTTTGCAAGATGGAGCAGACGAAATTGATATGGTAATCCCGATTGGTTATTTGAAAGAAAAACGATATGACTTGATTGAGGAAGAAATTAAAGCATTGAAGGCGATATGTAAAGATAGTGATGCGATATTGAAGGTGATTATCGAAACGTGCTTACTGACAGAAGAAGAGAAAATAAAAATGTGCGAAATTGTAACTAATGCAAAAGCGGATTATATTAAGACCTCGACGGGATTTTCGCGTGGTGGTGCTACCTTAGAAGATATTGAATTATTTAAAAAGCATGTGGGAGCAGAGGTAAAAATCAAGGCAGCAGGAGGCATTGCTTCTTTTGAGGATGCATATGCTTTTGTAAAGGCAGGTGCTAGTCGTCTTGGAACAAGCCGATTGATAAAGCTTATGAAACAAGAAACAACAACGGAGTATTAATGATGGATGAAAAAATGATAAATTTGTTAATTGAAAAGGCGATAGATGTGCGAGAGTTTTCTTATTCGCCGTATTCGAATTTTAAAGTAGGTGCTGCGCTTTTGACAAAAAAGGGTGAGATTTTTGTGGGTACCAATATCGAAAATGCCGCGTATTCGCCAACAATATGTGCAGAGAGATCTGCCATTGCAAAAGCGATAAGTGAAGGGGAGAAAGAATTTAGTGCCATTGCAGTGGTAGGTGAGGAACTTTGTACACCATGTGGTGTATGCCGCCAGTTTTTAAGTGAATTTGTTGACGCGCAGACCTTTTTGATTATTTGTGCGAGTATTCATGGCGAATACAAGGTTTACACAATGGAAGAATTGCTTCCGCATGGCTTTGTTTTATAGGGAGTTTGCAAAGGAGGAGTTTGCATGAGAGCAGTGGATATCATTATGAAAAAGCGAAATGGTTTGCCATTGACGGAAGATGAAATTTCGTTTTTTATTGGAGAGTATACAAAGGGGAATATTCCTGATTATCAGGTATCGGCTTTTTTGATGGCCGTTTATTTTAATGGCCTTGACGATGCGGAAACAACGAACTTAACAATGGTCATGCGTGATTCGGGTGAGCAAATGAATTTGTCGAATATACATGGTGTGAAGGTGGATAAGCATAGTACGGGTGGAGTTGGAGATAAAACATCCTTGATTATTGGACCAATTGTGGCAGCTTGTGGTGGAAAATTTGCGAAAATGTCAGGAAGAGGACTTGGTCATACAGGTGGAACGATTGATAAATTAGAGTCCATACCAGGTTTTCAAACCGAAATCTCATATGCGCATTTTATTCAACAAGTGAATGAAATCGGCATTAGTATTATGGCGCAAACAAATAATATCGTACCGGCCGATAAAAAATTATACGCTCTTCGTGATGTAACGGCGACAGTAGAAAATCCGTCCTTGATTGCGTCATCTATTATGAGTAAAAAGCTTGCGCTAGGAAGCGACGTGATTTTGCTAGATGTCAAGGTTGGAAGTGGCGCTTTTATGAAGAATTTATCAAGTGCAAGGGAACTAGCTAAAAAGATGGTTGCCATTGGTACATTGTCAAATCGAAAAGTAACAGCGTTTTTGACCAATATGGATATGCCACTTGGTTTTGCGATTGGAAATGCTCTCGAAATACAAGAGGTGATTGCTGTGCTAAATGGTGAAGGGCCAGAAGATCTAACCAATCTTTGTATTCAAATGGCGGCTGCATTATTGGAACAGGCGCTTATGAAGCCTAATAGTGATTGCATTGAAATGGCAAAAGAAGCGCTAGGCAGTAAAAAGGCATTAGAAAAATTAGCTCAAATGGTTCAATATCAAGGTGGCGATTCGCAATATATTTATCACCCAGAGAGGTTTGAAGAGGCAAGGAATATATATATCGTTAAAAGCCAATCAAGTGGTTATGTAAGTCGTATCGAAACGCAAGTTTGTGGAGAAATATCGGCAATGCTCGGTGCGGGGCACATGATACTGGGGGATACGATTGATTTTTCGGCAGGAATTTATCTTAAGAAAAAGATAGGCGATCCGATTGAAAAAGGGGAAGCGATGGCTGTTTTTTATAGCAACCGAATCAATTGCTTCGATAATTTAGAGAAAATGTTATTAGAGGCGTATAGTATTTCAAAAGAAAAAATCAATGCGCCCTCAATTATTTTGGATATACTTTAGTTCTTAAATGAAGACCATCACTTCTAAATAAAGTGAATTTCAAAGAGGCCACTTGATAAAAAACAGTTGACTTTTTTGGCATAATCCACTACAATATACTTATAAAGAACCACATAAGATATTCGCCTGAGATGTTCGATACTCTTATAACTTGAACCTACAATTTGACTTAAGGGATTCCTATATTATCACTTTTTATGTCGAGCCTCCTTCGAGTGGATGACAGCGAAGTGATCGCGGTAACCCACCTAGCATCCGCTGGGCGTCAACTATAAGAACCGGCATTTTGGGTATATATTAGGACAGAGCATTGCTTTGTCCTATTTTTTTGTGCAAATATGATTTTGGGATTGTTCTTCACCAAATTCAATGTTACAATGAAGAAAAAAATAATGAGGTGCGTATGAGACACATAGAAAAATTTAATAATGGATTTTTATTTGCTAAACATCCAATTGGCACAACGTATGAGGAGGCAATGGCTGCGGCACATTGGCAAACGGTTGATATTCCACACGACTGGATGATTGCTGACGCATATAACCTATACGAAACGGGTGAAGGCTGGTACAAAAAAGAATTTTCATTACACAAAGAAGATAACGTATACGAAATCTATTTTGAAGGTATCTATATGGATTCAACGATTTTTTTAAACAACCAAAAGGTCGGCGAATGGAAATATGGGTATAGTAGCTTTGCGTTTGATATTAGTGACTATCTGGTAGATGGCACAAATCAATTGGTTGTAAAAGTCGTATATGAGTGCCCAAACTCTAGATGGTATAGTGGGGCAGGTATTTATCGTGATGTATATTTGCGTACACTTCCCAAAGCGCATCTTGTAAGCGACGGCGTATACATTGCTCCCCAAAAAGACAAGGAACATGCTAGTGCATTTTACGTAGATATTCAAGCAGAAGTAAGCGGTATGACAAGCGCAAAAACCTATCGTGTTTGTCATTATATCAAGGAGCTACCTGCTATAAATTGTGAAATAACAGTTGACAAGCTTATGGGCCAAGAAGCGACAAATCTATACGAAACGAAACAAACCGTGTATGTAGAAAATCCACAATTATGGGATATCACATCACCACATTGTTATACGTTAGTGACGAATTTATACGAGGACGAGGTGCTTCTTGATACAATCGAAGAACCATTCGGTTTTCGAACATTGAAGTTCACAAAAAATGATGGATTCTATTTAAATGATACCTATGTAAAATTACATGGCTGTTGTCAGCATCATGACCTTGGGGCGCTTGGTGCGGCAACAAATGAAGTAGCACTTCGTAGACAATTCAAGCTTCTCATGGAGATGGGCGTTAATTCGATTCGTACATCACACAATATGCCCTCAAAGACATTTATGCGATTAGCAGACGAAATGGGTTTGTTGATTGTTTCAGAGGCGTTTGATATGTGGGAGGGTGCAAAGACACCATACGATTATGCGCGCTTCTTCCCTAAGTGGCATGAAAAGGACGTTGCCGCATGGGTGAGAAGAGATCGCAATCATCCATCACTTATTATGTGGAGCATTGGAAATGAAATTTATGATACACATCATGGTGCGCGTGGAAAAGAAGTGGCAATTATTTTGCGTGATCTAGTGTTAAAACATGATCCAAAATGGAATGCGTGGGTGACCTTTGGTTCAAATTATATGCCATGGGAAAACACACAGGATGCGGCAAAAGAAATTCCGATTGTTGGGTACAATTATGGTGAATATTTATACGATGCTCATCATGGAACGTATCCTGACTGGATTATATATGGAAGCGAGACGGCTTCTACGGTTCAGAGTCGAGGCGTTTATCATTTTCCTGCATCACAATCTATGCTTGCCAATGATGATGAACAATGCTCTTCATTAGGCAATTGTACAACAAGCTGGGGAGCAAAATCGACCTTTGCTTGTATTATAGATGATCGTGATAGAAAGTATTGTCTAGGGCAATACATATGGACGGGCTTTGACTATATTGGTGAGCCAACCCCTTATAGTACAAAAAACTCTTACTTCGGACAAATCGATACAGCAGGTTTTAAGAAGGATTCTTTCTATGCCTACAAGGGTGAATGGACAAGCTACAAGGACGATCCATTTGTTCATATATTGCCTTATTGGGATTTCAACGAAGGTCAATTAGTGAATGTTCGCCTATACAGCAATGCACCAAAGGTTGCGCTATATTTTAATGGTGAAAAGGTGGGAGAGAAAACAATCGACCATACGGCAGGAGAGGAGCTATTTGGCGACTTCTTGGTTCATTATGAGAAGGGTGAATTAGTGGCATTGGCTTATGATGAAAATGATGTTGAAATAGCGAGTGATAAGCAATCGTCTTTTCGCGATCCTGTGAAAATTTGCGCTACGCTTGATAAAGAGGTGATGCTTGCAAATGGTGTCGATATCGTATTTGTGGAAATCGGCGTAGAAGATGGCGATGGTCACATGGTTTCTAATGCGAACAATCGCATGTTTGTAGAAGTAAGCGGGGCAGGTCGCCTGGTCGGTCTTGATAATGGTAGCAGTACCGATTATGATTCTTATAAAGGGCTTTCAAAACGCTTGTTTAATGGAAAACTATTGGCAATGATTCAAAGCAATTTTGAAGCAGGCGATATTATGATTACCATTACATCCAATGAATTGGTGTCAAAGGAATTAACGCTAAGTGTTATTGAGACGGAAGTCGAAACAGGCGTTAGCGATTATTTAATTGCAAATTCAAAACAAGCATATGAAGTGCAAAATGCTGATGAAGAGATTCCTGTGCGAAAAGTAGAACTAAGCGCCACTAGCCAAATTATTTCAAAGGAACATTCAAGGATTGAAGTGAATTATAAAGCACTACCACTAAATACAACGTACTCTCCAAAGGATTTTACATGGCGTATTATTAATGATGCGGGAATTGATACACATGAAGCGACATTTGAGGTGCTCGAGGATCGGGTAGTTGTTATAGGAAAAGGTGACGGCAAGTTCCGCTTGCGTTGCATTGCAAAAAATGGACGTCCCCGCGCAGAGGTTATGTCAGATCTTGAATTTGAAGTACAGGGATTTGGCAAATTAGATATCAATCCATACGAATTCGTTACAGGCGGTTTATATACAAGAGGCATTGGTGATTTAGGAAATGGCAATGAGCGGGGCGTATCAACAGCGCGTGATACAATGAGTTTTGTCGGTTTTGAGAATCTAAACTTTGGTGATTATGGTTCGGATGAGATTACGATTCCGTTTTTCCACAATAGCCACGATCCATTACATTTTGAAATATGGCAGGGGATTCCGAATGAAGGTGGAGAGCTTCTTTCAACGGAAAGCTATCATCTAACGCCAATTTGGAATACATACCAACCAGCAACCTATCGTTTGCCAAAGCGCTTAAAGGGTATTCAAACGATTGGCTTTAAAATGGAATCGAAAGTTCACATCAAAGGGTTTTCTTTTACAAAATACGAAAAAGCATTTTCAAAATTAGAGGCTACGGAAAATGATTCAATTGTGGGCGATTCTTTTGTTGTGTGTGAGGATTCTATTAAAGAAATAGGCAACAATGTAACGATTACGTATACGGGTATGGATTTTAAGGAAAAAGGGTTTTCAAAAATCAAAATCTGTGGACATTCGGGTATACCAGTTAGTACGATTCATATTCGTTGCAATAATGGAAAAGACCATAATCAAGCGATTGAATTTATTAATCAAACGGATGGGGAATTTGAAGAGCAGTTATTTGATTTAGAAGGCGTTACGGGACTTTGCAAAGTGTGTTTTGTGTTTTTGCCCGGTAGCAACTTCAACTTAAAGTCAATTCAATTTATAGAGGGATAAGTTGCGGCAACTTCAACTTAAAGTCAATTCAATTTATAGAGTGATTGAGTTGAATGAGAAAATGTGTTATAATTGTATAGTTGAGAAAGAAAATCAGGAGGTAAGATATGGCAAAAGTTCAAATGACAACACCATTAGTTGAGATGGATGGCGATGAGATGACACGAATCCTTTGGCAATATATAAAGGATGAATTATTGTTACCATTTGTCGATTTAAAAACAGAATATTACGATTTAGGGCTAGAGCACCGCGAGGCAACAGATGATAAGGTAACATACGAAAGTGCCTATGCAGCACTAAAATATGGCGTTGCTGTGAAATGTGCGACAATTACACCAAATGCTGCTCGTGTTTCGGAGTACAATCTAAAAGAGATGTGGAAGAGTCCAAATGGCACAATTCGTGCGATTATGGATGGAACCGTATTTCGTGCACCAATTACCGTAAAAGGGATTGAGCCATATGTGAAAACATGGACAAAACCAATTACCATTGCTCGTCATGCGTACGGCGATGTATATAAGGCAACAGAAATGAAAGTTGGCGCAGGTAAATGCGAGCTTGTTTATACAGACACAGAAGGCGTTGAGAGACGTGAATTAATCCACGAGATGACTGGAAATGGAATTATTCAAGGCATGCACAATACCGAAAAGTCAATCAAGAGCTTTGCAAGAAGCTGTTTCAATTATGCGATTGATACAAAGCAAGATTTATGGTTCGCTTCTAAAGATACCATTTCTAAAAAATATGACCATACATTCAAGGATATTTTCCAAGATATGTACGATGCAGAATACAAAGAGAAATTCGAAGCGTTAGGGATTGAATATTTCTATACACTGATTGATGATGCAGTAGCACGCGTGATGAAGTCGGATGGTGGTTATATTTGGGCTTGCAAAAACTATGATGGCGACGTGATGAGTGATATGGTAGCAACAGCGTTTGGCTCACTTGCTATGATGACTTCCGTATTAGTTTCACCAGATGGAAGCTATGAATACGAAGCGGCACATGGAACGGTTCAAAGACATTATTACAATCACTTAAAGGGCTTAGAGACATCGACTAACTCCGTAGCGACTATTTTTGCTTGGTCTGGTGCACTTCGTAAGCGTGGTCAATTAGATTCTCTAGAAGAGTTAGTTGCTTTTGCAGATGCACTAGAGAGTGCAACGATTGAGACAATTGAGTCAGGAACGATGACAAAGGATCTAGCACTTGTTACGACGATGACGGATACCAATATCGTCAATAGCTTAGACTTTATTCTAGCAATCAAAGCACGTTTGAGCGAAAAATATTCATCATAAAAGGGCACTATCATAGAAATATCTAGTAGCTCTAAGTAAGCATACATGTTGTTAGTTTAAAAAAGTTTCAAAAAGTTAAGCGGTTTTGATTTGAAATCGACAAAATGCAAAAAAGTAATAAAAAATCAAAAAAACTGACTCACCAGATACGGGTTCATCAAATGTAAACATGATCGTTGTTCTTTCAATCATTGGCGCATTTGCTGCAGTTGCAGTAGTAGCTACAAAGAAAGAAAATAACTAAGTCAATGCGAATACTCGAAATCCGCTTCGCTACTTTCTCGCATTGTGCAACAATGCGCTGGTAACCCTTCCCAGCAGCTTCGCTGCTATTTCAGTGGGAGCTTGAACTCCCACTGAAACAAGGAAGTTCCACCCACCGCCTAAGAGGCGGGGGACTTCCTTGGGAGGTTAAATTAAATACTAGTTGAATACCTTATCGTGAAAGCGGTAAGGTATTTTTTTGAGAAATACTTTGCGAACAAATATAAGGGACGATTATTAGCGCGCTATAAACTAATATGGGAAATAGACACTATGATTATAAATAATATGGTTGCAATTTAAATCGTTTCGTTCTAAAATAACATGAAGGACTTAAAACAACAAACGGAGGTAAAAGATGAGTAAAGTACAGATTGGGGAAAATGGGATTTACCATGCAAAAGAGCTTGGTATTCCAAGAATGCTACTACTAGGTATTCAGCATGTATTTGCGATGTTTGGTGCGACAATTTTAGTACCAATTCTAACAGGTCTCAATGTGCAAACGACATTATTGATGGCTGGTATCGGAACATTATTATTTCACTTAATTACAAAGTGCAAGGTTCCAGCGTTTTTAGGATCGTCTTTCGCATTTATTGCTGGTTATGCTGCCATAGCGGGCGAAGTGGGAACGGATGGATTTGATCCAAAGATGTTGCCTTATGCATGTGGTGGTGTTTTTGTAGCAGGTTTAGTATATTTGCTATTATCAGCATTGATCAAGTTTTTTGGAGTAAAGAAAATTATGCGTTTCTTCCCTCCAGTTGTGACAGGACCAATTATTATTGCCATTGGTTTAACCTTAGCGCCAACTGCGATTGGAAATTGTAAAGATAATTGGTGGATTGCGTTATTTGCTATCGCCATCATCATCA
This sequence comes from uncultured Lachnospiraceae bacterium, assembly GCA_964566025.1. GTDB lineage: Bacteria > Bacillota > Clostridia > Lachnospirales > Lachnospiraceae > RGIG8306. The sequence goes on along the minus strand of CAZMHF010000002.1, from coordinate 74,860 downwards.
TTTGCAATGTTTTCGGAAAAGGCATGATAAAAATTGTACCACTTTTGATTGCCATCGTAGCTTCCTATGTGTTAGCGCTTATTTTGGGAGAAGTTGATTTTACAACGGTAAAAGAGGCAGATATTATTGGTATACCATTTCACACATCAAGATTTATGAAATTTAGTTTAAGTGCCATTTTGACGATTGTTCCGATTTCTCTTGCTACAATGATGGAGCATATCGGTGATGTTTCTGCCATTAGTGCAACCGTTGGCAAAAACTATATTGCAGATCCAGGTCTACACAGAACACTTCTAGGTGATGGTATTGCGACTAGCTTGGCAGCCGTTGTTGGTGCTCCAGCCAATACAACCTACGGCGAAAACACAGGCGTATTAGCGCTTACAAAAGTATATGATCCAGCAGTTATTCGCATTGCAGCAGTGGTAGCGATTATTTTATCCTTTTTCCCACAAGTTGCTGCATTGATTAATTCAATTCCAACAGCGATTATCGGTGGTGTTTCACTTGTTCTTTATGGTATGATTTCAGCAGTTGGTATTCGCAACTTAGTTGAATCAAAAGTCGATTTAACAAAAAGTCGTAACTTGATTATTGTAGCCGCTATTCTTGTTCTTGCACTTGGTATGTCAGGTGGTGTTTCATTTGTTATCAATAGTGATGTAACTATCCAATTGTCTGGTTTAGCACTTGCTGCATTTGTTGGTATTGTGCTAAATGCAGTATTGCCAGGAAATGACTATATATTTTCGATGGAAGAGCCAAATCAAGAAGAAAATCAAGCAACAGAGGAATAAATATTTCACACATAAAAACAGCATACCCTCGATTCATTCAAGGGTATGCTGTTTTTTCTATGCTGATTAACCAACTAACCAACTATTCCTCTTGTGCAGGAGAATTTTCAATAATAATATGTTCGAGAAGCTTTGGAGGCATAGAAGCGCTATAAATACCATGGATCATCGCTGCTACATCAGGGATGAAATCTGGTCGCTGAATCATGATACGCATAGGAATACCAAAGTAAACAACCTTTTTGGTAGGGAGTAAGTGAAAACCGTTGCTCTCATAAAAAGCAATGCGACGATTGCATTGCATATTTTCTTGCTCTGTTTTGGCAAAAAACGGATCGTGTACTTCGACAAGCAAATCATAGGAAGCATATTCTTCAGAAAGATAGTTAAGAATATAGCTTCCATATCCCTTTGAACGAGCAGATGGTTCAACCGCTAGATAACTAATAAGGGCAAATGGAATATCAGGTGGTGCAGCCACAATCGCGTAGCCAACAAAAATATTGGAGTCCGTAAAGAAATAGCCTCGCCATAAATTGCGACTAAAGTTCTTCTTCATGTTAGGCAAAGGAGGAAGTTCATTTGGTAAAAAGTCGCGAAGCATTTTAGTAAAAATTAATTTGTAGTGTTCTGGTTCAATAATGTGTGCTTTCATAAAATCTCTCGCATTCTATATAATATATGGATTATACGTTATAAAAATAGGCAATACAAGAAAAGGGGAATGTTCTTTATAAAAAATTAATAAAGAAGCACGTATATAGCACTATTTGAGAAGAAGACAACAAAAAGTCAATAGAACAATTGAAAAGGACATGGTAAAATGCCGTCATAATAACCTGATAGGAGAATTTTATGGGAGCATTTCAAACAAAGAAGTACCGCAATTTGTTTCACGAATGTGGGATTAGTGAAGCGGATATTGACAGACGCTTAAAAGAAGTAGTGGATACATTCTTTTATGATGAAGAGGAACGTATTTTTCATACGGCGGGAACCGATATGGGATACCTAGAAGATACGGGCAATCATGATGCTAGAACGGAAGGGATGTCTTACGGCATGATGATGTGTGTTCAGCTTGGTATGAAAGATGAATTTGATCGCATTTGGAAATGGTCAAAAACCCATATGTATATGGATGAAGGCTATAACGAAGGGTATTTTGCTTGGTCTTGTGCATTAGATGGGACGAAAAATGCAGATGGCCCAGCACCAGATGGCGAAGAGTTTTATGCGATGGCACTTTTCTTTGCATCTCATCGCTTTGGGGATGGCGAAGGAATTTTCGAATATAGCAAGCACGCAAAGGATATTTTGCACGCTTGCATTCATAAAGGTAGAGATGGTCGTATAGGAACGCCTATGTGGAACCAAGAGAATTATCAAATTTTATTCGTTCCAGGAATTGATTTTACCGATCCGTCTTATCATTTGCCACATTTTTATGAGTTATTTGCTTTGTGGGCATATGAAGAAGACCGTGAATTCTTCAAAATTGCAGCAAAAAAGAGTCGTGAGTATTTGGCAAAGGCTTGCCATCCTGTGACAGGTCTTAATGCAGAATATGCAGAATTTGATGGTTCGCCAATGAGCCGTCCGTTGCCATGGACAACCGATCGCCATGATTGGTTTTATAGCGATGCGTATCGAACGGTGGCAAATATTGGACTTGATTATGAATGGTTTGGTATTGATGAAGGTCAAATCGCAGCCGTTGCAAAGCAACAGCAATTTCTCGAGGCCGAAATGAAAACAATGGATTTTGGTATATACGAAATAGATGGCAGACGAATCGAAGGTGAAAAAGCACTTCATCCAACGGCGATTGTGGCGACAACAGCACAAGGCTCATTAGCAAGTGAGGGTGAGTTGGCGAAAAAATGGGTAAAAACATTTTTCGACACACCACTACGAAAAGGTGATCGCCGCTATTATGATAATTGCCTTTACATTTTTGCGTTTTTGGCGCTCAGTGGGCGATTTAAAATTTGGGAATAGAAATTTCAAAAAGTGATTGACAACAAGATGGTGGCATGGTATCATCATCTTGTTGTTTAACGCAACCTAAGCAAGCAGAGTATCCACTCTCACCATAGCACAGCGTGACTATTGGTTCAGATATTGCATTTCACCTTGTGATTTGTTATTTTTGTGGATAGATGCTATCCGCTTTTTTTATGCATTAAACAGGCGAAGGCATTCAAGCCTATCAAATTAGTACGGGGGTGTAAAACCATTAACGATTTAATGATTAATGAACAAATTAGAGACAAAGAAGTACGTTTGGTCGCAGAAGACGGAGCTCAATTAGGAGTTGTTACCATTCAAGATGCACTTCGTCAAGCACGAGAAGCAGAGCTTGATTTAGTCAAGATTGCACCGAATGCCAAACCACCAGTTTGCAAGATTATTGATTACGGCAAATACCGTTATGAATTGACACGCAAGCTAAAAGAAGCAAAGAAAAAGCAAAAAGTCGTTGAGTTGAAGGAGATTCAATTGACTCCAAACATCGATGTAAACGACCGCAATACCAAAATTGCGGCTGCTCGAAAATTTCTTTCAAAAGGAAACAAAGTGAAGTTAAAATTACGCTTTAGAGGGCGTGAGATTGCTCATATGAATTCTTTGAGACATATTTTGGATGAGTTTGCCGAAGAATTGCAAGATATCGCAGTTGTAGAAAAGCCAGCTAAGTCAGAAGGTCGAAATCTAATTGTGATATTAGCCGAAAAAAAATAACATATATCAAGGAGGAATATACGATGCCTAAGATTAAAACAAATCGTGCTGCTGCTAAACGTTTTAAGAAAACTGGAACAGGGAAACTTGTGAGAATGAAAGCTTACAAGAGCCATATCTTGACTAAGAAATCAACTAAGAGAAAAAGAAATCTTAGAAAAGGTATTGTGATTGACGCATCAAATGCAAAAGCAATAAAAAAAGGTTTACCATATTTATAAAAGTTAAAACGTTGAAGGAGGTATAGATACCATGGCTAGAATTAAAGGTGGAGCAAACGCTAAGAAAAAACACAATCGCGTGTTGAAGTTGGCGAAGGGCTATAGAGGCGCAAGATCAAAACAATATCGTGTTGCAAAACAATCAGTGATGAGAGCACTTACTTCTTCTTATAAGGGAAGAAAAGAAAGAAAAAGACAATTCCGTCAATTATGGATTGCTCGTATCAATGCAGCAGCTCGTATCAATGGAATTTCTTATTCAAAATTTATGTACGGCTTAAAATTAGCTGAAATTACATTGAACCGTAAAGTGCTTGCAGATATGGCGATCAATGACGCAGCTGGATTTGCACAATTAGCAGAGATTGCAAAAAGCAAAATTGCTTAATTTATTAACATATTAAAATTAATCCCTCGTTTCTTTTAGAAGCGAGGGATTTTGAATATATGTGTGATACAAAAAAAACCAGAGTAGATAAGAAAAATATCTACTCTGGTTCTTTTTATGTGCCTGAAGGGATTCGAACCCCCGACCCACGGCTTAGAAGGCCGTTGCTCTATCCGACTGAGCTACAGACACGGATGTTGGTTTGTGAAACAATCGGGGCGACAGGATTCGAACCTGCGACCTCTCGGTCCCTAACCGAACGCTCTACCAAACTGAGCCACGCTCCGAAAGCCTACCGAATTGCAACGGTCTAATTATAGTAGAATAATTGACAACTGTCAAGCGGAAATTTTGAAATGTACAATGTGTAAAAAAATAAAAAAATAATGACGAATAACGGAAACTTTTAATGGTCTTTTAATAGTTTTTTCAGGCTAGATGTGGTATAATTTAAGCAGGATTAAACCATGGAGGAGAGCGTATGATATGTGAAAAATGTAAGGCTCGTGAAGCAACGCTTGTGTTTACCGAAGTGATTAATGGTATCAAAACAGAGCATGCTTATTGCAAGCAATGTGCCTCAGAATCTGAATGGGCACAAATATTAGAAAAAGAATTTCCATTCAAGATGCTATTATCAGAAATTCTAGCGATGCAAAACGATACGGCAAAAACCGAAGTCAATAACTATAATCATGTTGCTTGCCCGACGTGCAAGATGACATATGCACAGTTTTTAGAGAAGAGCCAATTTGGTTGTGCCAATTGCTACAACACCTTTGGAATTTTAATCGATGACAACATTAAAAAGCTACAAGGAAGTGATACACATTGCGGAAAAACACCGCATTATTGGTTTGATGAAAACACAGGAACCAAATCAAAAACACCGAAAAAACCTCATTCGAGAGAAGAAGTATTGCGTTTGAAATTAGAAGAGGCACTTCGTGAAGAAGAATATGAATTAGCAGCGAAGTATCGCGATGAATTACGTGATATAGCGAGGGAAAAACATGATGAATAAATGGTATTTAGAAACAGGCGAAGAATCGGATGTGATTGTGGCATGTCGAGTGAGATTGCGTCGGAATTTAAATGATATTCCATTTCCCGTAAAGCTAAGTGACGAACAAAAAGAAGAGCTGAATGCAAAGTTCGAAAAGAGTTTTGCGGATTTTGATCATATTGATATTGCGATGAAGAGTTATCAATTGAATAGACTTTCACCGAATGAAAAATTGGCGCTACATGAAAATCAAATCATTAGTAAAACCATTTTGTCAATGAATGCACCGATGGATTTATTTATGACGGATGATGAAAAAGTCAGTATTGTGACAAATTCAGATGACCATATACGTATTCAGGTAAATGCAAGCGGGATGAATTTAAAACATGCACATTATGTTGTCAATATTATTGACGATTATGTCAATGAGAAATATCCATTTGCTTACGATGAAAAACTAGGATATTTGACGACATACCCTACAAACCTTGGAACAGGACTTCGTGCGTATTGCATTGTTCATTTACCATTACTCTCGATGAGCAAGAATTTTTCAAATTTGACAAATGAAATTGCGCGTTATGGTATTGCGATGGTGAGGCTTTCAGGAGATGAAGAAGAAAACCCTTCCGACATGTTTGTGTTGTATAATCAAAAGACATTGGGGCAGTCGGAAGAAGATATCTTGACAGTTCTTCAACGTGTGACAATGCAGGTTGCTAGTCAAGAAAGAAAAGTGCGCGATATTCTTATGAAAAAACAGCCATTATTGCGTGAAGATGAAGCGTACAGAGCATACGGCGTATTAAAATACAGTCGTCTATTATCACAAAATGATGCATTGAAATTTTTATCGAAGTTACAATTAGGACAATCGCTTGGTTTGATTTCTTTTACAAAGCCAATTAGTATCTTCAATACGATGTTAGCGATTAGTCCAGGGAATTTAGCACAATATGCAAAGAAAGCTCTTTCTGAAAGGGAGATGTTTGAGGTTCGCGCAGAATATATACGAAGTATTTTGCCAGATATCAAATAGCAAATGATTAGAATAGGAGTGAAATATGAAAGATCGATTTACCATTAAGGCTCGTGCAGCCATTCAAGCAGCAGTTGATGTAGCTGCGATGATGAAGCATCCATATGTAGGCACAGAGCATTTATTATTAGGAATCTTAAAAGAAGGCACTAGCTTGGCAGCGAACGCATTGCAAAAACAGAGTGTCACAGCAGAGCGAATAGAAATATTAATTAAAAATTATCTTGTTCAATCGGGAATGTTGATCAAGGTAGATGCAAGAGGCTATACACCTCGTTTCAATGAAGTGATTATGTTAAGCGAGAGAGAAGCGGATAAAATGTCCTCTGATTTGATAGGGACAGAACACCTTTTGATTGCCATGATTCGCGTGACGGAGTGTGCAGCGATGCGTTTATTAAAAGTGGTTCGTGTGAATCTAAAAGAGCTGTACATGGATTTGTTGAATGCGAATGCCATAGAAGATGGCGCGAGTGGACAAGCTTCGGATATGGAAGCGGCAGACGGTGAAACCCCTACCTTAAATCAATATGGACGTGATTTAACACAAAGTGCGCGTGAAGGAAAAATTGATCCTGTGATTGGGCGCGAGGAAGAAATCAATCGTGTGATGCAAATTCTTAGTCGAAGAACGAAGAATAATCCATGTTTAATTGGTGAGCCAGGTGTTGGAAAGACAGCGGTTGTAGAAGGGCTAGCCATTCAAATTGCGGAAGGCAATGTACCAGAAACCATTAAAAATAAGCGACTTATATCGTTGGACTTATCGGGGATGGTGGCTGGTTCAAAATATCGTGGTGAGTTTGAAGAACGCATCAAGAATGTGATTAGTGAAGTAAGAGATGATAAGAATGTCTTGCTATTTATTGATGAGATCCATACCATTATAGGGGCTGGTGGAGCAGAGGGTGCACTTGATGCTGCCAATATCCTAAAGCCATCATTGGCACGTGGAGAGATTCAAATTATTGGAGCAACGACAATCCAAGAATATCGAAAGCATATTGAAAAAGATGCGGCGTTGGAGAGAAGATTTCAACCTGTTATGGTGGATGAGCCATCGATTGAAGAATCGATTGCGATTTTAGGTGGATTACGAAGTGCCTATGAAAAACATCATGGATTATCGATTACACAAGGTGCAATTGAGGCGGCAGTGAATTTATCAGCACGTTATATTAACGATCGCTTTTTGCCAGATAAAGCAATTGATTTGATGGATGAAGCAGCCTCAAAGCTTCGACTTACGGCATTTGTAGAGCCAAAAGAAATCAAGAAGATCGAAGAAGAAATTGAAGAGCTAAATCACCTTAAAGAAGAAGTCATCAAAAACGAAGAGTATGAAAAAGCGGCGGAAATTAAGAAAAAGCAAGAGAAAAAGCGAGACCGTATTCAAAAGGTATTAGATAAATGGGAAAAAGAAAAAGAAGCGAAGGTGCTAGTCGTTGGTGAGGATGAAATTGCCGACATTGTTTCTTCGTGGACAAAAATTCCCGTAAAGGCACTTGAAGAAAATGAAGCGACTCGTTTGCAAAATCTTGAGAAAATCTTGCATGAGCGTGTGATTGGACAAGACGAAGCTGTTACAGCAGTTGCAAAAGCCATTCGTCGTGGTCGAGTGGGGCTTAAAGATCCTAAAAGACCAATTGGTTCATTCCTCTTTTTAGGACCAACGGGCGTTGGTAAAACAGAGCTATCAAAAACACTAGCAGATGCAATGTTTGGAACGGAAAATTCCTTGATTCGTGTTGATATGTCTGAGTATATGGAAAAGCACAGTGTTTCTAAATTAATTGGTTCGCCTCCTGGTTATGTAGGTTATGATGAGGGTGGTCAATTAAGCGAGAAAGTTCGAAGAAATCCTTACTCCATTATATTGTTTGATGAAATCGAAAAAGCTCATCCTGATATTTTTAATATTTTATTGCAAGTATTAGATGATGGACAAATTACGGATTCACAGGGCCGTCGAATTGATTTTAAGAACACCGTTCTTATTATGACAAGCAATAGTGGTGCACAAAATATTATCGAACCAAAGCGTTTAGGCTTTGTCAATGCGACTTCGGCAGATGATACCTACGACTTTATGAAGACAAAGGTTATGGAGGAAGTCAAGAAGACATTCAAACCAGAATTTCTTAACCGAATTGACGAGATTGTTGTATTCCATGCGCTATCAAAAGAACATATCAAGGGAATTGTTGAAATCATGCTAAAAACAATTTCTGAGCGTTTAAACGAGCAAATGAGTATTGTGATACAAGTTGATGCAAAAGCGATTGATTATCTCATTGAGAAGGGGTATGATGAGAAATATGGTGCAAGACCATTGAGAAGGGCGATACAAAATTTGGTTGAGGATCGTATTGCAGAAGAGATTCTAGAGGGAAATATTAAAAAAGGCAATAAAGTAAAAATAACATTCAAGAAGGATGCACTTGGTTTTCAAATTATAAAACCAAAGAGTGCTAAAAAGGAGGAAGTAGAAGATGGCAGTCATCAAGGAATTAATCAGGGTGGAACAAAATAACACATTGAGTTTTGGAAATTACCGTTTGACGGAGAAAACAAAATTAAGTGATTTTCAATTCCAAGGAGATGTGTATAAGGTAAAAACATTTCATGAAATTACACGCTTAGAGTGCAATGGCGCTTTTGCATATGAATCAGTACCAGGAACAGCGGTTTTGAATTATAATAATACGGAGCATGGCGTATCGTTTGTGGTGGATGGTTATAAATCTACCCAAATTACCATGGAACTTGAAGAAGAAATGAATTACGATGTGTATTTAGACGATGTGAAGGTGGACGAGCTAAAGACCAATATCGGTGGAAAATTGGCGATAAGCCTTGACCTTGAAAAAGGTCGCGAAGTTAGTGTTAAGGTTCAGAAAAGGTAATTATGGCAAAAGCAAGAGAGACAATTTTTTACTGTAGTGAATGTGGAACAGAATTCGGCAAATGGTCCGGATTCTGTTCGGCGTGTAAAACACCTAATACGCTTGTAGAAGCACCAAAACAGGAAAAGACAAAGGTAAGAGGGCGCGCTACGTTGTCTTCCCTAACAGAGCCAGTATCTTTAGACAATATTACCTCCGATAAAGAACAACGAATTGTATCGGGTTTCCCAGAGCTTAATCGTGTTTTAGGAGGAGGGTTTGTAAAAGGATCGCTAGTGCTAGTTGGCGGTGATCCGGGTATCGGAAAATCGACATTGCTGTTACAGGTGTGTGACGACCTTGTTAAACGTGAGCAAAAGGTGTTGTATATATCGGGCGAGGAGTCCTTACAGCAAATTAAAATTAGAGCAAAGCGTTTGCGTGTAGAAAATCATCAAGATTTCTTGTTGTTTTGTGAGACAAATCTAGAGGTGGTTGAGGAAACGATTCGAAAAATTATGCCTTCTATTGTTGTGATTGATTCCATTCAAACGATGTATTCAGAAACAGCCACATCGACAGCGGGGAGCGTAACACAGGTGCGTGAATGTACGAATCATCTGCTTCATATAGGGAAAACATTAGGCATTACGATTTTGTTAGTTGGACATGTAACAAAAGAAGGTGTTGTTGCGGGACCTCGTATTTTAGAGCATATGGTTGATACGGTGCTATATTTTGAAGGTGATAATAATGCAATGTATCGTCTGCTTCGTAGCGTCAAGAATCGATTTGGCTCGACAAATGAAGTGGGGATTTTTGAAATGCGTGATAGCGGATTAGCTGAAGTGGCCAATCCATCGGAATATATGTTGATGGGACGACCTCATGATGCAAGTGGCTCGATTGTTACTTGTTCGGGTGGTGGCTCAAGACCACTTTTGCTTGAGATACAGGCTTTGGTGGCGACAACAAATTATGGTATGACAAGACGAACCATTGTTGGTGCAGATCCAAACCGAACCAACTTGATTTTGGCTGTATTAGAAAAGAAGTTTGGGTTAGGTCTTAGCGGATGCGATATTTTTGTTACGATTACAGGCGGTATGAAAGTGAATGAGCCATCGCTTGATTTAGCCATTGCTTTAGCGATTGTTTCAAGCTTCTATAATCGTGTGTTTGATGATAAAACCGTTGTATTTGGCGAACTTGGATTAGCAGGTGAAATACGAGGCGTTAGTCTTCCTTTGGTACGCCTTAAAGAAATCGCTAAATTAGGCTTTAAGACATGTATTTTGCCAAAAGCATCTTTGGAAGGTTTGAATGTACCAGAGGGCTTGCGCTGTATTGGCGTGAATAAAATCGATGAAGTGATTGGGCATATTCATCCAACTATGTAATAAAAAATGTCTATAAAAAAGAAATTCGCGTACAAAAAAAGCAAACATCATTGTTTGCTTTTGCTAATAGCAGGGGTAACAGGGCTCGAACCCGTATTTACAGTTTTGGAGACTGCCGCTCTACCATTGAACTATACCCCTTTGGTTGATATTCGCAACAAAAAGTAGTATAATATATTATACTAAAGTTGTCAAGAAGAATTTTTGGGAGGAATGCAGATGAATGAAAAAATTGAAATACGTCTGTTTGGAGAATTCAGTTTGCTTTATAAGAGCAAGAGAATTGATTTAGCAGCCGATATGGGAAAACAATTGCGAACTCTCTTTCAATATATCGTAATTGATTATCCGCGCGCTACCCCTAAAAAGAAATTAACAGAAGAGTTATTTGCCAATTGCAAGGACGCAAAGAGCAGCTTAAAATATTGTATTTTCCGTTTGCGAAACTTCTTTCAAAGCTATGACTTGTTTGGAGAAGAAGAATTTATCGTGACGACAAAGGACGGGTATTCTTTGAATCCGAATTATACATATGACATTGATGTATTGCGTTTTCAGGAGTGCATAACGGTGATTGATGATGTGAAAAATATCGCAAATTCAGAGCTTATACGTGAGAAACTAGAAAAGGTTCGTGAGATTTATAGAGGTCCCATTTCCCTTTATGTTGACACAGGCATGGGAACCAATGCAAAAAAAGATTACTACCATAAACTCTCTTTATTCTATATGGAAAAGCTGTGCGCGATTTATATGCAAGAAGGCATGTACGAAAAAGTACTTAGCATCTGTCGAGAGATATTAGAGACGGATCCATTTTTAGAAATATATCATTACTTTTATATGTGTGCATTGTATGAGATGCGTGAGTTTGAAAAACTCATTTCCTACTTTACAGAGATTAATCAAAAATATATCGATCGCAATGAAAAAGTATTATCCGTTCGTTGTCGGGAGTTATATCAAAAAGTTTTGATGCGCTATGAAACACAAACACCAACCCTTTCTAGTATTAAAAATGAGCTTAGCGAGCGCAACAAAGAAATCGGTGCCTACTTTTGTACGTTTGATATGTTTCAATATTTGTTTCATTTTATTGTGCGCTCTCAAGGAAGAGAGAGTATAAATTATTATATTATTTTATTTGAATTAAAAACAACGGACACAGAGGAAGTTTTAAAACGTTCCGTATCGAAGCTTCGTGATTCGATAAAAACATGTCTTCGTTCGGGAGATGTATATACACGGTACAATAAAAACGTTATATTAGTATTAGTTCCTTGCAATACAAAGGATAATGCATTTAAATTGATTGAGCGTATTTCAAAAGATTTTTACACGAAAATCAAAAATAAAAAAGTAAAGCTTACCTACAACATGGAAGGTGTTTTAGAAGATGATCACAATCAAGAATGATTTGATTCGAGTATCTGTCCGTGATTTTGTGGATTTTGCACTTAAACAGGGGGATTTGGTATCAAGCAAGAAAACGGCATTTGATGCGGAAGCCATGCAAAAAGGAATCAAACTTCATCAAAAATTGCAAGAGGAGATGGAGGGGGATTACCAAGCAGAGGTTACCTTAAAAAAAGAATGTATATTTGACGAATTCACAATATGTATAGAGGGTAGAGCAGATGGTATTTTAGTTTGTGAAAATGGAGAAGTGGTTATTGATGAGATTAAGTCAACGTATTTTGATTTTTTCAAATTTGAGGAACCAATTTTGGAACATTTAAATCAAGCAAAATGTTACGCCTACCTTTTTTGTGATGCGAATAAAACCGATACGATTCGCGTTATGATTCGTTATATTCATATCGAAAGTGAATTGCGAAGAGAGTTTGAGTATGTTTATACAAAAGCGGAATTGGATAAATGGTTTGCGGAGTGTTTTCAAATCTATTTAAAATGGTGCTATGATGCTTATGAGCACCATGATGTGTTTGTGAAAAAGGCACAAAAATTTGAGTTTCCCTTTGAATATCGTGAGGGGCAACGAAAATTAGTATTCTCAGCGTACAAAACAATGCAGGAGAAAAAAACACTATTTGTGCAAGCGCCAACGGGAATTGGAAAAACAATGGCTATGCTCTTTCCTGCCATTCGAGCATTAGAGGGCGGTTTAGGAAACAAAATATTTTATGTTAGTGCAAAGACCATTGCGGCGAATGTTGCACTAGAGGCGAGTCGGCTTATTAATGAGCGAGGACTTTCCTTGCGAACGGTCATGTTAACAGCAAAAGAAAAGCTTTGTTTTCAAGAAGAAATGGATTGTGATCCACTTGAGTGTCCTTATTCAAATAATTATTATGGGAAAATAAAAGAAGCATTATTTGATATGGTTTCTACAAATGATATCATTGATAGAGAAACCATTATTTCGTATGCAAAATCATATGAAGTTTGTCCTTTTGAGATGCAATTAGATGCTACGTATTCGGCGGATTTGGTAATTGGCGATTACAATTATGTATTTGCTCCGCATGTTCGCTTGCAACGATTTTTTGGCGATGCTAAAAAGGGTGACTATATCTTTTTGATTGATGAAGCGCATAATATGGTGGAGCGAGCAAGGCAGCTATATAGTGCTTCGCTAAAAAAAGAGGATTTCCTTGCCATAAAAGCGATTTTCAAGAGTGTCAATCAACCGATTGCAAATGAATTAGAGCATTGCAATAAAGCATGCTTGGCTTTAAAAAAAGAGTGCGAGGGCATTCAAATCTATGAAGACATTACAAAGATTTATACGTTAGAACGCTCCGTTAGGAAGCTCCTTCATTTGATGAGCGAGTTTTTTGAAGAGACGGAAGACTTTGAGTCAAAAGAAGCGTTGGAATTATACTTTGCTGTGCGTGATTTTATTTTTACGGCGGACACTTTGCATGAGGGCTATATGATATATTCGCAAATTGAAGAAACGGGAGAATTTGTTGTTCGATTATTTTGCGTGGACCCCTCAAGGAATGTTCGGGAATGTTTAGATCAAGGCAATAGTGCCATTTTCTTTTCAGCAACATTGCTGCCAATGAAGTATTATCATTCGTTATTAAGCAATCAAGAGGAGGATTATGTTGTAGAAGTTGGTTCGCCATTTCCAAAGGAAAACAGGCAATTGGTTATTGCAAATGATGTGACGACCAAATATACAAGGCGTACACAAACAGAATTCGAGAAGATAGCCGATTATATTTTACATATTGTAGAGGCTAGAAAAGGGAACTATATGGTGTTTTTCCCGTCCTATTTGTTTTTGGAACAAATCCATGAAATTATGTTAGATAAATTGATTTTCACAAAGGATGTTAAGATTGTTTTACAAGAGCGAAATATGAAGGAAAGCAATCGTGAACAGTTTTTAGAGCAATTTTCAGAGGAGGAAACAAATGAAACGCTGATTGGTTTGTGTGTGATGGGAGGAATCTTTTCAGAGGGAATTGATTTGACAAATGATCGATTGATTGGCGTGATTATAGTGGGAACTGGACTTCCGCAAGTATGTGCCGAGCGAGATATTATCAGGCAATATTATGATGAGATGGAGCAAGACGGATTTTCGTATGCCTATTTGTTCCCCGCCATTAATAAGGTGTTGCAAACGGCGGGGCGTTTGATTCGCACATCAGAGGATAGAGGCGTGATTGCACTACTAGATGAGCGATTTCGCCAACGAGCCTATCAGGAGGAATTCCCAAAAGAATGGGATGAAATAAAAACGGGCAACCTAAATTCATTAAAAGAAATAATCTATAAATTTTGGGGGAACAATTCATAAATTCGGCCAAAATCCATTGTTAATCATCAAAGATTGTGGTAGAATGTAAACAGAAATTCATTTTAAAGGAGGAATAAGATATGGCAGAATTAAAAGGTAGCAAGACGGAAAAGAATTTATTAGAAGCATTCGCAGGAGAATCAATGGCGCGTAACAAATATACATATTACGCTTCAAAGGCGAAAAAGGACGGATTCGTTCAGATTTCGAACATCTTCCAAGAGACAGCGGACAATGAAAAAGAGCATGCAAAAATGTGGTACAAATTATTGCATGACGGTATCGGAACAACACAAGAAAACCTTAAAGCAGCAGCTGAAGGCGAAAACTATGAGTGGACAGAAATGTATGCTACATTTGCTGAAGAGGCAGAGGCAGAAGGTTTCTTAGATATCGCGAAGAAATTCAGAGCGGTTGCAAACGTTGAAAAAGAACATGAAGAGCGCTATTTGAAATTGCTTGCCAATGTAGAGGGAGATCTTGTATTCTCAAAAGATGGCGATGCGATTTGGAAGTGCATTAACTGTGGACATATTTCTATCGGCAAAAAGGCACCAGTTATTTGCCCAGTATGTGACCACCCACAATCATTCTTCCAATTAAAAGAAGATAATTATTAGGCAGGGCGTTTATATGGATTCATTTGAAATGGATGCTATATACAATAACGAAGCCATGGAAGCAATCAGTGTCTTAGAGCTTTATGAGGAATCTCTTTCGAAGATAGAGCCATTGACGGCAAAAGAAAGAGAAGAATTGATTGCCAAGATGTTTGACGGTGATGAGAAAGCAAAAGAGCGATTAATTGAAGGGCATCTATATTTGGTGATGGAGGTTCTAGAAGATTATTTAGACCAAGGTATTTTGGCACTAGACTTAATTCAAGAAGGAAATTTGGGAATTATGCAAGGTGTTCATACGTATACGGAGGGTGACTTTATTACACATCTAAACCGCACATTAGTGGAAGCATTTGAGGATGTTGTTGCAGAGCAGTTGAACCTAGATGAGAATGACAAGCACATTGCATATATGGTCAATGCGACAAATGAAGCCATAACCACATTAGCCACAAAGCTTGATAGAGAGCCAACATTATTAGAAATTGGCGATTATCTAGGCATAAGCGAAGACGAAGTAAGAGCATATATGAAGCAAGCTCTTGATGTTTTAGAATAATTTCACAAAGAAAACACATAGTATTCATAAAAGGGGGTTGCCAAACCCCTTTTTGTATGCTAAAATATATTCATAGTTTGTTCATAAACTGTACATATTTAATTTTAAATGTGTACACAAATGGAAAAACTAATTATATTTTAGGAGAAATGAATGATGAAAAAAAGAATGATCGCATTAGTGATGGTATCGGTATTAGCTATTAGTGCATTTGCTGGTTGTGCAAAGAAAGATGATAAAAAGACAACTGAAGCTACAACAGAGGGCACAAAAGCACCTGAGACAACAGAAGCTGACACAAAAGAAGCTGACACAACAGCAGCTGATACAACAGCAGATGACACAACAGCAGCTGGTACAACAGAAGCTGGTACAACAGAAGCTGGTACAGCAGATGATACAACAGCAGCTGATACAACAGCAGAAGATACAACAACAGAAGATACAACAGCAGATGATACAGCAGAAGATACAACAGAAGCTACAACAGACGCTGAATAATTCGTTGAAGACATTGTTTTAAGAAAAATAAAAAATATTTTGAGTCCTGTATGAAGAAGTTCATGCAGGATTTTTTTATGCCCTAAGCATATTTCAAGGAGTTTGTCAATATCTCGCAAAGAAATTTAAGTAAAAATTCGGAGGTGATAAAAATACCGATAAATAAAGCATATCTGCAAGCCAACAGAACAGCAAAAGGTGACGAATGCTATACGCCGTTCTATGCAGTGACTCCTCTGCTTGAATTTATTCCGGAGCATAAGAAAATCTGGTGTCCGTTTGATGAGGAATGGTCGGCGTTTTATCAAATATTCTCAGAAAACGGATACAGCGTTATACGAAGTGCATTAAAGGATGGATTAGACTTTTTTCAATATGGACCATCTGAATATGATGTTATCATCAGCAATCCTCCGTTCTCGAAAAAGGATGCAGTCTTGAAACGTCTGTATGAATTGGAAAAATCGTTTGCAATGCTCCTTCCGGTCAGCAGTTTACAGGCAAAAGGGCGTTTTCGGTTATTCCGAATGGGATTGGAATTGCTCGTTTTTGACAATAGAGTACAGTATCATACCAATCGCTTTGATATTACCAAAGGAGGCTGTCATTTTGGCTCTGCTTACTTTTGCCGGAACTTATTACCGGAAAAACTGGTTTTCAGAGAACTGAGAAAATACGAAAGATCTCTTAAAATCTAATATATCAAAGTCAGAAGTCAACGACAGATTGGAAGAATATATATCCAACTAAAAAAGAACAGATTGACTTATCAATCATTAAAACGGCTGAAACTTCATAGATTCAGCCGTTTTTTTGTAGGTGGAAATGAATGACAACAGTAAAAAATAATTCTTGATTTATGCGGTGGTACGGGATCGTGGAGCAAACCGTATAAAGAAGCGGGTTACGATGTACGGCTTATTACGCTGCCTGAATATGATGTGTTCAGCTACGAGCCGCCTGATAACGTCTACGGAATACTTGCCGCCCCAACCTGTACGCATTTCTCATTTGCACGTACAAATGCCAAGACATCACGGGATTTAAAATCAGCAATGAAGCTGGTAGAGCGGTGTCTGCACATTATCTGGAAATGCCAGTATCGACTTTCAAAACCGACGGCAATGAAAACAACTCTGCAATTCTGGGCGTTGGAAAATCCGAGAGAATTTCTCAAATTCTTTCTAGGAAATCCCGCACTTGAATTTCAACCGTGGGAATACGGCGATGGATATATGAAGCTGACGTATTTATGGGGGAATTTCAAGACGCCGCAGAAAAATGTTGTTGAGTATGAGAAAACAAAGTTTGATCGCATTAACGCAAGAGATTTGCCGGAGCTTCCGGAGGGTTATGTTTACAATAAAGGATGCGGACTGAATTTACGTCAAGTCAGAAGAAGCATAACGCCGTCAGGATTTGCGACGGCATTTTTTTATACCAATCAGTAAGGAGGGAGGAATTTGCTTCAGGATGAGCTTTACCGAAAAGAAGAAGAAAATTTAACCTCCCAAGGAAGTCCCCCGCCTCTTAGGCAGTGGACTTCCTTAGGAGGTTAAATACAAAAAAGACAGCGTTCATGGTCGGATGAAAGCGATTCAAAAGCGGATAAAGGAGCTTGATGTTCTTATCAAAGACATTGAGATTTATCGCAAAACAAAGCCGGTTGTGGATAAGGGCAGCAAGGTCATTTTGAAAGAAAAATACCGCCGTGAGCATGAGTCGGAATTTATTCTTTTCAAAGCTGCCGAGCAGTCTTTGAAACCTTATATTAAGGACGGTAAACCGCCGTTTATCAAACCGCTCCGTGCTGAAATAAATCAGCTTATTTCTGAAAAAAACACCTTATATGATGAGTATGAAATTCTCAAAAAGGACTTTGGCGATGTGCAGAAAATGAAACAGAATGTCGATATGATTTTGGGTAAGGACGATTTATTTGAACGTGAAAAATCCCGTAAACGTGACGATGGACTTGAATGATTATTTACAAGATTTATTCTCCTGCGGGATTGTTGTCGTGGGAGAATTTTTTATTCCCGCTTTGGCGGTAATCTTCAAAGGGGTTTGGAGAATTTTTCACCAACAAGCTGAGTTTTGGCAGTGCTGAAACTGCCGAAATGGTGATGTGTGTCCACACATCATATGCTTGCTATTCTCGTGACAAAGGAGAGAAAGGTATTCTTCAAAATGAGATTTCCGCACGGAGGGCGGTGATAGATTTAAGAAAGATCTATAAGGGTAGGACGGTTCCATTTTAATAAAAATATTAGTTTATTGCAAGAAAATTTATAGTTTATTCCAAATTCCTGCATAAAAACAATATTTATGTTATAATTCTCATGGAGTGCGTATGCAAATATTTATTCTGCTCAAAAGCAGCAGTCAGCTATTTGATAATGAAACAGGTACGTTTTCTGAAAAGGATCTCTTGCCTTTGTGATTTCGATGTAATAAGACAAGCCTGTTGGGACAAATGAAAATCTAATAATAATTGTAATTCACACAGGACTTACTGCTTTGAAACTATACTAAATGTCGCACAACGACTTATTTCGTCATTTTGCACAAAAACGTTTGAAGAATTTCTACGTCAAATTTTTGGGGAAAATTATGGATTTATATTGTGGCATTGAATACAAATACATGTTATAATTTATTATGTGGAAAGGGGGGTGAACTTTTAATGAGAAAAATGGTTTTTAGATTAAATTTACAATACAACGGTCTCGACAGCACTTAATGTATTTTCATCTGTTCGGTTTGTAGTGCGATGATTCATCGAATAAAAATGCCGTGAGAAACTAAAAAGCCTAGGGGATTTTAGTATTTTCCCAACAAGTCTTGAAAGTAACGTTAAAGTACTGACTGTTTTTTTGCAATTTCAATTCAGTTTTCTGATACAGTCATTTATTCGCCATTTGGCGAGAAAGGAAATGTTATGGCATTTGTTAATGAAAAATTGACACCCGAACAACAAGTGGAGTTTAATTCTTGGGGAATTGAAAAGCCTCTTCTTTGTATGGGACGAGTTATGAGAGAAGTTGAAATGGGTAGAGCTTATAATTGGACAGTGGATAAGGAAAGAAACATCTATCTTTTAGAAGTTGCTCAAGATAGAGAATATCCCAATGAAATAGTATTCGTTTTTATTTGGAACAATAAAAACTATATCGTGCAATTTTATAGAAGTTTTGAAGACGATGATACAGTTGTTTGGAATATTCCCGAAAAGTATTTAATTGATCATGTTTTTCCGTATTGTACGGAAGAACACTTTTTGGATGATTTACGCGATGCCTTACTTGTTTTTCAAGCGTTTGGGGAACCCAATGACTTAAATGAAAAAGGCAATACAAAATGTAATTTTTAGGAGAACTATTGAATATGTCGCTGGATAAAAAATATTTATTCGCCATTTGGCGAGAAAGGAAATGTTATGGCATTTATTAACGAAAGAGTGACGCCCGAACAAGAGAGGGAGTTTAAATCTTGGGGGATTAAAAAGCCGCTTCTCAGCATGGGACGGGTTGTTAAAGAAATTGAAATGGATTTAGGGTTTTATTGGACAGTTGATAAGGAAAGAAACATTTATCTTTGCAAAGCTGGGCGTGATAGAGAGTACCCTGATGAACAGGTATTTCTTTTTATTTGGAACAATAAGAACTATTTTGTGCAATTCAATATAAGTTTTGAAGACGATGATACAGTTGTTTGGAATATTCCTAAAAAATATTTAACTGACAATGTTTTTCCGTATTGTACGGAAGAACACTTTCTGGATGATTTGCGCGATGCCTTACTTGTTTTTAAATGGAACGGATCACCCGATGGCTTAAATGAAAAAGGCAGTGCAAAATGTAATTTTTAGAGGAGGATTAATAAATTATGGATGATTTTATTTCATTTGACGAAGCTCTTGAAGAACTCAGAAAGCTTTTAGATTCTGCTGAATCTGTAACCCAAGAAGCGATTGAAGAAATCGTTTCAAAAGTGTCCGTTGCTGATGACAATGCAACCACTGTTTTATATACAATAACAAATAAACTTGATTATTATGTTAATTCTGATGGGATGCGTCATATTAGCCATACCGAAGCATATAAATTTTTGGGGAACGACAAGTATACAAGTGCTATTTATGATCTAATCGAAAAAGCCAATCCTAGTGCAGACAAAACATCTATTTATAAAATGGTGGATGATTATCTCAATGGTGTAGAAAAATTTGAAAATTTTAAGCCAACTGGTGTTCAATCAAAAGGAACGACCGGACCATGGGCGGATGTTTCTTATCGTTTTGCAGCCGAAACATCTGGAGACGTTCAAGTATTTATTGGCAATATAGACGATGCAGCTACACGCATTTGGTGGAATACAGAAATGCCCGCTCTTCTTAATAAATCAGGGGCTACTTCTATCAATGGCGTTTCAATGAACAAATTCAAATATCTTTATGAACAGTCAGGCGGAAGCAAGTCGGCATCAGCCTTGGAAGAGGTTTGCCGTATGGTCGATGTTATTCCTCCCGACAATATCAATGCTAGTTTTTTGGATGATGTTGTGCTATATTTTGATGATGCCGGAAAAGTAATTGCAATAGATACTTCTCCTATTACGGGAAAAGATCCACTTATTTGGCCTGATAAAGCTCGGTACGAAGGATCATTAAAGGACACATCAAAAATATTAGAAATTGCCGGTGGCAATGCCGATGATGTTGCAAGAGTTATCTCAGCTTCTAATAATGGCGCTGAAGGTGCACTTAAGGTTCTTAATAAAACCGGAAACAGTATTGACGATGCCGTAAATATTCTTGGTAAAGTTGGTGGCAACGCCGATGATGCCGTGAGAGTTATCACAGCGGCGAATAACAGCGTTGACGATGCAATTAGAGTTCTCGGAAAAACTGGAAACAGTGTTGACGATGCAGTTAGCATTCTTGGTAAAGTTGGTGGCAACGCCGATGATGCCGTGAGAGTTATCACAGCGGCGAACAACAGCGTTGACGATGCGATTAGAATTCTCGGAAAAACTGGAAACAGCGTTGATGATGCGGTTAGCATTCTTGGCAAAGTTGGCGGCAATACCGATGATGCCATAAGAGTGATTGCTGATGCAAATGGCATCATTGATGATGCGATAAAAATATTGGATGTAGCCGATGATATCGCAAAAGTTTCACCTAAAAATAAAAATATATTTACAACTATATTTAGAGCTGTTTCCAAGCACCCCGAAGCTACTGCGAGAATATTATCATATGGTGCGGTAGGTATCAGTGCAATAGGGATGATTAATGATGCATTAGAAGATTTTGACAATGGTAATGATGTAGAGGGATACAGGAAAATAGCCCGTTGGACGGTAACAATGGAGGCTAGTGCAGCAGCAGGATGGGGTGGTGCTGCCATAGGTACTTCGATAGGAGGACCTGTTGGCTTCGTTGTTGGTTTGGTATTAGGAGTTGGTTTTGGTTTTGCGGCAGATTGGCTCTCAGGTCTTATTTTTGATGAAATTTGGGACTTGTTCGATAATGCAGGCAATGCCCAGCCCCCACGTGATCCGCTTGCAATTGACCTTGGATCAGAAGGTATCGAACTTATTTCGCTTGAAGAAGGTGTCAACTTCGACCTTGATAAAAACGGATTTAGAGAGCGCACTGCTTGGATCGGCAAAGAGGATGGCTTCCTTGTTCTTGATCGTTATGGCAGAGATAATTACATAGACGACGGCGGAGAGCTTTTTGGTGATCAAGTAGTTATGTCAAACGGAGAAATTTCATCATCAGGTTTTGAGGCTCTTGCCGACCTAGATGAAAACGGTGATGGTATAATCGACCATAACGATTCTGTCTGGAATGACTTGCGCGTTTGGATTGATGCGAATCATAACGGTATATCTGAAACAGAAGAATTGAAAACCCTCAGAGAACTAGGAATTGTTTCCATAAGCCTTGATGTTACCAAAGAGGAGAATATTGATACATCGACAGGAACTATGGAAGCAGAATATGCTATGGTTACTTTCGCAGATGGGACTCAGCGGAAAATCAGCGAATTTTGGTTTCCTGTTAATACAAACGATACCACTCAAGTTGATGAAAACGGCGAAATTATTAAAACCACGGGCAATGTTCCTGATATTAGCTTAGCTATTGCAGAAGATGATACGGGTAAACTAACAGAACTTTATGAAGCATTTTGCTCGTCTGGAGATTTTGTCGAAAAGCGTTATCTTCTCAAGCAGATTCTGTACTTTATTACGGATGCAACCGATGTAAATCCTAACGCAAGAGGCGGCAACATAGATGCTCGAGATCTAAAAGTTATTGAAACATTTATGGGGCGTGAGTTTGTGGGCGTGGGCGGAACAAGCCCTAATTCTAATGCGGCAAATATTCTTAAAAATATGTATACTGCCATTGAAAATATGTATTTCAATACCCTTAATACCAAAACAGAAAATGGAGGATATTTAGATACAATTCTTATTTTTGAAGATGAAAACGGAGAAATCATCATTGACCTAAGTTTGCTCAACGTGTATCTTGAGTTGGAAATAGACAATGGCGAAACCATAGACAGCCTTATCTACAGTATTGGCTCGTATCTTACTATGCTCGACAATGCTCATGGTACAACTGCTTTTGCTGATTTCAGTACGTACTGTGAAACACTTTCACTACATTATACAGACATTTTAGAGTTATCCAAATCCGGAAACACCTATCTTGGAACTGATGGAAATGACAGCTTCCAAGGAACAAACGGAACAGATTTTATTTTTGGTGAAGTTGGAAATGACACACTCAGAGGTGGAAATGGAAATGACTTTATATATGGCGATGCCGGAAATGATACGCTCTACGGAGGCAACGGTAATGACATCATAAACGGTGAAAATGGTGCTGATACATTGTATGGAGATGCTGGAGACGATACGTTGCATGGCGGCAACGATAATGATACCCTAAATGGCGGAGCGGGCAATGACGTTCTCTATGGAGATGACGGCAAGGATACCCTCAACGGCGGCGCAGGAAACGATCAATTGTACGGCGGTGAGGGCAAAGATACCTACATATTTACAAAAGGCTACGGAAAGGACACCATCATTGACAACGAGGGAACAAGCAAAATCCGCTTCGCAAGCCTTAATCCAAATGATATTTTGGTAAACGGCACAGGTGAATATGATGTAACCATTACGATTAAAGGCACAAATGATACGCTGACGATTAAGGATTTCAGAAAAGGCGAAGAATATGCCGACTTTGAACTCGAATTTGCAAACGGAGTTGCCATGCATGTCACCGATGAAAACAGTCCGTTCAGAATGATTTATGGAACAAGCGGTGATGATACGTTAATTGCAGTGGTCGATAGCTCAAACATGTATGGTTTTGACGGTGATGACACAATCATTGCAACTGGCGGCGATGACCTAATTTATGGCGGCTCTGGCAATGACGTGATCGATGCAAAGGATGGAAATGATCTAATCTTTGGCGGAGACGGTGATGATATTATCAGCGCAGGCGCAGGCAACGATATTATTTATGCTGACGACGGTGAAAATACCGTTGACGGCGGCACAGGCAACGATCTCATTATTGGTAAAAACGGCGATGATAACGATACTTATGTGTTTGGCGATGGATACGGCACAGATATTATTTCCGATAACGGAGGGACTATTAAATTCCTTGGGGATACAGACAATCTGCGTATTTATGCAGCAGGCTCTGATTTAATTCTCTGTATTTCCGACACAGAGGATAAGTTAATTCTTCAAGGGTTTGCCGATTGTGCGGAAAGCTTTGTGGTGCAGACGGAGGACGGTGATGTACTCAATATCGCTGACTACATTTCAACCGAGGATGCTCCGTTTATCGGCGCTGTAAACGGCTATACTGTCGGCACTGAACATAACGATTTCATAAGCGGAAGTAGTGATTATGATATGATTCTCGGCGGAGACGGAGATGATTACATCAGCGGAAATACAGGCAGTGACAGACTGATTGGTGAAGCCGGAAATGATATTATTTTTGGCGGTACAGGCAATGACTCCGTATTCGGCGATGACGGCAATGACTTCCTGTTCGGCGGTGATGGTGAGGACTATATTAACGGCGGTGAGGGCAATGATTTCATCGACGGTGGTGCAGGAAATGACTTTATGGACGGCGGCTCCGGAGACGATACCTATATCTTTCGACCGGGATATGGTACGGATTTTATCACAGATACTGAGGGTGCAAATACCATCATCTTTGACGATGGATTTACTGCAAGTGGAATAAAGGCATACCGTTCCAACTGGAATGATCTCTTGATTACATTCGATGGCTTCGAGGATAAGCTTATCCTTAAAAATTATTGCATTGATGAAAATGCAAGAGATTTCAAAGTTGTGTTCGGCGACGGAACGATTGTACACGCAACGGATCCAAGCAGTCCGCTGAGAACCATCTATGGAACGGATGATGCGGAATATCTTGAAGATATTTACGGCGACGGAATTGTGATGGATACCCAAAGCGAATCCGACCATGCAATCGGCGGTGAGGGCAATGATATTCTTCGTGGAAGCAACGGCGATGATCGAATTGTCGGAAACGGCGGTAATGATATTCTTGACGGCGGCGAGGGTAACGACTTGCTTTACGGCGGTGCTGGAAATGATACCTATGTATTTAAACCGGGCTATGGTGTTGATACCATTATCGACAGCGAGGGATTGGATACCATCAGCATTCAAGGCTTCTCAATGAGTCAGATTAAGGCATACCGCACCAATTGGAATGATATTACCATTACGTTTGAGGGTTCGGAGGATCAGATTGTTATCAAGGATTTCTTTGTTTCCCCTGAACATCGTAACTTCAATCTCGTCTTTAACGGCGGGGGCGCTGTTCACGCAACCGCTTCTAACAGCCCGCTTCACACGCTTTACGGCACAGACGGAGATGATTATATGATTGGCATGGATGATGACAGCGGATATACGCTTTATGGTGAAAATGGGAATGATACTTTAAACGGCGGTGCAGGAAATGACAAGCTGTATGGTGGAATTGGCGATGATACCATTAACGGCAATTCAGGAAATGATACGCTCGATGGCGGTGTCGGCAATGATAAGCTGTACGGAGGTGCAGGCAACGATACTTACATGTTTGGTCTCGGATATGGTACAGACACAATCGCTGATAACGAGGGACTTAACACGATTCGTTTTGGTGCAGGAATTACCGTAGACAGTATAAAAGGAATCCGCACCAATTGGAATGACCTCACGATTACCTTTGAGGGTACAGAGGACAAGCTGATTATTGAGGGCTTCTATGCTTCGGAAGCAAGCCGTAATTTCAATTTGGAATTTGCAGGCGGTACAAAAATAGCGGCAGATTCACCCGAAAATCCTCTTAAAGCAATTCGTTTCTCGGATAACGGTGAGTGGCAGTCCGCTCCCGATGACAGCGGCTGGAAGATGTACGGCGGCATGGGCAGCGATGGTGTTATGGGCGGCAACGGCAATGACATTCTCGACGGCGGTGAAGGTAATGACAATCTTTCCGGAGGTAATGGTGATGATACCTATGTATTCGGAAAGGGCTACGGCATGGATACCATTGATGACTGGAGCAATGGAAACAACATCGTTTCTCTAAAAGACATCAATTCCGATGAGGTTGTTATCTCGAATTTAAACAGTGGTGCGCTTGAACTGACGGTAATCGGTACGGATGACAAGCTGATAATCAACGGTTTTATGTGGACAAATGCCGCATATACCTTTGAGTTTGCTGACGGCGTAACCGGAGGCATGGATAAAAACACAGGAGAATTTGAACTTACCTATCCTGAAACGGAGGAAATTGAGGAGAGTTTTGATTTATTCCAAGCTGCCCCTGAGCTGAAAAGTGATGATGATTCAGCGATTTCCGAGCAAGCCGCAATACAGGCACTGATTTTAATTGACAACATGGCGGCGTTCGGCAGCGAAAGCAACATTTCATGGACAGACCAAAGCAATTTTGGCACAGAAGATGTTCATATCACAGATCAGCTTCTCGTTAATATGAACTAACATTTACGACTAAAAGCGGACGGCGGCAGGCACTTTGTGTCACAACCTGCCGTCTGCTGTGTCTTTATAAGGATGGAATAAATGAGCATAGAAATAAAGGAAAAAGAACAGAAACAGGACAGTGGACTCAGCTGCTTCATGATCGTTATGAAATTCCTCGGAATACCGATTACCAAGGAACAGGCTGCAAAACTGTCAGTGCTTGATTCGGAACAGAAAACAAGTGAAGTAGAACTTTTTCAATCCGCGAAAGCATTGAAGCTAAAAGCAAAAATCAGAAAAATCAATCTGAATAAATTAAAAAATCTGAATGCTCCGATTATTGCAAAGGGCAAAGATGAAGAATTCTTTATCATTGCAAAGGCAAAAGATGAGAAATTCATGGTGCTTTTTCCCGACAAACAGCAGCCGGAGGTAATAGAGCGAGAAAAGCTTGGGGAACTGTGGGACGGAACGGCAATCATCATTACACAAAAGGGGATCATGGACAAAGAAGCCATATTCAGCTTCAAATGGTTTATTCCCACGATTCTCAAATTCAAAAAAGAATTTATTCAGGTTCTGATTGCAGTCTTTACGATTCAGATTTTGGGAATTTTAACGCCTGTTATGACGCAGGTTGTGGTAGATAAAGTCCTTGTACATAGGAGTATTTCAACGTTGAATGTGCTTGCAATCGGAATCGGCATTGTCTACATTTATGACCTTATCATCGGGCTTGCGAAAAACTATGTATTTACGCATACAACAAACCGAATAGATGTCATGTTAAGTCACAAACTTTTCAGGCATCTCTTTGCTTTGCCTTTAAAATATTTTGAATCAAGGCGTGTGGGAGAAACTGTGGCGAGAGTGCGGGAGCTTGACAGCATACGTTCATTTCTCACAGGAACACCGCTTTCTTCAATGATTGACTTATTTTTTATTATTGTTTATATCGTTGTTTTGTTTTTTTACAGTACATCGCTGACCTTTATTGTAATTGCTTCCATTCCCGTATTTGCGATACTTTCAGCAATCGTTACGCCTCTTTTTAAAACCAGACTTGATGAAAAATTTGAAGCGGGAGCAAATACGCAATCATTTTTAGTGGAATCTATTACAGGGGTGCAAACTGTAAAATCCTATGCATTAGAGCCGAAATTTGAGAAAAAATGGGGCGATTTGCAAGCGGAATATGTTAAGGCAGGCTATCGTACTTCAATGGTATCGGCAACAGCGGGAACAATCGGACAGTTTATTCAAAAGGTCTTTGATCTTCTGATTCTGTTCTTTGGTGCAAAGGCGGTTATGGACGGCAATTTCACAGTCGGACAGCTTGTTGCATTTCGTATGCTTTCGGGCAGAGTCAGCGGTCCGGTACTTCGGCTGGTACAACTCTGGCAGGAGTATCAGCAAGCTTCCCTTTCCGTAAAAAGAATAGGCGATATTTTCAATACCGTACCCGAACCAATTAACAACAATATGGCTTCCTTGCCGAGATTGCAGGGGAAAATCGTATTTGACAAGGTGCGCTTTCGTTATAATATGGAAGCTGCCGAGGTTATCAAAGGCATGAGCTTTGAAATTGAACCGGGAAGTATTATTGGCGTTGTGGGCAGGAGCGGCAGTGGAAAAAGTACAGTTTCAAAGCTGATTCAGCGGCTTTATATTCCGGAGGGCGGTAAGATTTCAATTGACGGAATGGACATCTCGCTTGTTAATCCGATGATGTTGAGAACGCAAATTGGAATTGTTTTACAGGAAAACTTCGTGTTCAACGGCACTGTACGAGAAAATATATCTATTCATATGCCGACAGCAGGCTTTGAGCAGATTATACATTCCGCTAAAATAGCAGGCGCACATGATTTTATTCTCGAACTACCAAACGGTTACGACACTGTAATCGGTGAAAAAGGCATGGGACTTTCCGGCGGTCAGAAGCAGAGAGTTGCAATCGCAAGAGCGATTCTTGCCAATCCGAGAATCCTCATATTTGATGAAGCAACCTCCGCACTTGACTATGAATCCGAGAGTATTATTCAACAAAATTTAAAAGAAATTTGCCGTGACAGAACTGTAATTATTATCGCACACAGACTTTCAACACTCCGCGACGCACAGAAAATTATGGTGATTGATAAAGGCAGTATTGTCGAGTTTGATTCACATGAAAAACTGATGAAAAACAACGGTCTGTACAGTTATCTGTATAATCAGCAGTTAAGAGGTGATGTGGAATGAATAAGATGACGGACTATATTTTAAAGCATAGCAAAAAGAAAGACAAAGAACTGAAATACGATTTTATGCCGTTTATGCTTGAAATCATTGAAAAGCCTGCACATATTGGCGGCAAGGTAATTATCTACAGCATTTTCACGCTTTTAATTGCAGTTGTTGTTTGGTCATGTCTTTCAAAAATTGATGTGGTGGTTACCGCAGTGGGCAGCATGACGCCCTCCGGAAATATCAATGTCATCAAGACATATGCATCTGGAACGGTCAGCACAATTGAGGTTTCTGAGGGTGCATATGTGGAAAAAGGTGATGTGCTGATTACATTGGATACAGAGGCTTTGAACATTGACGAAACACAGCTGCATAGACAAAAAGACATACTGACGGCGCAACAGGAATTGTACAAAAAAATCAGCAGCGGCTTCGATATTTCAAAAATCAAAGCAGAGGATTATGAAGAAAATCTAAGGACATATATTCAGGCGATTTTGGATAAAGACAAAAACTATCAAAATATGCTGAGTAATTTAGAAAAAGAAAAAAGCACGGC
Organism: uncultured Lachnospiraceae bacterium; assembly: GCA_964566025.1. Classification (GTDB taxonomy): domain Bacteria; phylum Bacillota; class Clostridia; order Lachnospirales; family Lachnospiraceae; genus RGIG8306. The sequence continues at coordinate 46,047 of CAZMHF010000002.1, read as the reverse complement.
AGAACTTAATCAACAGATTGCGAAAATTCAGTTTGAGGAATATACCGAAAACGGTACACAGCGGCAAAGAGATACGCAGGAGCTTTTAATCCAGCAGTATATTCTTGCCATTGAGCAGATAAATTTACAAATCAGTGACACGAAAACCCAGTACAGTGTACAGATAAACAGTGCGATTTCTGAATTGGAAAATCAGATTAAGGAGATTGACACACAGCTTGAAAAGTATCGAATTTCTAAGGAATATCAGCAAATTACAGCGCCTGTCAGCGGATACATCAACAGTATTGCCGTCAACACTATCGGCGAACCTGTCGTTTCAGCACAGGAGCTTGTTACAATAATTCCCGATGATACACCTCTTGAAATGGTGGTTTATGTAAAGAATATGGATATTGCGGATATTGAAACGGGCATGGAGGTTGAGATTAAGCTTGAGGCTTATCCGTACAACAAATACGGAACGGTTAAAGGTACAGTAAAATACATCAGTCCGAGTTCTTTTGTCAATGAACAGATGGGAAGCGTTTATCTGGTGAAAATTGAGGTTACTAAGGCAAACGATAAGATTAATCTGATTTCCGGACTTTCGGGTAGTGTTGAAATTAAGACCGGAAAACGCACGATTATGGATTACTTTCTTGATCCAATTAAAAAAGGCTTTGGAGAGAGTCTGAAGGAGCAATAGGATTGGTAAAAATCTTAGTTTATTCCAAGAAAACATATAGTTTATTCCAAGTTCCCGCACAAAAGAGGGATTTATATTAAAATTTGTACAGCGTAAATATACTGTTTTTGCTTACCTAGTTTGCGCATTAGCATAAACTAGAACAATTTTGGCACAGAAGATGTTCATATCACAGACCAGCTTCTTGTTCTGATGGGCTAATATACGATAATTGCAGGCTAATCGTAGTAACATCAGGAAAAAATACCATTGTTATGGAGATTCTTGTAGATGCTGTTGAGAAAATAAATGAACATCTCGCTTGATGTATTTTTGGAAGACGGTTTTGACGTGAAATGCAGTCAGCCGTCCGTTGAAGATACGGTTGCGGACAAGCTGTTGTATGATAAGCTTTATGCGGCATTGGATCAGCTTACATCAGAGGAACGAAGTTTGATTGAAGAACTGTATTTCCACGAAAAGTCAGTACGTGAACTGTCAAAGGAAATAGGCATTCCGTTTCAAACAATTCACAGCCGTATGGGGATGTGTTCTTGAAGACAATTAGTAAAAAAGCGTTGCAAACCAATAAGATTTGCAACGCTTTTTTTGATATCTAAACGTAAGTCATTGGAATTAATTTTTTTACTCATAAATCTCTGTTGCATATCTAACAGAGCTTAGTGCGTCTTTTCCATAAAAATCAGCATGGATTTGCTTGGCATATTCATCTGTTAAAACGGCACCACCAACCATAACCTTAATCGTTGGTAGCGTTTCTTGTAAAAGGCGAATGGTTTCCTCCATATAAACAACGGTCGTTGTCATTAAGGCACTAAGGCCAATAAGCTTTACGTTGTGTTGTTTGGCTGCTTCAACAATTAGGGCTGGCTCAACGTCTTTGCCTAAATCAACAATATGAAATCCATAGTTTTCTAATAGAATCTTCACAATGTTCTTACCGATGTCATGAATATCACCTTTAACAGTAGCAAGCACAATCGTTCCCTTGCTTTTGGTTTGAATGCCGTCTTTTGAAAGCTTCTCCTGAATGATGGAAAAGCTTTCTTTGGCTGCTTCTGCACTCATTAAAAGCTGTGGTAAGAACAATGTTTTTTTCTCGAAGGCTTCTCCAACATGATTTAAAGCAACCATAATGTGATCCTCAATAATAACAAGAGGTTCTGTTGTGAGCAATAATTCTTGTGTAAGGGCAATGGCCTTTTCTTTTAAGCCTCGCTCAATTGCGTAGCATAACGTGTTTGCTGCCTCTTTGGTAACAGGCATAGAGGAAGAAGGCGATTTTGTTGTATCAGGAATCGTTGCTGTGCTATGGTTGATATAGTCTAAGAAATTTTTGTCTTGGTTAGTTAGCGCTAAAAAAGAATAATAGGCATTCATCATAGAGGCAGAATGTGGATTAATTATGGCACAACTAAGTCCAGCTTGTAGTGCCAATGTAAAAAACGTAGAATTAATTAAATCACGATTGGGAAGTCCAAAAGAAATATTGGACACGCCAAGAATCGTAAGACCACCCTCTGCTTTAATGTTGCTTACGGTTTCTAATGTCACTAATGCTGCTTTCGGATTGGAGCTTACGGTCATACAAAGCGCATCAATTAGAATATGATGACGTGGAATCCCAAATTGCATAGCCGTTTGATAGATCCGTTTAGCAATTGCCAATCTGCCTGCGCTAGTTTCAGGAATACCATCTTCATCAAGACAAAGTGCGACAACAATACCGCCGTATTTTTTGATGAGTGGGAAAATGGCTTGCATTTCGCTTTCCTTGCCATTGACGGAATTTATCAAAGGGATACCATTATATAGTCGAAGCGCCTGCTCCATTGCTATATGATTTGACGTATCAATTTGTAAGGGGGTATCAATCGTTGCTTGTAACATGGAAATCGTATTAGAAAGCATGCTTGCTTCATCGATTTCTGGAAGCCCAACATTGACATCTAATATATGCGCATTGGCATCTACTTGAGAGAGGGCTTCATTAAGAATATACGATAAATCATTGGCGCGAAGTGCTTCCTTGAAGCGTTTTTTACCAGTAGGGTTGATTCGCTCGCCAATTAAAATAGGTTTGCTTGATAAATCAACGGCACACATAGAGGACGTTACCATAGTGTGTTGTTTTTTTGTTGTTGGAAAGAGTGCTACGCTATCAAGCACATTAATCATTTCTTTAATATGGGCTGGCGTCGTTCCACAACAGCCTCCACATATTACGGCTCCTGCATTGGCCAACTCCTTCATTTGTGTGGCAAATGTATTCGGATCTACATCAAAAGATGTTACACCATTTTCTACGTGTGGAAGACCTGCATTTGGATTGGCAATAAGGGGAAGCGAACAGTAGCGTTCAAGCTCTTTTATAATAGGCAACATCGCCAAAGGCCCGAGGCTACAATTAATACCGAGTGCGTCTACGCCTAAGCCTTCTAATAGAGGCACAACGCTAGCTGGCGTACCACCTGTCAAAAGCTTTGCATCTTCATCATAAACGGTTGTCACAAAAAGTGGCACATCACAACATTCTTTGGCAGCGAGAATGGCAGCCTTCGCCTCATATGTGTCATTGAGCGTTTCTATTAAAATAGCATCAATTCCCATAGTAGAGGCAATGGAAATACTGTTTGAAAAAATGCGAATAGCATCCTCAAAAGCTAAGTCACCAAGCGGCTTTAGAAGCTTTCCAAGCGGGCCTATATCAAAAGCGATAAACATTTCTTCCAATGGGCGCCCTGTTTCAAGATGAATTTCATCAATGGCTTGCTTTGCAAGAGAAATTGCCGATTGAATAATAAGCACTAATTCTTCTTCGTTTTCAAATTTTAAAGAATTTGCGCCAAATGTATTGGTTTTTATGATATTTGCACCAGCTAATAAATAGTCTTTATGAATCGCCAAAATGCAATCTGGATTTGTAATGTTCCATCGCTCAGGCAGCTCGCCGCCTTGTAATCCTTTTTCTTGCAAAAGTGTTCCGAGACCGCCATCAAAATAAAGGTGCTTGTTTGATAAGATAGATAGGGGAGTTTGTTTCATTATGAATCCTTTCGATATTCGCATGGATGCGTGCATGTTATACAAGCATGGGGCGAATCAATATGATTATGTCTAAAGCCGATAAAGGCTGTAATGGACTTTGATGGTGCCATAATTAGTGTATCTTTTAAGGTTAATTGAATGCGTTTCTCACAAGAGAGTAATCGAAAAACATCCGTTTGATAAGAAAGAGAAAGATCTCCATAACCAGGGCTATAACGCAATGAGGAAAAAGCGGGTTGTTCATTTTCTTCAAAAAGTGCTTGAAAGTGATCGGCAACAGCCTCAATGTAAATCGTAGAGAGTGCTTGCAAAATCAACGTATCGGATGGAGATAACAAAGAAAAGCGCGCAAGTAGCTTGTCGATTGATGAACCGAGTGTACAAGCAAGTAAATAAGCCTTATGACAATTTGCCAAATGACAAGCTAAATGATGACTATGAAATGTCGTATCAACAAACAATACATCGTCGTTAGCAATGGAAAGGGTATGGCTACGAAATACACCTTTTGGATTTAGGGAAGAAATAAATAGAGGCAATAATCGAGTTATATTCGCCTCTATTTGTTCGTCATAGGTAATCGTTGGCATCCCAAGATAGCGATAGATTTGGGATAAATCAATTTTCAAGAATGCAACCCCAATGGAATAGGGTGTTAATTCACAAAGCATAAAAACCTCAATTCACAATAATATCAGATAAATTTTCGCTAATTTTTTCAGCAATATAAGGCTTATTCATGGAATAAACATGAATGGCATTGACGCCATTGGCGAATAGGTCAATAATCTGTTCGGTAGCATACGCGATACCAGCTTGGCTCATCGCCTTTGGATTATCACCAAAACGATCAATAATTGCCTTGAAACGAGCAGGGAGCTTTGTGCCAGAAAGCATAAATATTCTTTTGAGTTGTGCGGCATTTGTCACAGGCATAATACCAGGAATAATAGGAATTTGGATGCCAGCATCACGCAATTTGTACATATAGGTGTAGAAAATTTGATTGTCGAAAAACATTTGTGTGGTAAGAAAATCACATCCCGTATCGACTTTTTTCTTTAAGTAATACATATCATCCATCGTATTGGCCGATTCGACATGTGTTTCAGGATAGCATGCTCCACCGATACAAAAATCGCCCATTTTTTTAATGTCGGCAATTAGTTGGTCGGCATGTTCGTAATCCGATAAAATGTTTTTTTGACCTGGAATGACATCGCCACGCAGTGCTAATATATTTTGAATGTTATGTTCTTTTAGTAAATTCACTTGATTTGCAATGGTTTCTTTTGAGGAATTTATACAGGTAAGGTGTGCAAGTGCCGTTACAGAAAGATCGTTTTGAATATGGGAAGCAATAGAAACTGTTTTGTCTTTTGTTCCGCCAGCAGCACCATACGTTACACTCATAAAAGAAGGAGAGAGGGCAGCTATTTTATCAACAGCTGCTTCGACATCCGAATTTTGAGCCTCTTTTTTTGGTGGAAAGACTTCAAAGGATAACATAGGTTGTTTGTGTGTTAGAATCTCGCTGATTTTCATAAAATACCTCCATTTCTGATTTACTATAGCATGAATGTTTTCAAAAGTAATATTCTAATAAACAATGGTTAGATATAGGCAAAAACTATAACTAGACTTCAGCGGTTTGTCTTAAGTAATTAATTAGTGCGGTTGGTGTCAACTCTTCTAAAAGAATGGAGTAGCTTGCCTCATGAATTTTGTCGAGATAATGTGCATCTGAATTGCATAACACGTGGCAATCTTCAAGATAAGGGTTGCTTTCGCGAACTTTGTGAAGCGTTGATAAATCGGCCAATTCAAAAGAACGAAATTGGCTAGTAGGTGGTACAAAACCCAAATTGAATAATAGACTATTTGATGATTTATCAATATGAGCAGGAAGCATCACACCATCATAAGAGGACACTAAATCCCATACGGAATCAATCGAAATATTCGTAGCATTGATTAATAAATTAGTTTCTTCGCCACAGATTTCATCTTGTGCATTATAGATTTGTTGTTTTCCAAAAATATCAGCATTGTTTGGAAAGGGGATTGATTGTGATGTCACATATGAGTCAAATGCCATTGCTTTTTCAAGGGTAGGAAATAGGCAAACAACATGCACTTCTTCACTTGTACATAGCTCCATGCCAGGCACCACAATAACACCATATTCTTTTGCAAGCTCCATAATAGCAGGGCAGTTTTTGCAAGAATTATGGTCTGTTAGAGCGATTATATTAAGCCCCTTAATAAATGCCATGCCGATAATATTGGCAGGTGTCATCTCGTCATCACCGCAAGGGGAGAGACAAGAATGGATATGCAAATCATAATAGGCTTGAATCATAGTTTTTCGTGAATAGAAAGCGCTGCTTTGAAAATAGGTAAAGACGTTTTCAAAACAGTAATGTCCTGCGAAATGGCCTTTTCTTTTGAAGGGGCATCCAAAGCGGCATCTTCGGCAAGGATAATGCAAGATACGTCAGCCAATGAAGCAACAGCAAGAGTGTTCATATTGCCCATAACCGTAACCCAGGCGCTTTTTGCAGGTGCTCTTCCCATCGCCACGCTCAATAAGTCACAGCAAAACACTTCGTCAATCGAATGTGTCGTATCTTTTGCAATAATGACAGGTTCAAACATAAATAGATCGATTAATTCTTGGACAGTCATAAAATCTCCTATTCTTCGTCGTGCTTATCTAATTCTGTTAAATCTTCTGATAAGCGACGAATGTATTCCATAAGCATATGAATGGTGGCTTGGTCATAGTCACCCTCTGCATAAATATTTGAAACAATTTCATTTACATCAAGTGCAAGCTTGTGGAAGCTTTCACGTAAATAATAAACGCAGCTTTGTTCGTTGGCATTGCCACGCACGATGTCCTCGGCAAGCGATTTGCATGTCGGCGCACCACAAGAACCGCAATCAAGACCAGGGAGTTTTTTGCATAAGCGCTCGACCTGTTTTAGACGACTAAAACTTTCGGCCAATGTATTGCCTAAATTAAAAACTGGCTCAAAGATAACTTTTGAGGACCATTGAATAATATCGTCAGAGAGCTGTCCGTGCTCGATATAGTTGCGTGAAACAGGTAGATATTTTCGTAGTTTTTTTAATTTGACTTCTGCCACGTAAGGATTTTCGACAGTTAGGACACCGCCGACACAACCACCACTACAGGCATTTAACTCGATAAATTTTAGATTTGAGAATTTTTCATCTTCCAAATCCTCTAGGACACGAATGACATTTTCGATACCATCAGCTGCTAAGTAGCTATCGCTAAATAAACCACTCGCTTCACCACCGCTTCGTCCCCAGCTAATGCCTACCATACCAGAATGACTAAGTTCTTTCGTATCTTCTTCAACGGCTTTCATATAAGATAGAAGAGGAGGGTAAATATCCTTGATCGCTAATACATGATCGATTTCGCTTTTTTCAATTCCCAATGGGCTTTTTACGTAAGTAACTTTTGATGGGCAAGGTGAAATGAAAAATATGCCGATTTTTTCGCGTGGTAATCCCGTTTCTTTTAGGGCTTTTTCAAGTGCCACTTCGGCAGCCACTTCAACGGGAGGGTTAAGCGGCAATAAGTGTGGTATCAAATTAGGGAAACGCACACGAATTAAGCGCACAACAGAAGGGCAAGCTGTGCTGATAACGGGAAGCAGATGAGAATCATCCTTCATATAATTTCGAGTAGCCTCTGAGACAATCTCGGCGGCAGCACTTACTTCATATACATCATCGAATCCCATTTTCTTTAATGCACGAAGCACGATATTCACATCTTCTAGGTTGTTGAACTGGCTATACAATGAAGGTGCTGGTAATGCAATAGCATAGTCGTAGTTATGAATTAGGTCTAGCTTGTCATAAGTGGCTAGTTTTGCATGATGGGGGCAAACACGAATGCATTCACCGCAATCAATGCAGAATTTTTCATTAATAATTGCTTTTCCGTTTCGAACCCTAATTGCTTCTGTGGGACATCTTTTAATGCAATTAATACATCCCTTGCATAAATCGGGATCGAGACGAACGCTGTGATAAAATTTATCCATATAATTCGCCTACTATACTTTCTTATCCTATATATACGAGCATTTTGATTTTGGTGCCAACACCAATTTCAGTATCAATATCCATTCGATCGGTATAACGCTTCATATTTGGAAGACCCATGCCAGCGCCAAAGCCTAGTGAACGAACGGCATCAGGGGCGGTTGAAAAGCCTTCTTGAAGTGCTTTTTCAATATCGGGAATACCAGGGCCAGAATCATGAAGCTCCATAATAATGCTCTCTGGCGTAATCTCTACATCAATGACACCACCATTTGCATGGATCACCATATTGATCTCGCCTTCATACATAGCAATAGCAACTTTTCGGATAGCAGTTGCATCGATGCCAAGTTGACGAAGCTTGCTTTTAACGTCGGCGCTGGCTTCTCCAGCACGAGAAAAATCATCTTTTGATATAGTGTAATGTAATTTTATGATTTCGGCATCATTCATGGGTACCTCCTCCTGTCATATCTGGTGCTTCGCCTTGCATATTGTTTGGCATGCTTCCGCCAGTTAGACCTGCGCAGTATAATAAACCACAGGCAGAGTACATACGATGACCAGTAGAAAGAATGACGATCGAACGCTCCTTCGCCATATCAAGTAACATATCATCTGGTTTTTTTCCGCGTACAAAAACGATACATACAATATCAAGTAATTCAACTGTGCGAATCACTTGTGGATTGCATAAACCTGTTAGCAATACGGAATGGTCTTTCGTAAAGGCTAACACATCACTCATCATGTCAGAACCGCAGGCGCTTTTTACCTCGGAATCTAACAATTCGGCTCCACTTAAGCATTTTGCTTTCAAAATGTCTTGAACGCCTCTTATTGTCATACAAATACCTCGCTAATTCGTATTCTTATTTCCTATTTATAGAATAACATTGTACTGAAAAATAATCAATATTCTCTTGATAAATATTTAACGTTAATATAGCTTTTTAAAAAAGAATATGTTACTATACTAGAGTATGTACAATGACCAGTTAGGAGGTTTGAAAATGGCTTTCACGAAACCAAGCGTCCCATTTCAGGGAACAGATGCTCAGGAAGCAGCTTTAAAACAAATTATTGCTGAACATGTAGGAGATAAGGGTGCTCTTATGGCGATTATGCAAAAGGCACAAGATATCTATGGATATCTTCCAATTGAAGTTCAGACAATCATTTCAGATGAAACAGGTATACCACTAGAAAAGATCTATGGTATCGCCACATTTTACTCTCAGTTTTCATTGCAACCTAAGGGAGAATACCAATTCTCAGTTTGCCTTGGCACAGCTTGCTATGTTAAGGGAGCAGGAAACTTATTTGATAAGTTGTCCGAGATACTAGGCATTGCAAATGGCGAGTGCTCAGAAGATGGTAGATTTTCGCTTGACTCATGCCGTTGTGTAGGTGCTTGTGGCCTTGCCCCAGTATTGATGGTGAACGACGAAGTATATGGTCGTTTAGGCGTTGATGATGTAGCAGGCATTGTAGAAAAGTACCGCAAATAGTCTATGTTAACAGAAATATCGTTAAATATATTAGACATTGCATTGAATTCGACAAAAGCAGAAGCGACATTGGTGGAAATCGATGTTCGTGTTGATGAGACGAGTGACTCTTTATATGTTTCCATTAAGGACAATGGTTACGGTATGTCGAAAGAACAAGTCGAGCGCGTGATTGATCCGTTTTATACGACAAGAACAACACGCTCTGTTGGATTAGGTGTTCCTTTTTTTAAGCTCGCTGCAGAAGCGACAGGCGGAGATTTTGAAATTTCTTCAGTAAAGAACGAAGGAACCATTATCAAAACGAGATTTGTATTATCACATATTGATCGGATGCCATTAGGAGATGTAGCAGGAAGCATTCATTCATTAATTGTATATCATCCAACCATTGATTTTGTTTTTCGATATGCATTTAATCAAGCATCGTTTGTGCTAGATACACGAGAATTCAGAGAGGTATTAGGGGATGTCCCATTTGATGTACCGGACGTTTCAAACTACATTATGGAATTTTTAATTGAGAATAAAAAAGAAGTTGATGGCGGGAAAGTATATTGAACGCACAACAAATTAGGAGGTTAACATGAAAACTCTTGCAGAATTACAAGCCATTCGCGAGAAGATGGCTGGACAAATCGGACTTCGTTCAGAAGGCGATTCACAAACTAGAGTTGTTGTTGGTATGGCGACTTGCGGTATTGCAAGTGGTGCGAGACCAGTTCTAACAGCAATTTCAAACGCAATTCAAGAGAAGAACTTAACAGAAACCATTTCTGTTACTCAAACAGGTTGTATTGGACTTTGCCAATATGAACCGATTGTAGAAGTTATGGCTCCAGGCCAAGAAAAAGTTACTTACGTAAAAATGAATCCTGAAAAAGCATTAGAAGTTGTAGAACAACATTTAATTCGTGGTCAGGTTGTAGCAAAATATACATTAAACGAAGAAAACTTATAATCAGGAGGAAGAATTTGATGTATCGTTCACACATTTTAGTATGCGGTGGAACTGGTTGTGCTTCCTCGGGAAGCCAAAAGATTCTTACGGCACTTCAAGATGAATTAGACAAAAATGGACTAAATGAAGAAGTTTCGGTTGTACAAACAGGTTGTCATGGACTTTGTGCATTAGGACCTATTATGATCGTATACCCAGAAGCGACTTTTTATTCGATGGTTAAGATAGAGGATATTCCTGAAATCGTTAGCGAGCATTTGCTAAAAGGACGTCCTGTTACCCGTCTTCTTTACCAAGAAACAGTTGTTGAAGATGAAATCAAGGCTCTTAAAGATACTGATTTCTACAAAAAACAACATCGTATCGCTCTTAGAAATTGTGGTGTTATTAACCCAGAAGTTATCGAAGAGTACATTGCGACAGGCGGATACGCTGCATTAGGTAAAGTTCTCACAGAGATGACACCAGATGATGTTATCCAAACGCTATTAGACAGCGGACTTCGTGGTCGTGGAGGCGGTGGTTTCCCTACAGGCCTTAAATGGAAACTTGCCAAGGGCAACGATGCTGATCAAAAATATGTATGCTGTAATGCCGATGAAGGAGATCCAGGTGCATTCATGGATCGTTCGATTCTTGAAGGTGATCCACATGCCTTATTGGAAGCGATGGCGATTGCAGGTTATGCAATTGGTGCAAATCAAGGTTATGTATATGTTCGTGCAGAATATCCAATCGCTGTAGATCGTCTACAAATTGCGATTAACCAAGCACGTGAAGCAGAATTATTAGGAAAAGACATTTTCGGAACAGGATTTGATTTTGATGTTGATATTCGTCTTGGAGCAGGAGCTTTCGTTTGTGGTGAAGAGACAGCGCTTATGACATCAATCGAAGGAAATCGTGGTGAGCCACGTCCTCGTCCTCCATTCCCAGCACAAAAAGGTCTTTTTGGAAAACCTACGATCTTAAACAACGTTGAGACATATGCGAATATTCCTCAAATCATCCTTAATGGATCAGATTGGTTCGCTTCTATGGGAACTGAAAAATCAAAAGGAACAAAAGTATTCGCTCTTGGCGGTAAAATCAATAATACAGGTCTTGTTGAAATTCCTATGGGAACAACACTTCGTACAGTTATTGAAGAAATCGGTGGCGGAATTCCAAACGGAAAACAATTTAAAGCAGCTCAAACAGGTGGACCATCAGGTGGATGTATTCCTATGGAACATTTTGATGTACCAATCGATTACGATAACTTAATTTCAATCGGCTCGATGATGGGTTCAGGTGGTTTGATCGTTATGGATGAAACAGATTGTATGGTTGATATCGCGAAATTCTTCCTTGAATTTACGGTTGAAGAATCATGCGGTAAATGTACACCATGCCGTATCGGTACAAAACGTTTATTAGAGATTCTTGATAAGATTACAAAAGGACAAGGAACTCTTGAAGATTTAGATAAGCTTGAAGAATTGTGCTACCACATTAAAGATAACTCATTATGTGGACTTGGCCAAACAGCTCCAAACCCAGTTCTTTCGACACTTCGTTATTTCAAAGACGAATATATAGCTCACATCGTTGAAAAACGTTGTCCAGCTGGTGTATGTAAAGACCTCTTAACATTTAATATTGATGAGAGCACATGTGTTGGTTGTACATTATGTTCACGCGTATGTCCAGTAAATGCCATTTCTGGAACGGTGAAACAACCACATGTTATTGATCAAGATAAATGTATCAAGTGCGGCGCTTGTATGGAAAAATGCAAATTTAAAGCTATTTACAAAAAGTAATGGAGGAGTCTTTCATGGATTACGTATCAATTAAAATAAACGGAGTTGATGTATCTGCTCCAAAGGGATCTACAATCCTTGAAGCTGCCAGAATTGCCGGCATTGAAATTCCTACTCTTTGTTTTCTAAAAGAAATCAACGAGATTGGCGCATGTCGTATCTGTGTAGCAGAAGTTAAGGGTGCTAGAAGTCTTGTGGCTACTTGTGTATTTCCAATCAACGAAGGTATGGAAGTGTTCACAAATACACCAAAAGTACTAGAAGCAAGAAAGAATACATTACAACTTATTCTTTCAACACATAATCGTAAATGTCTTTCATGTGTAAGAAGTGGTAATTGCGAACTGCAAACACTATCACGCGAGATGAAAGTCGAAGACGAAGGAAAATACGATGGCGATGTGATGGAAACAGAGATCGATTGTTCAGCAACACATATGATTCGTGACAATTCAAAATGTATCTTATGTAGAAGATGTACAGCTGTTTGTGAGAAGGTTCAAGCGGTTGGCGTGATTGGCGCAAACGAGCGTGGATTTACAACACAAATTGGTTCTCCATTTGGAAAGGGACTTGCTGAAACAAGTTGTATTTCTTGTGGACAATGTATCAATGTATGTCCAACAGGTGCATTAAGCGAAAAGGATGCAAGTGATGCCGTTCTTGAAGCCATTGCTGATCCTACAAAGCATGTTGTTGTTCAAACAGCACCAGCTGTTCGTGCAGCATTAGGCGAAATGTTTGGTTTACCAATCGGTACAAATGTAGAAGGCAAGATGGTTGCCGCTCTTAGAAGAATTGGTTTCGATAAAGTATTTGATACAAACTTTAGTGCGGATTTAACAATTGTTGAAGAAGCGAATGAGTTTATCGATCGTGTTGCCAATGGCAAGACACTACCTCTTATCACTTCATGTTCACCAGGTTGGATCAAATATTGCGAGTATTATTACCCAGAATTTATCGACAATTTATCTTCATGTAAATCACCACAACAAATGTTTGGTGCGATTGTAAAATCCTATTATGCAGAGAAGATGCAAATCGATCCAAAAGATATCGTTAGCGTTAGTGTGATGCCTTGTACAGCAAAGAAATTTGAAATGGGCAGAGAAAATGAAGATGGCACTGGTTATCCAGATGTTGATATTGTATTGACAACAAGAGAACTAGGACGTTTGATTGAGCGCGTAGGTATCCGTTTTAACAGCCTACCAGATGAAAGCTATGACAATCCACTTGGTTCAGGAACAGGCGCTGCCGTTATTTTCGGTACAACTGGTGGTGTTATGGAAGCTGCACTTCGTACAGCCGTTGAAAAACTTACTGGCGAAGAGCTAGCGAAATTGGATTTCACAGAAGTTCGTGGATTAAAAGGCGTAAAAGAAGCAACTTATAAAGTTGGTGATTTGGATGTCAATGTTGCTGTTGCATCTGGCACAGCAAATGCAAAAGAACTACTTGAAAGAGTTAAGAGTGGTGAAAAGACATATCACTTTATCGAAATCATGGGATGTCTTGGTGGATGTATCAATGGTGGTGGTCAACCACAACAACCAGGAAGTGTTATGAATACGGTAGATGTATGCGGATTGCGAGCAAAAGTGTTATATGATGCAGATGCTGTAAATGTTATACGTAAATCACATGAGAATCCTGATGTAATCGAAGTATACAAATCATACTTAGAGAAGCCAGGAAGTCATAAAGCACACAAATTGCTTCATACAACTTATGTGAAACGTAAAATTAACGAATAATAGTTTTCACATCAGCAAGCAGCCGTTTGGGTGAAGAACAAACGGTTGCTTTGCTTTTTATAATGAAATAGGTATAAAAGTTGGGAGGAAACGATGGATAAACAAACTATTTTTAGTATATTACAAATAGAAGAAACAAAAGATAAGGGGCTAATTAAAGAGGCTTATTTTGCGATTCTCCCTATGACGAATCCAGAGGATGAGCCAGAAAAATTTAAACTTCTTCGAGAAGCGTATGAAGAAGCAATGCGTTTAAGTGATATAGATGAGCAAGCGGAGGAAGAAAATCCGCTATTTGATCATGCAGTAACGGGAGAGTGGATTCGCCAGATTGATGCGATATACCAGAATATTTCCCGAAGAATTGATTTTGAAAATTGGAAGCGCCTATTTCATGCGGATATTTGCGAGGATTTTAGTACCGTCAATGTCGCACGGGAGGAGCTCTTAAAATATATATACAACAACTTTCGAGTTGGACAAAATATTTACCAGCTTATGGAGGATGTTTTTAGTATTGAAGCGGGAAGAGAAGACTTGATTGAGATTTTTCCAAGTGATTTTATAGACTTTGTTATCTCATCAAAAGATACAAAACAAAACTTTAATTTGGAATGGGTAAAATGCGCGGATGATGCACCATTGGATGAGTTTATTCATGAATGGATTATGCTTTCTAGATTGCTTAGTGATAATGAACTAGAAAAAGCGGGCGCACAAATCGAAAAAATGGACCAATATCATATTGAACATCCTGCTTTTACGGTTGAGAAAATGATATATGCCCATAAAACGGGCAATAAAGACGAAGCGTACCGCTTGCGTGAGCTAGTTGAACCTTATTATGATAAGGTATCCTATTTTGAGTATGAAGGACTCAATATAGAAATTGAATATGAAGGAATTTTGGCGGCATCAGAGTGGTTGCTTGCATTCAATGAAAAATATCCACGATTTTATGGAGCTCTTTATCATATGGTGGATTATTATATAGCGATTGAGGATTATGTAAAGGCAAAAGAATATTGCTTCAATATCATTGAGTTGGATTCTGCTATGAATGAAATCGAAGAAAAATTCCATATGATTAACGAGAAACTTTTTGATTTGCAAAAAGAAAAAGTTGCCAATGATCCAACAAACAAAGAAGAAGTCATGGAGCTTGCATGGATTTATTTCCAACGAAAAGAAAACAAAGAGGTGCTTGCTTGTTTAGATAGTATTGAAGTGACGGACGATATTCGTCTTGATTATTACAATCTTCGTAGTCGTGTGTTATTGGAATGTGACGAGCATGAGCAGTCTCTCCAATACTTACTGTTGTGGCTTGAGGAAATTGATAAACTTGAGTTAGATGGTACAGAAAAGACAAAAAGAAAAAAAATGCGTTTTATGCTAGCCAACTATTTGGTTTCCATATGCTATTTTCAAATGGCAGAAAAAGAAAAAAGCGAAAAGAGACGCATGGAGTTATTAGAGGAAGCATATACATATTGTGTCTTCGATTATAGTCAAGAAAAAGATATTTCTTTGGTTGCTGAATACCAATTAAATCAGGCAAATTTATTGTTTGAAATGAAACAATACGAAAAATGTATCGAAAAATGCGAGGACATTTTGGCACAATCAGCACTTAGACAATTTTACCCCGCAGCACGTAAAATCGTTATGTGTTATGATGAATTGCGACAAGCACAGAATTTGATTGATGCATTTTATCGTGCGCTCGAAATATATAAGCAGGATAGTGAAATTTATGCAACTGTGATTGATATGTTTTTTGCCTATGATGATTATAAGGGCGTAGAAGAATTTCTTGATATGGCAACAAAAAATGATGCTACAAGCGTTTGGATTGAGTTGCAAGCGACACGTTTGCAAAGAGCATTGGCGGACAATGAACACGATATTCGCCCACTTCTTGCAAAGTATGACGAAATCGAAAAACGACTTAAAAACGAAGCCGATGAATCCAATGCGAAAGCCATTGAAAAGGATACACTTCGCCTATTAAAAGGACGATGTGAGACATTGTTACGATTAGGACTCAATAAAGATGTTAAGAAGTTAATTAATCCTATTAACAAAAAACATTCAAAAGAACTTCGCTTACTAAAGGTCGATATGTTAGAGGAGATGGGTGATTTACAAGTCGCATTAGATGAATTAGAGGCATTGGCGAGCGAATATCAAAATTCAGAAGTATTCTATCGCTACGGAAATTCGCTAGTTGAATTTAGTAAGAATACAAAACAAACCGATACAGAAGAGTCGCAATGCGAGAAAAAGGCAATCGAGCAATTTAAAAAGGTACTTGAGCTTAATAAAAATCATCCAAATGCGAATAATCGCATTATGCGTATGTATTCAAAACGTTTTGATAGAATGGGAAAACGAGAAGATTATGATTTAGCAATCCATTATGGAACAGAGCAATTAAGCGTAATGGATTCATCGTATTATCGTATTGAGAGAGCGTTGATATATTTTGATGGTTTGCAATATAAAGAATCCATTACAGATTGTCAAAAAGCGATTGAGTATAATTCGGAAAATGGTTTTGCCTATGGAAATCTCGGTATTGCCTATGTAGCACTTCGCCAATACGATGAGGCAATCGAGGCATTTAAAAAGGCAGTTGAGCTGGATGTGGATTATGAGATTGGCTTTGTTAGAATGCATTTAGCAGGCGTGTATGCAGCGACTAACCGTTTTAATGAAGCGATTGCTGTATTGTTTGAGGTGAAGGAGCATTTTCCTCAAATTAATACGGATAAAAAGTTGACAGAGTATTATCGTCGAAGCAAACAATATGAGATGGCGATTGAATGTGCGAAGGAGCAATTAAAACGAGCAAACGATCCGCAATCAAAAGTGAGAGCCCTTACGACGATAGGCGCAGCTAATGAAGAAATGGGTGATTTTAAGCAGGCACTTGCATTTTATAAAAAAGCATATAAGATAGCGCCAAAAGATACGAACGTCATAGATTTTCTTGCTGACTTCTATCAATATATGGACGGAAATTCTAAAAAAGCACTGAAGTATTATTTGAACGAAAAAAATCTTGCTGAAAATGCCGATAGGAAAATCGACGGTATTCAAGGCATTATGCAAATTACATACCATCAGACCAAGTGCTTGAAAAATGCAAGCCCAAAAGAGATAAATAATCAAAAAAGCTTGCTACAAGAGGCAATTAGTGCATTGGAAAAAGAGCATGGTTCTATTGCAAAATTTTTAGAGAAAACGTATGCGTATGCAATTAAGGTATATGATTTGTTCAAATTGTATTTGTATGCAGGAGACCTAGAATGTGCGAAATACTACATGGACGAAATTGAAAATGCACCAAGATGTACGTTTTGTCAATTTGGCGGTTGTCTTGAATTACATGTTGCAAAAGGCCTATACGCTGAAGCACTCGGAAACCTAGATGAAGCCGTTGCATATTTCAAAATGGCACTAGAAATTGATCCAAATGAAGCATACGTGACGTATCGATTACGTGAAATTGAAAAAAATAGATAGGAATAGAAAACGTGATATTAGGAATTGATTTAGGAACAACCAATAGTTTAATTTCTGTATTTACAGAAGAGGGGGCAAAGATTATCCCAAATCGAATGGGGGAGAAATTGACGCCATCGGTAGTTAGTGTGGATGAAGAGGGAATGATCTATGTTGGTGAAGTTGCCAAGGAACGTTTAGCTTTATATCCTGATACAGCAGCTCATCTGTTTAAGCGAACGATGGGAAGCGAGAAAAAGTATATGCTTTCAGGGAAAGAATACACCTCTGAAGAGCTTGCTTCTTTTATCCTAAAATCATTGAAAGAAGATGCCGAGCATTATTTAGGTGAGACCGTTGAGGAAGTCATTATTAGCGTTCCCGCTTATTTCAATGAAGCACGAAGACGAGCAACAAAAAGAGCTGGTGAGTTAGCCAATTTGCGTGTTGAGCGTATTATTAGTGAGCCAACAGCTGCCGCAATTGCGTATGGCTTGTATCAAGCAAAAGACGATGCGAAATTTTTGGTGTTTGACTTTGGTGGTGGTACATTTGATATATCCATTATCGAGTTGTATAAAAATATACTTGAAGTCAAAGCCGTTGCAGGAGACAATTTTTTAGGTGGCGAAAACTTTACAGATGTATTGGAGGATCTCTTCTGCAAAGAGCATGCGCTTGAAAAAGAGACATTGTCACAAAAAGAGAAAAGTCAGCTTCATAAGCAAGCGGAGAAATGCAAAAAGCAATTTTCAACGGATAAAACCGCAAAATTCACGTTTATTCATAATGAAAAAATGCTTGAGTCTGACATCAATATGAAAGAGTATGAGGATGCTTGCGAATCGCTACTAGAAGAAATCAAAAAGCCGATTAAACGAAGCTTAGCAGATGCAAAAATTAAGCTTTCAGAAATTGATAAGGTTGTTTTGGTTGGTGGTGCAACAAAATTGCCGATTATTCGCCGTTTTGTTGCGAAGGTGTTTTTGCAAATGCCAGACATATCGGTTAATCCAGATGAAGCAGTTGCGATTGGCGCTGCCATTCAAGGAGCAATGAAAGAGCGAAATAAACAAATCAAAGAAATCATTTTGACGGATGTATGCCCATTTACATTGGGAACAGAGGTAGTTGTTCAAAAGAATGATAATTACTATGAACCAGGTCATTTCTTCCCTATTATTGAGCGCAATACCATTATTCCTGCAAGTAGAACGGAACGCCTTTTTACAGTACGTGATAATCAAACACGCATTACGGTAGATGTGTTACAAGGGGAGAGTCGCTACACCGCAAATAATGTGTTGCTTGGGAAGTTGCAAGTGACGGTACCAAAAGCAAAGGCTGGTGAGGAAGCGATTGATGTCACGTATACATACGATATCAATTCATTGCTAGAGGTTGAAGTGTTGATTGTTTCAACAGGTGAGCGTACTAAAAAGGTGATTAAGGGACAAGACGTCAATATGTCCGACGAGGAGATTGAAGAGCGTCTTAAAGAGCTTGCTTACTTAAAAGTGCCACCTAGAGAGCAAGAGGAAAACAAGTATTTATTATTAAAGGCAGAAAACCTTTATGAGCAAAGCTTGGGAATTGATCGAGAGGTTATTGAAGATAAAATACGAGCATTTGAAAAGGTGCTTGATACACAAAATCCCACGAAAATTAGTGAGGCACGAAAAATTCTAAAAGAATTTTTGGAGTTTATGGATAATCCGCTATAAGCGCTATAAAAACAAACAAGAGAGGTTATGACATGATTTTTAATTTACGAAGAGAATTCATTAAGAATTCATCAAGAACGCTACTAATTAGTTTTATCGTTTTGGTAGTTGCATTTTTTGCATTAGGTTTGTATAAGCCTTTATTTCTAAGTCCAAAGAACATTGATTTTGATAAGGCAAGTGAGTACAAAAATACGCAAGTTATCACAAAGGATTCGGTGTTGATTTCCTATTTCTCAGAAAAACGTACTGAGAAGGGCGTTGTCACAGAAATGGGCTATATCGCTTATGATACAGACAAAGATGTGGTATATGCGGTAGTAGTTCCTAAAAAAGAAATGAAAAAGTACGAAGCGATGTTTGAAGAAGAGGGTGATTTTAGTGGTTATTTTGATGCGGAATTAGTGGTTGAGGGAACACTAAAGCCTCTTACAGGAGATTTAAAGACATTCTATCACCAATCACTTGATGAGCTCGAAAAAGAAATGAAAGGCTTTTCAGAGTTAGCAATTGACTACTATGTGAATGTGCAACTTCAATACAATACGGATCCAGCGATTATAGTGCTTGGATGGATCATCTGTGGCATTTGTCTTGCAATATGTCTAGTGACAGGTTTTTGCGTAGCGTTTATCAAATGGGATGCGCCATTAGAAAAGGCAATTGAAAAAGGAGATGTGCCAAGCAAGGTACAAATCGATAGTGATTTAGGCGAAGCAAATATTATCGGAAAACGAGTGGTAATCGGACGAAAGTATACACTGTATGTGAAGAATTACAAAGTGAATATTCTTAAAAATGAGGATATTGTTTGGGTGTATTGTTATACATTCCACTACAATGGAATTCCTGCACAACAACAATTGCATTTATTCACATTGGATGGAAAGAAAACGGTTATTAAATTCGCAGAAAAACATGCACAGGCATTGTTTGCACAGCTTAACGAAAAAGCGCCATGGGTAATTTGTGGATTTGATCAAGCATTAGTAAAAACATTCAAAAAAGAGCGCGAAGAGTTCTTAAATATACGTTATAATCCATACTTCAATGGTGAATTAGAAGCAAAAGATGAGAAAGTGGCTTTTGAAGAAAATACGACAATACCAGAAGTAGAAGAGAAAATAGAAGAGAATGTAGAAGAAAATGTAGAAGAAAATGTAGAAGAGAACACAAAAGAAACTACCGATCAATTCTAAAAAAGTAGAGATTGTTGCAAATGAATGATTTGCAACAACCTCTTTTTTTGTTTTATTTTTATTTTGTACCAAATATGCGATCACCAGCATCGCCGAGACCAGGACATATATAGGCATCTTCATTTAGTTCACGATCTAAGCACCCGATATAAATTTGAATATCTGGATGTGCCTCTTGTAGCACCTTTACACCTTCTGGAGCAGCAATAATCGCCATGAATTTAATCGTCACACCGCCATGTTGTTTAATAAAATCAACGGCAGCAACAGCAGAACCACCAGTCGCTAACATAGGATCGGTTACAACGATTGTTCGTTGTTCGATTGGGGAAGGTAATTTGCAATAGTATTCATGTGGCTCATGGGTGTCATGGTCACGATATAAGCCAATATGACCTACTTTAGCAGTGGGTACAAGGGCCAAAATGCCATTTACCATACCAAGTCCTGCTCGAAGAATCGGAACAACGGCCAATTTCTTTCCTGAAATCATCGGTGTTTGACAAACCTCTAATGGTGTCGTCACTTCAACTAGCTCGGTTGGCAAATCACGTAAGGCTTCATAGCCCATCAAATTGGCAATTTCCTCAATGAGTTTTCTAAATTCGTTTGTGCCTGTGTTTACATCACGCAACATAGAAATTTTATGTTGAATAAGTGGGTGATCAAGAATGGTAACATTTGCTGACATGGCAATCTCCTTTATAATTAGAATAAGTACATTTGCTTGCAATTAGTATAGCACAAAATAAGGAGCAGAAAAAGAATATTTTTTAGAACAATTGTATATTGATAAGGTCGGTAATCGAAAGAGGGAATAAAGAATTTGGTTTTTCCCCACATACATGAATGATAAGTCCCTCATAGTCATAAAATTCAATCGGAATGGTATTTTCTTTTAAAATAGAGGGTAAGACGGTTTGGAGACCTTTGCCCGTATATTTTATAAGGCTCTCTTTTTTTGACCAAAGTTTTGAGAAGGCAAGGTCGGGTGAAGTACTATGGACGATAAAATCAAATTCCTCTTCATTGCATATGTGTTTTGCCGTTTTCAAATGAAATGGTCGAATGGTTTCAATATCAATGCCAATTTGCGCATGGCTAATGGCACAAACAACGCCCTTTTTGCAATGGCTTATATTAAAATGAATAGATGGATTTTCAGGGAAATAGGGTTTTCCCTGCGCATGATAGGAAATGGCTAGTATATCACGAATACCATAATCCTTATAAAGTGCATAACGCAAAAGCGTTCTCCCCATCATAAAATTGCATTGGTCCATGTGGTTGTGATAACGGTGTAGCTGTTTTTGCCACGCATCTGGAAAGGAGCTCGCAAAAAGCTTAATCTGTTCCTCGCCTAAAGAATCATAATCGGTAAAGACATAAACATTGCTCATAAGTTCCTCCTATTCTTGTTTTGTTAAAGGAACAAAAGGCATAATGGATTCAAAGTGGTGTTCATTGGCCAATAATTGGTATAAGGTTTGAGAAAATTGAAATTCATCAAGTAGTGATTGTATTTCTAAAAAGACTTTTTTCTTATAGTCTAGCGACATATTTGATTGGAAGACGGCACGAATTAAAACGTTTTTCGGCGTATGTGCGAAATCAACAAATTCGACAATTTGTGTTTTGTAGCCACAACATTCTAAAAGGTTCGCTCGTATCGTATCGGTAGCAATCGCGCAAAAGCGTTCCTTCATAAGACCGTAACGTGTTAAAATGGGCAAATGCTTTGATGTGATTTGTTTATTTAATTCGTGTTGGCAACAAGGAACAGCAAAAATTAATTTAGCATTCCAGCGAATCGCATTGTAAATGGAGAAGTCCGTTGCCACATCGCAGGCATGCAAGGAAATCACCATATCAATAGCGCATGGTGCATGGTAGCCGTTTATATCGCCTAATTCAAAATGCAAATGCTCGTACCCGTATTTTTTTGCAGTCGCATTGCAATGATTAATGACATCTTCTTTTAAGTCAAGCCCGATAATATGTGTCGAAATGTGCTTGATTTCGGTCAAGTAGTAGTAAAGAACAAAGGTCAAATACGATTTTCCACAACCAAAATCAATAATGGTTAGATGGTCTTGATCAAGCTTTTTGATTTCATCATCAATTAATTCGATAAAGCGATTAATCTGTTTGAATTTGTCGTACATAGATTGAACAACCTTGCCCTCTTTTGTCAAGATGCCCATATCCACAAGTGGTGGGGCAATTATACCTTCCTCAAAAATGTAATGTTTTTTGCGGTTATGCGTGGAGATGAGAGGGGCTTGTTTTGTTTGTTTTGTTTTATATGTAATATGGCCTTTTGCACTCATTAGCAATATATGTTCATGTGTTTCATCCCATGCATTGAGTTGCATAAATTGAACGCCAACGATTTGCTCACACTCATAAGCGAGCTTATCGAAGGAAATGTTCTTATGAAACACTTGCTTTTGGGTATATTGAGAAAGCTGATAAAACGCCTCTTTCTTTTCGATGGTTATTTTCCGATAGGGAATTTGTTTGTTATGTGGTTTGCTTAAAATAAGTTTGTAAGGGTGTGCAAAGATAATGGAAGAAATGGCTTCGTGCAAGGTGTTCATAATGCTCCCTTTCTTTTGGGCTAAAGTATTTTGTGATAAAGATAGTGTAGCAAAATGTAGGGGAATGCGCAATCTAATAGAAAATAAAAAAAGTAGTTGACAACGGTTTTTAATAATGCTAAGATACTAATCGGTTAGCGATGGCTAACCGATTGTTTGAATGATTAGTTAGCATTAGCTAACTCGTGATGGATAAGGAGACTAAATGAAAACATTAAAATCAGTTAAGCCTGGGAAAAGCGTTACAATCGTAAAGATTAATGGCGTTGGCCCTACCAAAAGGCGCATTATGGAGATGGGAATTACGAAAGGAACGAAGGTAACCGTTCGCAAAGTCGCACCACTTGGTGATCCAATTGAGGTAGCTGTTCGCGGTTATGAACTATCGATTAGAAAGTCGGATGCAGAACTTATCGATGTAGAGGAATAGAGAAATAGAAGGAAATTAGAAGTGGATGGAGGGCCACTTTTAAAACAAGAATAAGTTAGAAGTGGCTAATAATAGGAGGAAGATATGTCTATAAAAATTGCACTTGCTGGAAATCCCAATTCAGGAAAGACAACATTGTTCAACGCATTAACAGGGTTGAATCAATATGTTGGTAATTGGCCAGGTGTTACCGTTGAAAAAAAAGAAGGTAAGCTAAAAAGCAATAAAGATATTACCGTTACCGATTTGCCAGGAATTTATTCATTGTCGCCTTATACATTAGAAGAAGTTGTGGCACGAAATTATTTAATTGACGAAAGTCCAGATGTTATATTAAATATTGTAGATGGTACCAATTTAGAGCGAAATTTATTTTTAACAACACAATTAATTGAAATGGGAATTCCTGTTGTTGTAGCGATTAATATGATGGATGTTGTTCGAAAAAAAGGCGATCGCATTGATATTAAGAAATTATCAAAAGAACTAGGCACAAGGGTTGTTGAGATTTCTGCCTTAAAAGAAGAGGGTGTTTTTGAAGTGGCACAGGCAGCAATTGAATCGGTCAATGAAACATGGCTTCCTCGTCACAGCTTTTCGGGGCCAGTTGAGCATTTTTTGGCGCATATTGAAGAGGCTATTTTGCACGATTTGCCAGATGAACAACAACGATTTTATTCAATGAAGTTATTTGAACGTGATACAAAAATCATTGAAAAATTGCAAGTGACAAAAGAGCAAATCGAACATATTGAAAAAGATATTCGAACTTGCGAAAAACAACTAAATGATGATAGCGAAAGCATTATCATTACCGAGCGATATAATTATATTGATTCAATTGTAAAAAAATGTGTTCTATTTAAGGATAAAGGACGCATATCAACTTCTGAAAAAATTGATAAAGTGGTAACGAATCGCTTTGCAGCACTTCCGATTTTTGCAGTTATTATGTTTATGATATATTTTATTTCGGTTTCTACTGTGGGGGCGTTGTTAACCGATTGGGCGAATGATGGTGTGTTTGGTGAGGGATGGCACTTTTTTGGCATTGGTTTGGCGGATTATGAAGATGCCATGAATCAATATACCGAAGAGAATGTTTGGACAGATGAGATGCAAGAGATTCTTGAAAAGGCACAAGAAGCGGGCGTTATCGGTGCAGAGGATTTACAAGGAGCAATTGACGATAAAAGCTTCGCCGATTTTGATCAACTGTACCAACAATATAGTGAGGCATTTGCTGAAAAAGGCTTTGATATTGTAGCGCTATATGAAGCCGCATTTGATGAAGAGAGCGAAGACGTTCCAGAGGCGAGTGATTATGGTATATGGGTAAAAGGTATCCCTGTATTAGCTGAGGAAGGTTTAGAAAAGGCTGGAACACCAGCATGGCTAAATGGCTTATTGATTGATGGTATTATTGGTGGTGTAGGAGCGGTACTTGGTTTTGCGCCACAAATGTTGATTTTATTCTTGCTATTAGCATTTCTTGAAGGGTGTGGCTATATGTCACGTATTGCATTTGTGATGGATCGTATTTTTAGAAAATTTGGTTTGTCAGGAAAATCATTTATTCCAATGCTCATTGGAACAGGATGTAGCGTACCAGGAATTATGGCATCCAGAACGATTGAAAATGATAGAGATCGAAAAATGACAATTATGACAACTTCGTTTATACCATGTGGAGCAAAATTGCCAATTATTGCGCTTATTACGGCTGTTTTATTTGATGGCGCATGGTGGGTTGCACCAAGTGCATACTTCTTAGGAATTTTCGCCGTTGTTATATCGGGAATTATACTTAAGAAAACAAAGTTATTTGCAGGTGATGTAGCACCGTTCATTATGGAGCTACCAGCGTATCATTGGCCAACAATCCCCAATCTATTACGTTCAATGTGGGAAAGAGGTTGGTCCTTTATCAAGAAAGCGGGAACCGTTATTTTGCTTGCTTCCATCGTTATTTGGGGTGCTTCCGTTTTTGGAATCGAAAATGGAGCAGTTATATTTAGTCCAGATATGGCATTAGAAGATAGCTTGCTTGGTATATTAGGAAATGCGCTTAGCTGGTTGTTTGCGCCACTTGGCTTTGGCAATATCAAAGCAACTATCGCAACTGTTATGGGGTTGATTGCAAAAGAAGAAGTCGTTGGCGTATTTGGTGTATTGGATTTTGAGGGAATGACAAAACTATCTGCTTATTCGTTCTTAGTATTTAATCTATTATGCGCACCATGTTTTGCAGCAATGGGAGCGATTCGAAGAGAAATGAATAACTGGAAATGGACAGCGTTTGCTATCACATATCAATGTGTATTTGCCTATGCGATTTCACTAATTATCTATCAAATCGGAATGGCACTAACAGGAGGTATACAAATAGTAGGATTTGTATTTGCGATTTGTGTGGCATGTGGATTGCTCTATATGTTGCTTCGCAAAGAAAAAACCAGAAACGAGGTATAATATGAACGAATTTTTGAGTGAGAATTTGGCAACCATTATTATTTGTGCGATACTTATATGTGTCGTAACACTGATTATTTGGAAAATGATTAAAGATAAAAAAGCGGGAAAGACATCTTGTGGATGCGGGTGCTCAAATTGTCCATCCTCTACCATATGTCACGAAAAGAAGCATTAAAAGGCTTTACATTTGGCGCTAACATGCTATAATACACTCGTAAGTGCTTACAAATACATAAAACAATCAATTGCCACCGGGTAATTAAAGCATTCATTGTTCATCGTTAGGTCTTAGAAGATGAGCAATTGAGTGCTATTTTTTTACTCATTCAGGGCTCTTTAGGAGGAGAATTCGTATGAAACATTATCAAAACCCATTTCTCACATTGACAAAATTTGAATGGTCGTTATGGATAAGCTCACTTATTTGCATTGTTATTAGCTTTCTTATCGTTAGTGATAAAATGCCCCTTACGTTAGTGGCTTCTTTAATTGGCGTAACGGCGCTCATCTTTCTTGCAAAAGGAGATCCGCTAGGGCAAGCCCTAACGGTCGTATTTGCCGTTTTTTATTCGATTATTTCTGTTCGGTTTCGTTATTATGGCGAGATGATTACGTATTTGGGAATGACAGCACCTATTGCGCTGCTTTCGACAATCTCGTGGCTTAAAAATCCTTATAAGGATGGTGAAAATGAGGTGAAGGTTACCACTATGACATGGAAAAAGTGGACGATTTTGGTCGGAATGGCATTGGCTGTAACAGGCGTATTTTATTTTATTCTTCGCTATTTCAATACAACGAATCTTTGGATTAGTACATTATCGGTAACAACAAGTTTTATTGCATCAGGACTAACGTATTTGCGTTCGCCATTTTATGGAGTAGGATATGGAGCAAATGATGTAGTATTAATTACGATGTGGATTATGGCGACAATACACAATCCATCGTATTTGCCAGTTGTGATTTGCTTTGTGATTTTCTTAGTAAATGATTGTTATGGTTTTGTGAATTGGAGGCGAATTAGTAAGAGACAAAACGGTGATTAAACGGTAGAAGGCTTGACGAGGCCCTCTCGTAGTGGTATGATACTTTTTGGAAGAAACATCATAAAAAAACCACAAAGGAGATGACCATGAAGCCAATATTACTGGCTGTTTTAATTCTCTGTTTAATGATAGATATGGGGCTTATTATATTTGCAGCGACACGACCAAGACGTAAAAGAACTGCTTGGTTTACTATGTTGTGCGTTGTTTTGATGGTATATACATTAGGCTATATTTCTGAGGTGAACGCCACAACATTAGATGGAGCTTGGGCAAGCTTATTGATAGAGAATTTTGCGATTCCAGTGCTACCTTGGTTCTTTTTGCTTGCTTCTATTAGCTTATTTGAGCCAATGAAGTTTCGAAGTTGGCAAGGAATTGCCGCTTTTGGTTACTTGATTATATTTTATTTGACCGTATTTACGAACCCATACCATCACTTATACTATACAAATATCGAGATGGTAGATGGCTTTTTGAAGTTATCAAGAGGCTCGCTCCATATAGCCAATCAAGTCGTATCAATTTCTTGTATTATCGCTGCGTATTTTGTTTTGATTAAGCGCTTTTCGAGAAGCTCAAAGAAGCTTCGTCAACAAATTATGCTCTTTATGGCTGCTTTAGCAGGAGGATTTGGTGCGAATCTACTAAACTCCTTCGATATTTTGCCAACAGGGTTGGATTTGACACCGATTACCTTGACGCTTGGTCAAGGCTTATTTGCCATTGGCCTAGTGAAAAATGATATATTAGATGCCGTTGTTCGAGCAAGAGATTTGGCAGTAGAGACAATGGGAGATGGGTTGGTAATTCTCGATAATCGAGGCGATTTCCTATATTGCAACCAATATGCGATGTGTATTTTCCCTGATTTGCAACACATTAAAGAGACCGAGTCGATTGAAAAGGTCAGAAATTGGCCAAAACAATTATTGAGTCATAAAGAAGACACCATCATCTTTGAATTAGAGGAAGATGGGAAAACACATTCCTATCGCGCAAGCATTCGAAAGGTTCAAAATTGGAAGAATCTTTATAGTCTATCGATTCAACTACACGATATTTCCGAAGAGATGTATTTAATAGAGCGACTACAAGAACTAGCCACCACCGATCCGCTAACAGGCATTATGAATCGTCGCCATTTTATTGAAACAGCCGAGTTTTTGCTTGGGAATTCAAAAAAGGACTATGCCGTTATTTTATTTGATATTGATCGATTTAAATTGATCAATGATCAATATGGTCATTCTGCAGGAGATAAGGTTCTAAAAAAGGTTGTCGATGCAATTTGTGAAAACTTACAAGCGAGTGACTTGTTTTGTCGTTACGGTGGTGAGGAATTTGTTATTATAAGTGAAAATACAGATTTTACATTTGCCAAACGGCTGCAAAAAACCGTATCGGATTTAGTGTTGGAAGTCCAAGATGATACCGTCCATATTACGGCAAGCTTTGGCATGGAGACAACAAAGGAAAGTCGGGAACTAAAAAGATTGCTAAAGCATGCTGATTTAGCGATGTATGAAGCAAAACAAATGGGAAGAAATCGTGTTGTGTTATTTACACGCAAATCATTAGATGAAAGTTGACAGCGTACGATAGAAGTGGTATGATTAGAATGCTATTGTTAAAAAAATAACACTCTATTTGAGTAAGGAAGTGGGAAAAGTCAATGCAAGCATTAATGTTAGCCGCTGGTACAGGAAGTCGTTTAGGAAAGTACACAAATGATCAAACAAAATGTATGGTGACAGTTGGAGATAAGACATTACTTGAACATACAGCCATTGCTCTTAAGAACGTAGGGATTAATCGCTTTATTATTGTAATCGGTCATGAAGGAGCACGCTTAGAGGCGTACGCAAAAGAAAAAATCACCGATATGGAGTTAGTGTTTGTTGATAACAAGGACTATGCGACCTCGAATAATATTTATTCCTTGTATCTGGCTAGTGAAGAGTTAAAAAAGGACGATACGATTTTAATAGAATCGGATTTGATTTATGATGAACGCTTGCTTCAAAATATGATTGATGCAAAAGAGGACAATGTTGTTGCCGTAGCACCATATGAGGCATGGATGGATGGAACACTTGTGACATTGGATGCAGAGAAGAATGTTGCGCAGCTTATTGAAAAACAAAACTTTCATTTTGTCGACGAAGATCAATACTTTAAGACGGTGAATATATATAAATTTAGCAAGGAATTTTCACGCGATATATACTTGCCATTTATGGAAGAGTTCATGAAGGACTATGGACTAAACCAATATTATGAAATGGTACTAAAGGTTGTTGCCGAAAAAAAAGCGGCAGTCTTATCAGCGTATGTGTTAGGTGATGAAAAATGGTATGAGATTGATGATGTTCAAGATTTGAAAATTGCCAATACGTTATTTATGCCAGTTGAAAAAAAATATGATGCGTATGCACGTTTTGACGGTGGTTATTGGCGTTTTGATAACTTGGTGGATTTTACATCACCTTATACGGCGAGTTTTCCAACAAAACGAATGATTGAACAGATGCAATTTATGGAGAGAAAGACCATTGGCTATCGAAGTGCCGATATACGTGTTTGTCGCCTACTTGCCTCGAAGATTTTACATATTGATGAGGAATATTTAGTCGTGTTGCCAGATCGCTCATTGCTTCGCATGCTTGAAGGCGAGTATCATATCATTGATGAAACAGAAAAGGATTATACACAAGACAAAAGCCATCTAAGCGAAGAGTTTCTTTCAAACCATACGGATACCTATATTATAAAAGAATTGGCAAAAACATATGGTATGCCAGGATTGGGACTTGTCGTAGTTGCGACGAAGAATGAACAAATACATAACTATTTTAACAATTTACTAAGCGACATTACGTTGTCTGTTCAAACAGAATATATGCTACAAATTTTTGATTTGTATGCAAAAGGTTATGCACAAGGAATTGAGGAGACAACATGCCTTATTGATAACGTAAAAGAGTCTTTGAAGAATAAGAGCTTTGACGGCTTTGAAATGAACGGACGAGTAGTTACTTGCTTTTATGAAAGCAATGAAAAAGCAAAAGAAAAGGCAACAGAATTATTGGAAGAAAATATGTTTGTTATGTGCGAGGAAAATCAAATTCGTTTTTATGTGCGTGACGAAAAAAATAATACAATATTAATCTCTAAACTGTAAATTTTTCTTGACGAAGAAAGAAAAATATGGGATAATCATAAATAAGAAGATTCTTAACAAAAGGAGAACGGTTTTTATGAATTATTCCTCGTATAATAAAAAGAAGAGGTATAACAGGGCTAATCTTAGGAGGATTCGTCCTGTTTGCTTTTTATGCAGCTGTGCTATGCTGATAAATTTAAATGCATGTATGCTCTTGCCAGAAGAAAAACTTGGACAAGCAGTTCCGATTATCCCAAGCTTTGAAGTGCAAGATTATGTGATTGAAGAGGTAACAAGAGGAGATGTGATTAGCAAGGCGGAGGTTTTGGTAACATATACACAAATTCAAGAAAGTGATTTGCGATTTGGTATTTCAGGGCGTGTTGTTAAGATGAATGTCGCTTTAGGCGATTATGTAAAAGAGGGCGATTTGTTGGCACAGATGGATGTGAGCGAATTTACAAATCAGCTTCATACCATTACCGAACAAGAAGAAACGGCCCATCGCTCATTGACAAATAATTTTGAGCTATATGAGTTGGAACTTAAGAAGGCACGAATCAAGCTTAATCATGGATGGATGAATCAAAAAGAATACAATGAAATAGAAACCCACTATCATGAGAAAAAAGCAAAAGAACAAAAAGCCTATGACAATCTAATTTATTTGAATGTCATTTTAAAAGAGGATCTAAACAAAGCGATTGAAGAGCGTTCGATTTATGCACCGTTTGATGGTCTGATAAAATTTGAAGCAGCGCATATTATGTATCGGTTTGTTGACGTGAATCAAAATATATACAAGATCATTGATGATACGGAGTGCATTTTCAAAGGTTCGACAGAATTTGCCGCGCATTTTAACGAAGGGCAAAGCATAGAGGTTCTAATCGGCGAATCTACTTATCAAACAACGGTAGCTAAGAGCGAAAATGAAAATGAGCTTGTATTAAAATTAGATGATATTACAGAAGATTTAAATGTGGGTGTTCGCGGAAAATGCACCGTTATATTTGAAGAAATAAAAGATGTGTTACGTTTGTCATCTTTAAGCGTTCATAAAGCGAATGATCAATACTATGTCAATGTTATAAACGAAAATGGTTATAAAGAGGTTAAGGAAATTGAAGTCGGTTTAGCAAGTAGCTACGCTGGATTTGTAGAGATTAAAGCTGGCTTGTCAGAGGGCGACGAAGTCATTAAAAAATAAGGAGGATAATTTTGATGAGAAAAAAACAATTGTCGATATGCTTAATTATCTTCATGATGATGGGCGTTATGGGATGCAAAAGAGAAGACACAAAGCAGTCAATTCCTGAATTGATTGCGCCAGTTGAGATTGAATTTGCCTCATATCAAGTGATGAAAAAAGATGTGTCACAAAGAAAAATTCATAAATTAACGGTTGTGCCAAGTGTGATGGCAAGCAACTTCGAGACAGATGGAGTGTTTGATGAATACAATGTCATAATCGGTTCAAAAGTAAAAAAGGGCGATCGTATTGCCACACTTCAAACAGAACAATTCCAAGAAGAGATGAACAGTCAAATCGAGCGTTTTATGGAGCTTAGTGAGCAAATAGCTGATGAAGAAGAAGCATTTACAAAAGAAATCAATCAAAAAAGACAAGAAATACATGAGATGCAAGTTGGTGGTGATGCACAAGTAGCAATTGAATTGGCGCATGTTGATTTGGAGATAATGGAGACAAAATATAACCAATCAAAAGCGCTACGAAAGGAAGAGCTAGACAAAATCAGCAACATGATTGATGAGAAGGAAGAAAAAATTCGAAAAAGCATTATTCGCGCCCAAAAGGATGGCGTTGTAGTAGGACTTCGAACGATTGAACAGGGTGAATATATTGAGCAATTCATAGAAGTTTGTGTGATTGCCGATGAGACAACTATTTTTTGTGAAATTGATGAAGGTGTTTTAAAAGAAGTCAATTCGTCAGAACGCTTTTATGGATTGATTGATAATCAAGAGGTTGAACTCGAGTATGTGACTAGAAGCGAGCAGACAAACAAGCTACAATTCAAAGTTGTCGATGAAACGCTAATTGCCGATGGTAAGATTCCATTTGATGCGCATGGTTATTTCGTTATGATTACGCAATCTGTACTAGACACAGTCGCATTGCCAGAGTCTATGTTATACAATGATAAACAAAATTATTATGTGTATGTGATAGAAGGTGAAAATCGTATTAAAAGAGATGTGGAAATCGGCATACGTGGTGATAATTACGTCGAAATAAAAGCAGGGCTAAAGGAAGGAGAATTCGTCTATGTTCAACAATAAAAGATTTCTTCATCAAAAAAGAGTAGTTGTTTGTATCATTGTTATGGGCATCATGACATCTTTCGTGGCTTGCAAGAGCAAACATAATGACGAGGTAGAGCAACAAGCCAGCGAAGAAACAACGGAGCCTGTTTACGCAACGATCATTTCTGAAATGGAAACGCATGGCGATACATATATCGTAGAACCTAGCGATTACATTATTAATCAACAAGCGAGCGTTTTGCTTGGATATCCTAAGGCGGTGGAAATTAAATTTCCTGAAACAAAAGGTCGTTTGATTTACGATTCGCCTATCAATGTTTTAGAGAAAAACAGCCTCGTTACAGAGGGAGACGAATTGGCAATTTGCCATATGGAATACGAATTTTATGAAATCGAAAAAACACGCCTTTTGGCAGAAGAATTGCAAGAAGCATATCGTATTACAGAGAAAGAGTTTGTTACCCAAAAGGAAGACGAATTAAAAGCGATTAAAAAAATGCCCAATGGCAAGGAAAAGGATACTCTTCTCGCTGATTATTATGAGCGATATGAACAAGACAAAGAAGTATTAGACGAGCAAAAAGCAAACGCCGATGAGGTAAGTGAAACTTATCAATACTACATGGAGTGGAATAACAAGGAATTTGCTATCACAGCCGATAAAACAGGTATTGTAGTACAGTTTAATCATTATGAGGCAGGCGAAGATGTGACAGATGAATACATTGCTTGGGTTTTTGATGATAAAGAAGAGATAGCCATTATGGCGGAAGCGATGATTCCATATGGTGCAAAGGTAACACTTCGCAATTTTGATACGGGAGAAACTTATGAAGGCGAAGTTGCTTCTGGAAATAAATTTTTGAACGTCGATATGGTGAAGGAAGTAAGTTATATTCGTGTGGAGGAAATGACATTCCAACAGTTATTTGAGAAAAAATTTGTCGTAGAGTATCAAAAGACGATTGAAAATATCTTGCTAATTCCACAGTCGTGTGTGATTTATGATAAGGGACAAAGCTACATTCTAAAAGAAAACGATGATGGCATTGTCATGAAAGAGGCAGTTACGGTATTGGTTCAAAATAGAGAAAATGGTGTTGCATGGTTGTTAGATGGTATAAGTGAAGGCGATGTTTTACGATACAATGCAGAGGAAATGGATTAAAGGAGATTTAGTATGCTACGATTTATTACGCAAAAGCTGATACATAAAAAATGGATGGTCATCAGTCTGTTAATCGGTAATATCCTTTTGATTGCCATTGCTTGCAGTAATCCAATGTATAAGAATGCAGCACTAAAGAAGATGATTAATGATGAATTTGAACAATATGTTGTCAATAACAATGAATTTTCAAATACCGTCTCTTATAGCGTTACGCTAAATAAGGACTTGCAAAGCTATCAAAAGTTAGATGATTTTAATGATAACTTATCAAGCTATTTGGGCGTGCCACTTACCTCTAGCGTTCGACAAGTGAATGTTATACAATCAAAATACAATTCGACATGGCGCTTGATGGGGGAGAAATCGGCAAGCATTATGAACTTGACGAATTTAGCCGAGCATAGCATTATTCACTCTGGCAATATGTATTCCAATCAGCTGACGGAAGGTGGATTTATTGAAGCAATTATTACAGAAGCAACGATGCTGAATTTAGACTTGGTCATTGGTGAAGAAATTGAATATGTTTCGCTAAAAGACAAGCAGGGTAATCCCATCAAAATTCGTATTGTTGGCGTGTTTGCCAATCGTGATTATAAAGATGAATATTGGGTGCGTTTCCCGAATGCCTATAAAGATTGTTTCTTTATTGACGAAAACATATTTGAAGAATACTTTCTTGATATGGAGCAGAATAAATACAAAATTCAAGCAACATGGACTTCATTTGTCGATTATTCGGTATTGACACCTGACAATGCAAAAGGTGTTTCCGAGCGGATTATGGAAGCGCAAAAAGACGTGCGAAAAGCGTACGGCTTTATGAAAGCGCCACCATTAGTAACGATTATTGACAACTTCTACCACAATCAAAACAAAGTGGTTACAACGCTTTATATTTTGCAAGTGCCTGTTTTGGTATTGTTGTGCGCATTTATTTTTATGATTTCCAGTCAAATGCTTGACCTAGAGGAAAATGAAATTGCGCTTCTAAAAAGTCGTGGTGCAGGGAGATTGCAAATTGTAGCATTGTATTTCATTCAAAATACCATACTAATTGCGATATCTTTTGCGATTGCCATTCCGCTAGGAAGCTATTTATGCCGCGTACTTGGTTCGGCAAATGCATTTTTAGAGTTTGTTAATCGCCGTACGCTAGATATTCAAATGACATCAGAGGTATTTGTGTATGGGCTTATCGCAGCACTTATATCGCTTGCTGTGACATTGATTCCTGTTTTAAAACGCAGTAAAGTTTCGATTGTACATGCCAAACAAAAAAGAAGTCGTCGTCGCTCACCATTATGGCAAAGACTTGGGCTTGATATTGTTTGTCTAGTGGTTTCGTTATATGGATACTATGCTTTTTCAAAAGATGCAAGCCAATTAGGTCTTGAGATTATGGCAGAAAAAGATTTGGATCCGTTATTATTTTTAAGCTCCTCACTATTTATTTTGGGGGCAGGGTTATTTGCACTACGTATTCAACCACTCATTGTAAAATTGGTATTTCTCATTGGTAAGCGATTTTGGAAGCCAGCAAGCTATGCGTCCTTTTTGCAAATTATTCGAACAGGGACGAAACAGTTTTTCATTATGGCATTTCTTATTTTAACAGTTGCATTAGGTATTTTTAATTCCACTGTGGCAAGAACTATTTTAGCCAATGCAGAGGACAATGCTTCGTATATGAATGGAAATGCAGATATTATCATTGAAGAAATTTGGAGAGATAATAGTGCTTCTATTCGAGCAGGTGTCGCAAGTGAATATGCATGTTATGAGCCAGAATATGCTCGTTACTTAACATTGAATCATGCAAAGAGTGTTACACGTGTGCGTTTTGATAAAGTAATACCTAAAAACTCGATTCCACAAACGACCATTATGTCTATTCATCCGAAGGAATTTGGAGAAACGGTATATATAAATGACGGCTTGTTGGATGAGCATATGAATTACTATTTGAACTTACTAGCTAGCAACCCAGAGGGCGTTATTTTATGCTCAGCATTTGAAGCGTATGGGTATGCTGTTGGTGGGAGAATTAGCTTAACATCAGCAGGGCAACACGCAAACGGGAATGAAGGTCGTTTTGAAATTCTTGCATTCGTTGATTATTGGCCTGGATTTGCGCAGTTGGAGTACGACGAAAAATTCGGAAAAATGACGAATAATTTGTTTGGTATTCTAAATTATGAAGCGGCCAATAAAGCATACGCATTGCGCCCATATCAAATATGGATGGATTATAAAACGGATGACACCTCTGAAGTGTATGATTTCATTGAAAATGAAAAAATTATATTAAAGGGTTTTGCGGATCGTGCCACAAATAATGCCACAATTCGCAGCAATACAATTTTCCAAAGCACCAATGGCATATTAACATTAAGCTTTATCGTGATTTTAGTTTTGTGCTGTGCAGGATTTTTGATTTATTGGATTTTATCCATTCGCTCAAGGGAATTACTATTTGGAGTCTTTCGTGCGATGGGAATGGCGAAAAATGAGATATTACGGATGTTGTTAAATGAACAGCTATTTAGTAGTGTATTGGCAATTGTATTAGGCATTCGCATTGGAGCGATTGCTTCTGTATTGTATGTACCGTTGATTCAAACGGCATATGCTGCCGAGCAACAAGTGTTGCCACTTCGCTTGATTTTACAATCATCGGATATCCTTCGCTTGCTTGTCATTATTGGCATCGTATTTATTATTTGCCTAATGATACTTACAAGAATCGTATTTAAACTAAAGATTGCTCAAGCATTGAAGCTGGGTGAAGATTAAGAAAAGGAGAGTGACGCATGGAAAATCAAAATAAACAATCCATTATCATAACAGAAGATATTTGCCGCAGCTTTCCGATTGCAGGGGGGAAAGACTTCCTTGCCTTAAATCGCATTTCGCTTCGCATTGCAAGGAATACGTTAACAATTTTGCGAGGCCGTTCGGGTTCTGGCAAGACAACGCTTATCAATATTCTAGGCGCGCTTGATTATCCAACATCAGGAACGGTCTACTTTAATAATGATGATATTACACGCATGAACGAGAAAAAACGCGAAAAACTAAGGCGTGAGGAAATCGGTTTTATTTTTCAATCCGTTTCGTTAATCCCTATTATGACTGCCTATGAAAATGTCGAGTTTGCGCTTCGTCTTTCTAATTATAAAGGAAACCATAAGGAACGCGTGATAGAAAGCCTAAAGCTCGTCGGACTTGGTGGGCGTATGCACCACATGCCAAATGAATTATCAGGTGGAGAGCAGCAGCGTGTTGCGATTGCAAGAGCCATTGCTCATGCTCCTAAAGTCATTTTTGCCGATGAACCAACAGCAGAGCTTGACACAAATTCATCAATTGCTGTTATGAAGATTTTTAAAGACTTAGTTGAGAAAAATGATGTGACCATAATAATGACGACGCATGACCAAGGAATTATGGGGATTGCTGATGAGATATTTGAATTGGAGGATGGTGAATTAATCAATGAGTGAGCCAATTATTTTAGCAGATAACCTCGTAAAGATTTATAAAACAAAAGAGTTAGAAGTTCTTGCTCTTCAGGGATTAGACTTGTCCGTTGAAGCAGGAGAATTGATGGCAATTATCGGAAATAGTGGTAGTGGAAAGTCTACTTTTTTGAATATGATTGGTGGTCTTGATCGCCCAAGTGCTGGGAAGCTATTTGTTGACCAAAAAAATCTCTTTGCATTAAGTGATCGTGATTTGGTTGAATACAAGAAAAAAACGGTGGGCTTTGTGTGGCAAAATAATGCCAGAAACCTACTTCCGTATTTAAGCGCCTATGAAAATATTCTAACGCCAATGCATTTTTCGAGCGAAAAAAAGAAAAAGGAACATGCCAATCATTTGCTTGATTTAGTGGGGATGTCACATCGCAAGCATAATCGCTTGAATCAATTATCAGGTGGTGAGCAACAACGTATTGCGATTGCGATTGCTTTGGCAAATAATCCAAAAGTTCTTTTGGCAGATGAGCCAACAGGCTCAGTTGATCGTAAAACAGCGGATTATATATTGGACGTATTTAAGAACCTTAATCGCGAGTTAGGTCTTACCATTATTATTGTTACGCATGATGTGCAATTGTCGAAAAAAGTTCAACGTGTGGTTGCGATTCGTGATGGGAAAATCAGTAGTGAGCGAATTATGAAAGAAGCATATACAGCGAATTATGATGAAAAGGCAGTTGATTGGACAAGTGTTGAAGAAGATGATGTACAAGATGAGTTTGTCGTTGTTGATCGAGCAGGACGTATTCAATTACCAAGAGAATATTTAGATTCTCTTTCACTAAAAGATAATAAAGTCAAAGTCGAGTATGTCGATAAAAAAATTGTTATTGAGAATCCAGAAATTACGGAGTAGATTCCATGAAGGAGCGTAGAAATGATAAGAGATATTGATTGCTTTATATTTGACATGGATGGGCTAATGTTTGATTCTGAAAATGTGTGTTTTATGGCTGAAAGTACAGTTGCAGAGCAAATGGGTTTTGATTTTTCGAGAGAATTTTATGTCAAAACAATCGGTTCGAATGGGAGTGTACTAAAACAAATGTATATAGACACCTATGGAAGCAATTTTCCTTTTGAAGAAATGATGAGACGAACGGAAATAGAAATTAGGACATTTAATGAGAAACATGGTATACTAATTAAAGATGGTCTTGTTTCATTGCTTGAGTATTTAAAAAATCAACGCAAGCAATGTATCGTCGCTTCTTCTTCATCAAGTAGTACGATTTATCACAACTTAAGGGAAAGCAATCTTTTGAATTTCTTTGTAGAGGTTGTGGGAGGTGATGAAGTTACATTAACAAAACCACATCCCGATATATTTTTAAAGGCACTTGAAAAGGTAGATGTTAATCCCACGAGATGTCTTGTTTTAGAGGATTCTACCAATGGTATTTTGGCTGCTTATGCAGCAGGAATTCCAGTTGCGTGTATTCCCGATATGGCGTTTCCGACACGAGAAGTATTTGATAAAACACGTATGATTGTTCCAACACTACATGATTTGATTTCGATTCTAGGAGGTTGATATGAAAAAACTAACCGATCAACAAAAATATTTTTTTATTGTATTACCAATTGCGGTAGTGTATATTGTAGCAGGGATTATTGTTTTCCCACTTTTTATAGAGAGAACAGAGCATGTTGCAACTTTTGTGACACTAGGCGCATCAATTATTTTGTATGTAGGGATGAAGCTAACCGTATCAAAAAAACGAAAATAATTCGTTAGTGGATTTCGAGTACCACTTGACAAACTTCACAATCAAAAACGCTAGAATCGGCAAACGTCCGATTCTAGCGTTTCTTTATGTATGATGTATGGCATTCTCACAAGAAAGATAGTGTTTTCAATTCAGAAGTAAGATTTTTTAAAAGCAAAGCTTGACATAAGGTTTTTCATATGCAATTATTGTATTAATAGAGGTTTCCAAATTGAGCGAACGAAAAACGATTTGGGAATTGCGAAATCAAATGAATAGGACAATCGCGAGAGGGGGATAGTATGAGAAAAAAATGGATTATAGTAACGGTAATGATAATATTGTTATTTGTAGCTTGTTCAAAAGAGCAACCAGCCACACAAAAGTCTAATAAAGAATCTTCAATATCTGAGGAGACAAATAGTGGGATGGTTGGAGAACCGCCACGCACCACCCATTTAAGAAGTCTTGAACAATTAAAAGAAATGCGTGAAATGCTAAACTGCGAAGATGAGGAAAAGTTGTATCAATATTTACGAAGCATTCCTGGTGGTGGAACAGGTACACGTGAGGAATTGGCTGAATTTATAAAATTCGTTGACGAAATTTTGATTTTGCAACTTATTGAAGGAGAAATTACATATATTGAGCATAGAAAAAAGCAGGATAAGTATGACGATATAGCATATATAGTGATTGAATCAAAATGTGAAGAGAGAGTAGCCATCGTCTATAATTATTCTACCGAAAATGTTCCACTTGCTATGAAAGCAAAAGAAGAGAAGGGAGAGTTTAAAGAGTCGCTTATCAAAGAAACAATAAAGAGTAAAAAGCATCCTATAGAAATTTATTTTGAATCTCGAGGAAAAGGTTATGATGGGGAAGAAGAGGTTATTTCGTGGTATGCAGATTTCAATGGAGTGTTTGCATGGATTAGGTATTTTGCGAAAGATGTATCAAATATAAAAACTGAGGAACTAATCGAAAATGCCACGCTCACAAAGGGAGTAGAAGATTTTATGAAACAAAACGATAAGGAATAAAAGAACTTCGCAATCAAAAACGCTAGAATCGACAAAAGTCCGATTCTAGCGTTCTTTATGTACGGGACATGGCATTTTCACAAGTAAGGTTTTTTAAAAGAAAACCTTGACATGCGATTTTTGTACATACGATTTTTGTATTAGCAAAGGCTTCCTAAATTGAACAAATGCGAAAAATAGATTATAGTAACGGCAATGATAGTGTTGTTACTTGTAACTTGTTCAAAGTTCAAAAGAAAAAGCAGTCCACAAGAGTCTAATAAAGAATCTTCAATATCTGAGGAGACAAAAAGCAGTGGTCAAGTAAAAAGTAAATTCCACATTGCACGACTAAAGTCCACCGCAAAGTGGAATTTAAGTTTTTAATTTAGTAGGAAATAGTTTTTTAAAAAAAAAGCTTGACATAAGGTTTTTCATATGCAATTATTGTATTAATAGAGGCTTCCAAATTGAGCGAACGAAAAACGATTTGGGAATTGCGAAATCAAATGAATAGGACAATCGCGAGAGGGGGATAGTATGAGAAAAAAATGGATTATAGTAACGGTAATGATAATATTGTTATTTGTAGCTTGTTCAAAAGAGCAACCAGCCACACAAAAGTCTAATAAAGAATCTTCAATATCTGAGGAGACAAATAGTGGGATGGTTGGAGAACCACTGCCTACAATTGCATTAAGAAGTCTTGAAGAATTAAGAGAGATGCGCGGAATGATAAACTGCGAAGATGAGGAAAAGTTGTATCAATATTTACGAAGTATTGAGGGTGGAGGAGCTGATACCCGCGAGGACTTAGCTGAATTTCTAGCAGTGATTGACGAAATTCCTATTTTAAGTTTAATAGAAGGTGAAATTATTTATTTAGAGCATTTCAATCCAAAAAAATTGCGAGAAAATGAACAAAAAAGATACAACGATGAAGTTCATATTTGTACTGAAGCAATAAATGAAGATGCAACGAGAATTACATATCGACGATTTGGAGGGAATATACCACAAAGAATTAGCAATATAGCTAAGAACAGTAGGAACGAAGTCGCAATTTATGAAAAACCAGTTGAATTTGAAAAACAAAAACTAATTTTATATGGAGAAGAAAAAATCATACGTGAAGAAGAGGGAAAGGTTATATATGTATGGTATGGTGATTTTAATGGGATTTTCACAGAAATTATATATCACACAAAAAACTTTGAACCAATTGATATGCAAAGGTTTTTTAATGCAGCTACTATTTCTGTGGGAATAGAGTTTCTTAAGTAAGACATTAAGTAGATTATTCAAACCATTTGGTAGTAATCTACTTAGGGAGGATAGTATGAGAAAACAATGGATTATAGTAACGGTAATGATAGTATTGTTATTTGTAGCTTGTTCAAAAGAACAGACTATAGTGTCAACATCAAATGAAGAAACATCAACATTTTCAGGGACAAAAGGTAGTCAAGTTGAAGAGCCTTCAGAGAGTATTTCCGTAAGAAACTTGGAGCAGTTAAATGAGATGAGGGAAATGGTGAAATGTGAAGACGATGAAAAGTTGTATCAATATTTGCGAAGTATTGAAGGAGGAGGTGCAGACACTCGCGAAGATTTAGAGGTTTTTTTAGAGTTGATTGATTCATTATCAATTATAAATCTTCTTGATGGAACCGTCACTTGGATTTCACAGCAAGGAGGGGATCTTAATACAGGAGAACATTGCAATGTTGTGTATATTACATATACTGCAAGTGATGGGAATTGGGTTCGACTTGAATATTTTCTTTCAGTAAATGATATTTCCGCTGAAATTGAAAGAAGGAAAAAAGAACACGGGCTTATAGAGTATATGTTAGCCTCCCCCGTTTGTAATAAAGATAGGAAGGTTAAAATTTATTCTGAACTCAGAAAAAAGCATGTTTCTGGGGAAGGGTATGTAACAGAATGGGTTGCAAACATAGATGGGATCTTCACGAAGATTGTTTTATACTCGAACGAAAAGGAACAAATTACGCCAGAAGAACGGTTTAAGGATATTCGTTTATCTACAATATTAAAAAGTAAATAAAAAATGGCTATTTTCCAACAGTCCTTTGCGAATTTCGAGTACCACTTGACAAACTTCACAATCAAAAACGCTAGAATCGGCAAACGTCCGATTCTAGCGTTCTTTGTATACCATTATCTTCGTCGTCCGCCACCACCATGTGTGCGTCCACTAGAAGAGCGATGCGTGGAGCTTCCGCCGCTGCTAGAGGATTGACGCGGTGAGTAGGTTTTTGTCACATAGGTTCGAATGTAATTGTCGTCTTTGACAACATAGTCTAAGCCGTCACAAGAAAGATACACATTTGCATTAGGTACTGAGTGAAATCGATAACGGTTAAAAACAACTAAAACCATAGCGGCGGCAGCAATTAAACCGACAACAAGTGAAGTAGCAATTGCTGTAAAGGCGCGTTCACGTCTTTGTGATGCAGTTAGGAGCGTACCATTTTCGATATTGTAATCTACATTGCTAAGGAAGGTAGAAATGCCAACGTAGAAATTTTCTTTTTTAAATTGCTTTCCAGCGCTTTCCAGCATCGTATTAATTTTTTTATCTGAAAAAAGTTTGATGCCGCTTCCAGAAGTAGATATATAATCAACAAAGGTATCGTTGTTGACAAGAAGTAAAATACCACTACGCTTAGAACCAATACCGAAGCCCTTGTAGTCAAAAAAATCATCAGAAAAAGCGCGAGCACTTTTATTTTGAATATTATCGGTGATAACAACGACGATATCAAAGGCGTGTTTATTCGTTAGACGAATTGCCTCGTCATTTAACGCTTTATACTCGGAAGTGGTTAAGGAATTATCAAGATCATATACCTTTTGCGTGGGTGAGGCAAGGGTGTGCGTGGTAAACCCTAAAAGTGATATAGTTAGTACGATCGTCATGAAAATAAGTATTTTTTTAAACAAATTCATATATCCCCCCCCTAAAGCAATCCAATGCCAAATATAATGCTTGTGATACCAACAATTGCTGCACAAATACCAGCTGCATAAGCAAAAAGTTTGCCTTTGTATAATGGCAATAGACCATTTACTTTACCTGTTTGTCCATTCATAGCAAAGTAGTATCGTTTATCTTTGTAATGGTAAGTTAAAAACCAAACAGGAAGGAGCATATATTCCCAGTCTGTTTTCTTGACAGTCATCGAGTTTTTTGTGTATCTTACATCGCTATAACCAACAATAGAGTTTCGGATATCGGTATTTGTCGCTGCTAACACGCGTTCACGAATTCGAGGAAATACAATCGTATGCTCAACGTCGTATTTGTCTGCAAGGTGACCAGATAAAAAGGACATAGAGAAATCTTCGAGTTTTGTGTAATCGTATGGTTCAATAGACTCCATCAGCTTGTCATCGGCTTTTTTTGAAGCATCAGCTGGAATTCGGCAATATTGACCATTTGCAGAACGTAAAATCTGATATTCTCTTATTTCGGTATGAATATAATCGCCGCTTCGCCATGTGCGTTTTATATTTGCTTGTGCTGTAACATCACCCTTGATATCGCAGGTTGCAACCCAATAAGGAATATAGATACCTTCGATTTTCTCAATGGTTGTATTAGCCTTAAAACTTGGTGGAACAAAAACCTTCTTGCCACACCATTTTTTATAATTCTCAATCGCCTGATCTTTTGTTGTGTTAAATGGAATGATCTTTGTAGGGCGAAGCTCGCCTGATACTCGATTAGAAAGAATAACAGGCCCATGACAATACAAGCAAAATGTAGCCGCTGTATTTTCATCAGCGATAATTTCAGAACCACAATTTTGACAGGTATATAGTTTTGTTTGATCAATAAATTCTTCTTCTAATTTACGCTTTTCTTCATCAAGAGCTGTTTCTTCGTGTTGCGAAAACATCTCTTTAATTTCACTATCCGAATAGTTGCTTCCGCAAAATTCACATTCGAAACGCTGTGATTCTGCCATAAATAGAAGAGAAGCACCGCAATTAGGGCATTTGTATTCAATCGCTGCCATTTTTATTTCTCCTCTTTGTAATAACAATCGGTCGTTCTACACAAATAGAAAGACCGATTGTGTGTGTTGTGACCTTTTTTAAGTAAGTTATGCGTGTGGTTTTCCACAATTAGAGCAGAACTTTCCTGTGTTTTCTGTACCACATTCGCAGGTCCATGTATCATTCGCAGGAGCTGGTGTTCCACATTCGGAACAGAACTTTCCAGTATTGGTAGCACTGCATTTTGGGCAAACCCAAGTGCCAACAGGTGCAGGTTGTGCACCACCACATTCGGAACAGAATTTTCCTTTATTATCTGCACCACAGCTACATTTCCATGTGTCTGCACTAGGAGCAGAAGCAGCTTGTTGTGCTTGTTGTGCTTGTTGTTGAGCTTGCTGTTGAGAGATAGCTGCTTGATTTGTTTGTGAGAATGAACCAGCAAGTCCGCCACCAGCCTGTGAAGCCATTCCCATGCCCATGAAACCAGCCATAGCACCGTTTGCATTACTACCAGCAGCTTCTAGACCACGTGCAACAGCACCTTGTACATAACCTTCACGAACCGTTGGATCTGAAAGCATAGCACCTTGATTTCGTGTATTGATAAGCTTTTGGGATTCTTCGTCGTAGGAGATACTAGCGATA
This sequence comes from uncultured Lachnospiraceae bacterium, assembly GCA_964566025.1. Classification (GTDB taxonomy): domain Bacteria; phylum Bacillota; class Clostridia; order Lachnospirales; family Lachnospiraceae; genus RGIG8306. The sequence goes on along the minus strand of CAZMHF010000002.1, from coordinate 1,622 downwards.
CCAACAGCTTGAATTTGCATACCACGCATCTCACGCCATTCATCATCGAGAATATCGCTCATGTATTTTCCAAGTTCAACACCTTTTGAGGAAACATGTGAAATTCTAGTTCCGTCAGCCGACATTTGATTGATGGCTGCTTGAAGTGCTGCCATAAATTCGGAAGAATATTGAAGATTTACGTCTTCAAAAGAGACTTGCTCTTGATTTCTAGGCAAAACCTCAGAATAGAAGAGAATTGGATTAACAATCTTAACAGAATAGGTTCCATGCGCACGAAGGAAAAGCTCAGCATTGTAGAAGTTATCAAAATAGTTGATAGGATTTCTTGTGCCAAATCTAATGCCCTTAATCTCTTGAAGATTGATGTAATATACTTTTTGTGCTTTAGGTGTTACACCAGCAAATTTGAATCGTGAAAAGGCTTCTTTTAATGTGTCGCCAAGTTCACCGTTCATCAATGAAGGTAATGACGAATTGTCCACTGTGTAATACCCAGGCTCTGCCGTATAATCGACAATTTTTCCGCCATCTACAATCAAGGCTGCCTGATTGTCATATACATGAACAATAGAGCCATTTGAAATGGTGGTTGCCGTCCCTTTTTGATTTGAATTTCTTGAGTCATTCTTTCGAACCGTCACACCTGGTGTACAGACAGTGTTCTGTCCCATATCTGCTGGCTCAACAACCTCTAACCATTGGTCAGCTAAACCGCCTCCAACTGCGCCCTTAAGTGCTTGAATTAATCCCATTTTGTTGCCCTCCTAAAGTTTTATATAATTATTAATTGCCCAAACATAAATGTTGATTTCCCGTACAGCCGCCCCACAAAATTCGCAATGTTTGTCGCCAAGTTGCGTAATCGGTGCACCACAGTTTGGACAAGTTGTGCCAAGAGATGTATTATATCCAGTGCCTACTTTGGAAACGTCTTGAATATAAATTAAGTCAATGTTGTATTTTGCTTGTTGTTTTAATGTCTTGTCACCAGTAAAGAGTTTTCCGTCTCTCATAATGTAATGAAAGTAGCTTACAGCGCTTTCTAAAGTAATCACACAAGTACCATTTTTTTTGTAGTAGTTTTTAATTTCTGTTTGATGAATCACGATGTTTTCGAATGTTTCTTTTTGGTTTGCAAGGGCATTTCTCTCAATGATTAAATTGACTTTGTTAGTTAAATCTTCGGATGCATTAAGAAGCTTACTAGAATTGGATGATGTAATCGCTGTTAATGCAGAAATAAGCATGTTCTCCGCCTTAACTTTGAATTCGTCGTAATTAAATTCTTTGAAATCCGCTAAAATGAGTGGAAGATAAACGCGTGTCATCGCTGAAACGGATTTAGGGACTTCTGATAGCTCACGCTTGTTTTTATTGTACCCGTCTATAATATCATCTACACCAAAAAGACTGCGCGAAAAAGAACGAATCTTATTTCGTACAGTATTATAAATTGAAACACCAACAAGGCCTAAGATAACAGGTACAATAATAAGTATAGGGATAATTGGATTCAATAGTCGTCTCCTTAAAATATAACCTTGCTAAAGATGTCCCCCACTTTTAAGCAAAGCGAAAGTGGGGGTAACATCTTTGTATCAGTAGGTGTTCAAGCACCT
>CAZMHF010000001.1:0-103151 GCA_964566025.1 uncultured Lachnospiraceae bacterium | reverse complement strand
GGATAGAGGTCACTAGAAAGTAGCGAAGCGGATTTCGAGTATCCGAATTGACGTATCCCGTTGGGATTCGTTAATTCATAGTTAAGCAACTACGTATTGTAAAATGGTAGTTGCTTTTTTTGCTTGATTCAATTTAGTACATTTACATGGCAAAGAAAATTTGATATAATTAGTTTATAAAAAAGAACGTAGGTGGAAAGTATGATTAATAGTGACAAGATTCCTTTTGTAATTGGAAAACGAAAAAGCATCGCATTGATTGCACATGATAATATGAAAAACACATTAATTGAGTGGTGTTGCAAACATCGTGATGTATTGAAAAACCATTATTTATGTGGAACAGGAACAACAGCTATGATGTTGACAGATCGAGCAGGACTTACCGTAAAAGGCTATAATAGTGGACCGTTAGGCGGCGACCAACAAATCGGAGCCAAGATTTCAGAAGCCAAAATTGATATGGTTATTTTCTTTTCAGATCCACTAACAGCCCAGCCACATGATCCTGATGTGAAAGCACTACTTCGTATTGCACAAGTTTATGACATTCCATTTGCAAATAACAAGGCGACTGCTGACTTTTTGATTTCATCATACTATATGGATCAAGAATATACACACGATGTGATTAACTTTAAAGAGACGGTTGCCAATCGTGCAAGAAATGAATTATAAGAATAAAATGGTGAGGTGAATATATGGATATCAATGATGTATTATCGAATATGACATTAGAAGAGAAGGCTTCCTTTTGTTCAGGAAGTGATTGTTGGCATACGCAAGGGATTCCCCGTTTAGGAGTGCCAGCGTTGATGTTTTGTGACGGACCTCATGGTCTTCGCAAACAAGATATTTTGGCAGATAAAGACGACATAAATAATTCAATCAAAGCCGTTTGTTTTCCAACTGGCTCATTGATGGCATGCTCCTTTGATCGTCAAGCAATGCGTGATTTAGGTGAAGTATTAGGAGAAGAGTGTAATGCGGAGAATATATCAATTCTATTGGGCCCTGCAATTAACATCAAGCGTTCTCCATTATGTGGACGAAATTTCGAATATTTATCGGAAGATCCGTATTTGACAGGACAATTAGGATCGCATTACATTCATGGGGTTCAAAAGAAAAATGTGGGTGTTGCTCTAAAACATTTCGCTGCAAATAATCAAGAATATCGCCGATTGACAAGTTCCTCGAATATGAGTGAGAGAACCTTACGCGAAATTTATTTAAGTGCGTTTGAAGAATGTGTAAAAACCACTCGCCCATGGTCTATTATGTGCTCATATAACCTTCTAAATGGTGAACAAGTTAGCGAAAATAAATATTTATTAACTGATATTTTACGAAATGAATGGGGATATCGTGGTTTTGTGATGTCCGATTGGACGGCTGTGAGAAATCGTCCAAAAGGCATTGAGGCAGGTCTTGATTTAGAGATGCCTGGAAATCAAGGGATGAATGATGGTGAAATCATAAAAGCTGTTCAAAGCGGCGAATTATCAATGGAAGCATTGGACAAAAGTGTTCTTCGTATTTTGGAATTTATTAACAATTATACGGTGCGTAAGCTGCCAGGGGAATTCGACAAAAAAGCACACCATGAAGAAGCTAGACGATTAGCAAGTGAATCCATTGTACTTTTAAAAAATGACCAGCAAGTGTTACCTCTTCGTGAAGGGATGGACGGCATTACATTCATCGGCGAATTTGCAGAAAAACCTCGCTACCAAGGTGGCGGAAGCTCGCATATTTTGAGCGAAAAAGTAACAAGTGCAATGAAAGCAGCTATAAAATATGAGTTGATTGGTTATTCGCGCGGATATGATAGCACAAATGACGAAAAAAATGAGCGCCTATTTAACCAAGCCGTTATGAGTGCAAAAAGTGCAAGTGCCGTTGTCGTATTTGCAGGTCTTCCAGATTCCTACGAATCAGAAGGATATGATCGCAAGCATATGCGTCTTCCTAAAATTCAAAATGCATTAATTGATGCGATTTGTGAAGTGAACAAAAAAGTTATCGTTGTATTGCATCACGGTTCACCTGTTGAAATGCCATGGATCGACAAAGTATCGGCCGTAGTTGATGTATATTTAGGTGGCGATGCAATTGGTGGAGCAACAGCAGATGTATTATTTGGAAAGGTAAATCCAAGCGGTCGCTTGCCTGAGACCTATCCACTTCGCCTAGAAGATACACCTTCGTATCTCAATTTCCCAGGTGATGGAAAGAACGTAGATTACGCAGAAGGTATTTTCGTTGGATATCGTTATTATGATAAGAAAAAACTAGATGTGTTATTCCCGTTTGGTTACGGATTAAGTTATACAACTTTTGAATATTCCAATCTAGTTTTAGACAAAAAAGAGATGAAGGACAACGAGATTTTGCAAGTTAGTGTGGATGTTACGAATACAGGGGCATTACCAGGAAAAGAAGTTGTACAATTATATGTTGCAGATTTGGCGCAGCCGATGTCAAAACCAATTCGTGAATTAAAAGAATTTGCCAAGATCTATCTTGAGCCAAACGAAACAAAAACCATTACTATGCAGCTTAATAAGCGCTCATTTGCGTGGTATAACGAGGAAATTAGCGATTGGTATGTTAATGATGGATTGTATGAAGTTCAAATTGGCAAATCATCTCGTGAAATCATTTTGAAAAAGCATATTCAAGTGAATTCAACAACGGAAATTCCACTAATCGTAGATGAAACAACAACCATTTCTGATTTGTTAAAAAATCCACGTACACAAGCGCTGGTGTTTGAACGTTTTGTTAAAAATTCAGCCATCTTTAAAACACGTAGTGAAGCTATTACGGCAAAAATGATTGAGAATATGCTTGATGGAAATCCATTATACGCTTTGCGCAACAATGGTGAGATTACAAACGACGAATTGAGAGAATTAATTATCGAATTAAACGATTTATTGACACGTAAAATGTAATATCGCAAGAAGGAGAAGAATTATGAGTGAAATTTACAAAAAGTGCGCTAGATGCTATCAAAGTATCAAAAATGATATACCATTTGTCCCCGATATCGCCATTGTATTAGGATCGGGGCTCGGGGATTTTGCCGAATCAATCAAAATCGAAAAGACCATTGGTTATCATACGATTAGTGAATTTCCTGTTTCAACGGTGCCTGGACATAGAGGACGATTTGTATTTGGTTATATTGATGATATAAAAGTAGTTTGTATGCAGGGACGCGTTCATTATTATGAGGGATATACGATACAAGATGTTGTATTGCCTATTCGCCTTCTAAATATGATGGGTGCAAAAATCTTGTTTTTGACAAATGCTGCTGGAGGGATTAATCCGTCTTTTAATGTAGGTGATTTTATGATGATTACCGATCATATTAGCAATTTTGTTCCTTCACCATTGATTGGCAAGAATATAGGACAATTCGGTCTTCGGTTTCCAGATATGAGTTGCGTTTATAAGCCTGAATTACAAGAGAAAATACGCCTTGCGGCAAATGATTTGGCAATCGATCTAAAAGAAGGTGTCTATATACAATTTACTGGTCCAAATTTTGAAACGCCATCTGAAGTTTCCATGGCAAGAATTGTAGGAGCAAGTGCTGTAGGTATGAGTACTGCCTGTGAAGCGATGGTCGGAAATCATATGAACATGAACGTATGTGGAATTTCGCTTATATCCAATATGGCATGTGGTTTAACAAATTCACCACTTTCTCATGAAGAAGTCAATGAGACAGCGGGAAAAGCAGGAAAGCGATTTATACAATTAGCCACACAATCAATTAAAAATATGAAGGAGCTATTATGATAGAAACTCCATTAACGATTCGCCTATATAATGCGCGTATTTGCACAATGAAAGAACCTTTATGTATTGAGCACGGCGAGATATGGATTAAAGACGATCAAATTGTTTATGTTGGACAACCGTCTAGTGAAGAACTAGCAAAAATAACATTTATAACAGAAATGAATTGCGAAGAAAATTTATTATTACCTGGTTTTAAAAATGCACATACCCATTCACCGATGACCTTTCTTCGCTCAAATGCAGATGATATGCCATTGCAAGAATGGTTATTTAATCATGTATTTGGATATGAAGCAAAGCTAACACCAGAGGATAGTGGATTGTTTAGTAAATTAGCAATCTTAGAATATTTATCGAGCGGAATAACAAGCAATTTTGATATGTACTTTCATGTAGAAGAAATTGCAAAGGCGAGTGTTTCGATGGGATTTCGAACAGTAATATGCACTGCGGGAACAGACAATATTTTAGAGCGAACAGCTCGTGAATTTGAAATGTTCAATCAGTACCATCCGCTTATTACAGCGCGGTTAGGTTTCCACGCAGAATATACGACGAGCCTTGAAAATCTAACGTTAATCGCTTCATTAGCAAAGAAATATAAAACACCTGTTTATACGCATAACTCTGAGACAAAGAAGGAAGTAGTAGAATGTATTGAAAGATATCATGTTACCCCAACAAAATTATTCGACCAGTTAGGTATGTTTGAATATGGAGGCGGTGGTTTTCATGGCGTATATCTAGATGACGACGATATTAAGATTTTCAAGGAAAAAGGTCTTCATATTGTTACAAATTCAGGCTCAAACGTAAAACTAGCTAGTGGTATTGCGCCAATACAAAAATTTATGGATAATAAAATTAACATTGCACTTGGAACGGATGGAGCTGCGAGTAATAATTGTCTTGATATGTTCCGCGAAATGTTTTTAACAACAGCCTTGCAAAAGGTTTCGTTGTTAGATCCTTCACTTGTTCCAGCGCTAGATGTATTAAAGATGGCAACCGTTAATGGTGCACACGCTATGGGATTGACAGATTGCGATGTGTTAGAAGTGAGCAAACAGGCAGATATCATTTTGATTGACTTAAATCAACCCAATATGCGTCCGCAAAATAATATTCTCAAAAATCTTGTGTTTAGCGGAAGCAAACAAAACATTAAGATGACAATGGTTGCTGGAAAAATTCTTTATGAAAATGGTCGCTACCATGTCGGTGAGAATGTAAATGAAATTTACGAAAAAGTCCAAAAAAGAACAGAAGAAATTCTGAAATAAGGAGAGAGTAGTATGCCAATTCCTATTGAATGGCTAGTTGTTGCCATTGTTGGTATTGTGGCAATCGTTGTGTTGCTATTAGTATATGATAAAAAGCAAAAAAGAGCTGCTTACGAAAAAATGCGCCAAAAATATGGGAAGATCATAGAGCGTGCATATGAAGCAGAAGAGTTACAATATGTTGGAGAATTATTTAAAAAGAACCAACATAAGCATAACAATATCATAGATGATATTACATGGCATGATCTTGATATGGATCGTGTCTTTATGTTGTTAAATAATACACAATCGGCAGTAGGTCAAGAATATTTATATCAATTACTAAGAACGCCTTGTTCGTCCAAAGAAGAGCTCGAAAAAAGAGAGGCATTATATGCCTTTCTCGATCAAAACGAAGAAGTTCGTACAAAAATCCAAGTCCTTACTTCAAATATTGGACGAACAAAACGATTTTCACTTTCAAAGTATCTCGAATTGTTTTTACAACGCCCTCAAACATCAAATGCGCCACATATTATTTCAAATGTATTTATTGCCATATCCATTGGCATGATGTTCGTAAATAGTGGCATTGGAATTCTTTGTTTAGTAGGTGTGTTGATTTATGCGGTTATTCAGTATTATAGTGAGAAAGCAAAAATCGAACCACATTATGTGTGTACGGCATTTGTTGTTCGTCTAATTAGCGTTTGTAAGAAAATTGCCACCTTTGAAGATGCTCAATTGAGTACCTATTCCAATCAAGCAAAAGAGTTGATGAAGCCATTTAAAAAAGTTCTTTCAAGATCGAAATATTTAGGAGCGATTGATCAAGTGAATGGTTCATTGATTGATTTGATCTTGGATTATTTACGCATTATTTTTCATTTTGATTTGATTGCATTTAATACAATTTATAAACAGCTTCTAAATCATCTTGATGAGTTAGACCAAATGCAAGCATTAGTTGGCGAATTAGAGTGTGGTATCGCAATTGCATCATATCGTCGCACGTTGCCGTTTTATTGCAAGCCAACATTTGTAGCAGAGCGAAAGGACGGAATTGTTTTTGTAGATGGCTACCATCCGCTAATTGATAACCCTGTTGCAAATAGCATTTACGAGACAAACAGCGTTTTGCTAACAGGTTCAAATGCATCAGGAAAATCGACATTTTTAAAGACAGTTGCAATCAATGCCATATTGGCACAAACGATTTATACGGTTCATGCCAATGAGTACAAAACGTGTTTTTATCAAATTTATTCATCAATGGCCTTAAAAGATGATTTGGAAAATAACGAAAGCTATTTTATTGTTGAAATCAAAGCATTAAAACGAATTATGGATATTGTCAATGACTCATTGCCAACATTATGTTTTGTTGATGAAGTACTTCGTGGGACTAACACAGTAGAAAGAATTGCTGCCTCTAGTCGAATACTTAAGGACTTAGCAGAGAAAAATGTGTTTTGTTTTGCAGCAACACATGATATTGAGTTAACACATCTTTTAACGGATTATTATGCGAATTACCATTTCAAAGAGGACGTTTTAGAAAACGATGTCGTCTTTAACTTTGAACTAAATAAGGGGCGCGCAACGACGCGTAATGCAATCAAGTTATTAGGGATTATTGGTTATCCTAAAGAAGTTATTAAGGCGGCAGAAAAAAGTGCCGAGCATTTTGTAGAAACAGGTATATGGGAGTTATAACATGAAAGTAACAATCTATAGTGATGGATCGTCATTAGGAAATCCTGGACCGGGCGGATATGGATCCATAATCCATTTTGTTGACCAAAAGGGAGAAAAGCATATTCGAGAATACAGTGGCGGTTTTTCGTATACGACGAATAATCGCATGGAATTAATGGGCGCTATCGTAGCATTAGAAGCATTGATTAAACCATGTGAGGTAGAGTTGATATCGGATTCAAAATATGTAACCGATGCTTTTAATCAAAAATGGATTGATAATTGGCAAAAGAAAAATTGGAAGCATACAGGAACGAAAATGGTTCCGAATACAGATTTATGGAAACGACTGCTTGCTGTTGTTAAAAAGCATAAAGTCACATTTGTTTGGGTAAAAGGACATAATGGACATCCAGAAAATGAGCGGTGCGACGAGTTGGCAAGAACGGCGGCAGCACAAGAGAATTTACCATTAGATCAAGGGATGCCATTGTAGGTGGTTACTTTACAAAAGAAACAGTTTATGATACGATATGGACTGATTTAGATGATTTCAAGGAGAGAATTATGCAGACAAGTATTTATGATGTGCTACAGGAAAGAGGCTTTATTGAGCAATGTACGCACGAAGAGGAATTGCGCGAATTATTAAGCAAAGAAAAAGTAACATTTTATATAGGATTCGATGCCACAGCGGACAGTTTGACAGCGGGGCATTTTTTGACGATTATGGCGATGATGCATATGCAAAAAGCAGGTCATAGACCGATCGCATTGCTAGGTGGTGGAACAACAATGATTGGCGATCCTTCTGGAAAGAGCGATATGCGTGCAATTATGACACCAGAAACGATTCAACATAACGCCGATTGCTTCTACAAACAATTATCGCAATTTATTACGTTTGATAATGACAACGCAATTTTAGAAAATAATGCGGATTGGTTGCTTAGCATGAACTATGTTGAAATGTTGCGTGAAGTGGGTATCCATTTTAGTGTAAATCGTATGTTGACAGCGGATTGTTATAAGCAACGTATGGAACATGGTTTAACCTTTTTCGAATTCAACTATATGATTATGCAATCATATGATTTTTGGAAACTATACAAAAAGCATAATTGCGTACTTGAGATGGGCGGAAATGATCAATGGTCTAATATCATTGCTGGTGTAGAGCTTATTCGTCGAAAAGAAAGCAAACCAGCATTTGGTTTGACCTTTAAGTTACTAACTACAAGCGATGGCGTTAAGATGGGCAAAACCATGAAAGGTGCTATATGGCTAAATCCTGAAAAGACCTCGCCATATGAGTTTTTCCAATATTGGCGCAATGTTGAAGATGTTAAAGTAGAAGAATTATTAGGATTGCTAACATTCTTGCCTATGGATGAAGTGCGAAGATTAGGTTCTTTGAAAGATGAAAAAATAAACGAAGCAAAAGAAGTTTTGGCATACGAAATTACAAAGATTGTTCATGGCGAAGAAGAAGCCACGAAGGCAAAACAAGCTGCTAGAGATATTTTTGTTGGTGGTGGAAGAAGTGCAAATATGCCGACAATGAGTTATCCACTTTCAGAAATGGAAAAGGGAATTGACTTAATTACCTTACTAACAGATACAAAATTGTGTGCTACGCGTTCTGAAGCAAGACGATTAATTCAACAAGGTGGCATCACTGTAAATGATGAAAAAGTGGTTGCCTTTGATCGTGTTTACAGCACAAAGGATTTTAATTCGGATGGAGCAATCGTTATTAAAAAAGGCAAAAAAGGTTTTTATCAAATAAAAGCAGAACAATAATATGCGGAGGCAAGTTATGAAGTCATATGGCGTAAATGAACTTAGAAAAATGTTTTTAGAGTTTTTTGAAAGCAAGGATCATCTTGCACTCAAAAGCTTTTCATTAATTCCTTACAATGACAACAGTTTGTTATTGATCAATTCAGGAATGGCACCACTTAAACCGTATTTTACAGGTCAAGAAATTCCACCTAGAAAACGTGTAGCCACTTGTCAAAAATGTATTCGTACAGGTGATATTGAGAATGTTGGTAAGACGGCGAGACATGGAACATTTTTTGAAATGCTCGGAAACTTTTCATTTGGTGATTATTTTAAGGTAGAAGCAATTAAATGGTCATGGGAATTTCTCGTAGATGTACTAGGTATAGATCCAGAACGCCTATATCCATCTGTATACGAAGAAGATGATGAAGCGTTTGATATTTGGAATAACCATATGCATATTGCAAAAGAACGCATTTTCCGTTTTGGAAAAGCCGATAATTTCTGGGAACATGGTAAAGGTCCTTGTGGTCCTTGTTCAGAAATCTATTACGACCGTGGAGAAAAATACGGTTGTGGAAAACCAGATTGTACTGTTGGCTGTGATTGCGATCGTTATATGGAAATTTGGAATAATGTATTTACGCAATTTGATGGTGATGGAAACGATCATTACGTTGAACTAGAACATAAAAATATCGATACTGGCATGGGACTTGAACGTCTTGCAACCATTGTACAAGAAGTAGACTCCATATTTGAAGTAGACACCATTGATGCATTGCTTAAAAATGTTTGCAAAATTGCAAAGGTTACGTATATGGAAGATGCGACAACGGATATTTCGATTCGCGTTATTACAGACCACGTTCGCTCATGCACATTTATGCTAAGCGATGGAATCGATCCATCGAATGAAGGTCGTGGCTATGTACTTCGTCGTTTATTGAGAAGAGCTGCTCGCCATGGAAGATTACTGGGCATTAAAGAACCTTTCCTTGCAAAGCTTAGTGAGATTGCAATTGAAATTTCAAAAGATGGTTACCCAGAGCTAGATGAATATCGTAATCGTATTTTACAAACCATTCATCAAGAAGAATTAAAATTTAATGAAACGATTGATCGTGGACTTTCTATACTAGAAGGCATGGTAAATGATTTGAAATCATCAAATAGTCTTCAATTGTCAGGGGAAGATGGATTTAAATTATATGATACATACGGATTTCCACTAGATTTAACAAAGGAAATTCTCGAAGAGCATGGTCTTACACTAGATGAGGACGGCTTTGCGACGGCTATGAAAAAACAACGTGAAACGGCAAGAATGGCTCGAAAAACGACCAATTACATGGGAGCTGAAGAGACAGTTTATCAACAAATTGACCCAAGTATTTCTTCTTCTTTCAATGGCTATCATAGCCTAGAGGAAAAAGCGAATATTTTAGTGCTTACGACAAATGAAGCGCTTGTGAATAAATTGACAGAAGGTAGCTTAGGTACGATCATTGTCGATGAAACGCCATTTTATGCAACAAAGGGTGGTCAAGCAAATGATATTGGTATCATCAAAACAAATGAAGCAGAATTTATCGTGGAAGATGTGATAAAACTTGCTGGTGGAAAAATTGCGCATGTTGGTGAGGTTACAAAAGGAACTTTTAAAGTAGGTGACGTGGTGAGTATGCAAGTTGATTGCGAGAATCGTCTTGCAACAGCAAAAAATCATAGTGCAACGCATTTACTACAAAAAGCATTGAAGGTTGTCTTGGGCGATCACATTGAACAAGCGGGTTCTTTTGTAAGCGCTGATCGCTTGCGGTTTGATTTCAAACATTTTTCGGGCTTATCGGATTTGGAAATCAAACAAGTTGAAGCATTGGTAAATAAAGAAATTGCCAAAAAACTGACTATTCAAACAAATGAAATGAGCATTGATGAAGCAAAGAAAACAGGTGCAACCGCTTTGTTTGGAGAGAAGTATGGTGATGTTGTTCGCGTAGTAACAATGGGAGATTTTTCGACAGAATTATGCGGTGGTACACATGTAGAAAACACCAATCAAATTGCATTCTTTAAAATCATTTCAGAAGCAGGTATTGCAGCAGGCGTGCGAAGAATTGAAGCCTTAACGGGTGATAATTTACTTCAATACTACAAAGATATCGAAGAAATGTATATAAAGGCAGCCGCAACAGCCAAGACATCAATGGATAAATTGAGCGAAAAAATCCAATCCATTATCGATGAAAACAAAATGCTTTCTACGGAAAATGAAAGTCTTAAAAAGAAACTAGCAAATCAATCGGCAGGAAATGTTGAAGATAAGATAAAAGTCGTTAATGGAAAGAAACTATTAGCACTTGCAATTCCAGATGCCGATATGAATAGTTTGCGTGATCTTGGCGATTCATTTAAAGAAAAACTTGGTTCTGGCGTTGTTGTGTTAGCATCAGCAAAGGATGGCAAAGTCAATCTTTTAGCAATGGTTACAGATGATTTGACGAAGCAAGGTGTTTTAGCAGGAAATATTATTAAAGCCATTGCACCAGAAATTGGTGGAAATGGTGGTGGAAAACCAACACTTGCACAAGCGGGCGGTAAAAATCCAGAAGGAATTAATAAGGCGCTTAGCATGGTAGACAATTTACTTTAAGATATTTTTAAAAAGTGATTGACGAAACAAAAATATGTGCTATAATAATTCGTGTGCGAAAAATACCTACTCAAGTTGTATTTGCACAAGTCCACAACTGGAGGGAGGTCGAGAACCATGTCAAATGTAATTGTTAAAGATAACGAAACGTTAGATAGCGCATTACGCAGATTTAAAAGAAACTGTGCTAAGGCTGGTATCCAACAAGAAATTCGTAAAAGAGAACATTACGAGAAACCTAGTGTTAAGCGTAAGAAAAAATCTGAGGCAGCTAGAAAACGCAAGTATAATTAATTAACTATGAGAAGTGTTGATTGATTGGTGATTTATAAGTCATCTTTCAATTAACACTTCTTTTTTTAGATTTTTGATCACGAAAGTAAGTCGTGCGTTCGTTATAAAATGATTAAATTTAGCAAAAGTATGGACTAGTTCACATAAATAAGGTATATTTATAGGAGGAGCAAAAACGGCTCAAAGAATGAAAGGGATGAAAGTTAATGGGGATCATTCAATCGATTATCAATGTTGAACCTGAGCATCAAAAAAATGTGTTTGGGCAATTTGACGCATACATTAAAAAAATTGAAAATACATTACATGTGACAATTATCTCGCGAGATGGTGAACTAAAAATAATCGGGCCCGTCCAAGCGATTGAACAAGCAAAATCCGTATTTGATACATTAATCGAATTATCAAAAAGGGGAAATGAAATCACAGAACAACAAGTTGATTATTCGCTTTCATTATCTTATTCTGAGAAAGAATCAACATTATTAGAGTTCGACAAGGACGTGATTGCACGAACGATAACTGGTAAGCTGATAAAACCAAAAACAATTGGTCAAAAAGAGTATATCGATGCGATTCGTAAAAATATGATTGTCTTTGGTGTAGGTCCTGCTGGTACAGGAAAAACATATTTAGCGATGGCGATGGCGATTCAAGCATTTAAAGACAATCAAGTAAACCGCATTATTTTGACACGACCAGCAATCGAAGCTGGCGAAAAACTGGGGTTTTTACCAGGTGATTTACAAAGCAAGATTGATCCGTATTTAAGACCGTTGTATGATGCTCTTTATCAAATTATGGGACCAGAAAGCTATCTTCACAACAGCGAGAAAGGGGCGATTGAAGTTGCTCCATTAGCATATATGCGTGGTAGAACATTAGATAATGCGTATATTATTTTAGATGAGGCCCAAAATACAACGCCAGCTCAGATGAAGATGTTTTTGACACGAATTGGATTTGGTTCAAAAGTTATTGTGACAGGCGATATTACACAAAAGGATTTGCCAGAAGGACAAGCATCAGGACTTGATGTGGCTCTAAAAGTTCTAAAGGACGTAGAAGGCATTCATATTTCGCGCTTGTCAAATGCAGATGTCGTTAGACATCCACTTGTGCAAAAAATTGTTAAGGCATATGAGCAATACGAGGAAAAGGGTAAAAAGCCATTACCAAAAAACACAAAACCATATCCAAAAAAAATTAGGTGAATATGATTACGATAGAATACGAAATAGAAGAGCAGTTATCATTTGATTGTGAGAAAGTAGCAACTTTGGTCATTGAAGAAGTTCTAAATTCTGAAAAATGTCCATATGAAATAGATGTAGCGCTTATCATTACCGACAATGCAGAGATTCAAGCAGTCAATTATGAGTTTAGACATATTGATGCACCAACCGATGTATTATCATTTCCGCTTATTACATTCCAAGAACCGGCTGTTTTTTCAAATGTTGATGAAGATATTACGAATTTTCACCCAGAAACTGGCGAATTATTATTGGGTGATATGGTGATTTCCATTGACAAAGTAAAAGAACAGGCACAAAGCTATGGACATAGCGAATTAAGAGAATTTGCCTTTCTAATTGCGCATAGCATGCTACATTTATTTGGCTATGATCATATAGAAGAGGAAGACAGATATATTATGGAGCAAAAACAACGAAAGTTGTTAGAAAAACTTGAAATTTTACGCTAGGAAAAGGGATGAACATGGAACAGACAAAGGAAAAACGTTCGAATAGTTTTGTAAAACAAGGTAGTATATTAGCGTTTGCGACTATTTTTGTACGCATAATTGGTGTGATTTATCGAATACCGATGAACAATATTCTTGGTAAAACAGGAAATGCGTATTATTCAAATGCATATCATATTTACTCACTTGTTTTGATTTTATCGTCTTTTGGATTGCCAGTTGCTGTATCAAAATTAGTTTCTTTTCAAGCATCACGCAGAAAATTCACCAATGTAAAACGAATCATGCTATCTTCAATGGTTGTCGCTTTTATTTCAGGAGGATTTTTTAGTGCGCTTATGTATTTTGGTGCCGATAGAATTGCAGATTTCATAAAGATGCCACTTGCCACTTATGCGATTAAGGTATTAGCACCTACGGTATTTTTAGTATCCTTCTTAGGCGTATTTCGAGGATTTTTCCAAGGCTTTAATAATATGCTTCCAACAGCGATTTCACAAATTATAGAGCAAATTGCCAATGCCATTTTCAGCGTTGTTTTTGCCTATGCATTATTCAATCTAGGGTTTAAAACGGATCGCGTAACACAATCAGCAGAATTTGCGCCAGCACTTGGTGCGACAGGTGGTGTTATTGGAACAGGAATTGGTGCTCTAGTCGCATTGCTATTTATTATGATTGTTTATTCAAAAGCAAAAACAGGTTTAAATAAGATGATTTCTAATGAAAGAAGTTATCAATATAAATCCTATTCTTCAATTTATCGAAGCATTTTTGTCACGATTTTACCAATCATTATGTGTACAGTGTTGTATAATATTATTTCAATTATTGATACACGTGCATTCGGTTCTTTTATGGTTAGTAAAGGCATGGACCAACAATATTTAGACACATGGGGCGTGTATAGTTCGGAATTTATTTTATTAACAACACTGCCTGTATCCATTGCATCAGCGCTTGCTGCTTCATTGATGCCATCTTTAACAGCATCATATGCAGCAAAAAACACAGGTGTCGTGTATCAAAAAATGTCGACTGCTATTCGATTTACTTATATTGTGGCAATTCCTTCAACAATAGGATTGGCGGTTATTTCAAAGCCAATTATTCAAGTGTTATTTCCTTACGATACAAATTTAGAAGCTGCGAAAATGTTGCTAGTTGGTTCTGTTTGTGTTGTATTTTTCTCCTTATCTACAGTTACAAATGCTATTTTGCAGGGAATTAATCGTTTGATGGTTCCAGTGATTAATACGATTATTGCTTTGGTTGTTCATGTTATATTATTATATGGTTTATTATATCTCACAAATCTAAAAATCTATGCCGTCATTATTTCTTATATTACATTTTCGGGTATTGTGACTGCACTGAATTCTTTATATTTTGTTAAACGAACACGCTACAAAACAAATGTTATTAAAAATTATGTATTACCAACCATTTGTGCAGGGGTTATGGGACTGATTGTATATGTTATAGAAAAAGTTGTCTCATCCATGTTAATCAATATTTTTTCTGAACGAGTAGCTGTTTCTATTGCGATTGCTATGGCAATTTTAATGGGAATAATAAGTTATTTTATTGTGTTGATGATATTTAATGTATTAGATGAGAGTGACTTATATGAATTACCTTTTGGTAGAAAACTTGTGCGATTTTGCACGAAAATGCATTTGTTATAAGGTAGTTAAGTAGATAGGAGCAATTTGTGGAACAGATTATCATAATTGGAGCAGGAGCCGCTGGATTAATGGCAAGTGTAATAGCAAGCGAATCATCAAATTGTATTACGGTGCTTGAACACAACAATAAAGCTGGAAAAAAACTCTATGCAACAGGAAATGGTCGATGTAATTTGATTAATAAAGATCAATCATTGACACATTTTCATACGAATGCGCCTGATAGCATGACAGCGATAATCGAACAAGTATCGATTGATAAATACGAAGAAATCTTCAATAATCTAGGCATTCTCTTTTCTTATCGAGGAGATTATGCCTATCCAAAATCAAACCAAGCTTCTTCTGTTGTTAGTGCGATGTATGAAAAAGCCTTATCAAAACGTGTGAAATTTGAGTTTAATACACATGTAAGCGATATATATTATGAAAAAGATAAAAAAAACTATGTGATTACGACTTTAGATAAAAGAATTTTTGTAGCAGACAAGGTTCTACTGACAGGTGGATTATTGTCGGGAGAGCATATGGGCAACGATGGAAGCTGCTTAGAAATTGCTCAAACGATAAAATTAGCGACACACAAACCATTGCCCGCACTTACGGCAATTATGTTACAAGACGCTATTACGAAAAAATGGAGTGGTGTCCGTACCGAAGCAGTTGTTCGAATAAAATCGGATCAAATTAATTACGATGAAAGAGGCGAAGTTCAGCTTACGGAGTATGGAATAAGTGGTATTGTCATATTCAATATCAGCCACCATGTTAGTGAAGCACTCCTAACAAATAAGCATAGCATTATTCAAGTTGATTTTATGCCATCTATGAGCTTTGATGATTTATATAGCTATATAGACTTTGCCATAAAGCAGCATGAATATAAAACAATCGAGACGCTCCTTAGTAATTTATTAAATGCAAAATTAGTCAAAGCATTATTAGATAAGCTTTGTATTGATGGAAATAAAAAAATAAAGAATATTTCAAAAGAGGAAATCGAGAAAATTCTTCATGCTATTAAAACGTACGAAATGATTCCATACGGAACAAAAGATTTTGAGTTTTCGCAAGTAAGCAGAGGTGGTGTGGATTTATCAGAAATCAACACTAAAACAATGGAATGTCAAAGCTACCCGAATCTATATTTAGCAGGCGAATTGCTAGATGTTAATGGAGATTGTGGTGGCTATAATTTACAATGGGCATTTACAACGGGATATTTAGCCGGAATGGCTATGAAGGAGAGTTAAATGCTATTAATTAAGAACGTCATACTACCAGTTAAGCATACTGAAAATGAGTTGGTTTTGAAAATCACAAAAGCAACAGGGATTTCAAAAAAAGAAATTAAAGCACTATATATAAAAAAGAAATCATTAGATGCGCGAAAAAAACCAAATCTTTTTTATGTATATGAAGTGGCTTTTGAAATGAAAGACGAAGAGCGATGGTTTAAAAAAAATAGTCATCGAAATCCACAGGTGTCAAAGGTGGTCGATATTTTTTATAAGGAACCAGCGCCAATTAATAAAGAAATTAAAAAGCCACCTATCGTTATCGGTTTTGGTCCAGCAGGTCTAATGCTAGGCTATGCATTTGCTAAGGCTGGTCTTTCGCCAATTATATTAGAAAGAGGCGAAGATGTTGATAAACGTAGTAGGGATGTTCAAGAATTTTGGGAAACAGGTATTTTGAATGGTGAATCAAATGTTCAATTTGGCGAAGGAGGAGCAGGCACTTTTTCAGATGGAAAGCTAAACACCTCGATTAAAAACCGTTCGATTATCATTGAATATATTTTAAAACTATTCGTGGAGCATGGCGCACCAGAAGAAATTTTATACGATAACAAACCTCATATTGGAACAGATAAACTAAAAACGGTTGTTAAGAATATTCGAGAACATATTATTGAAATGGGTGGAACGGTTCGTTTTGGTGCATGTGTAACGGATTTTATCATTCAAAATAATGTGATTTCTGGAGTTGTGGTTAATCATGAGGAAACTATCGAATCAGAACAGGTTGTTTTGGCAATAGGTCATAGCGCCCGCGACACAATTCGTCAATTAGCCAATAGAGGAATTGCGATGGAGCCAAAAGCATTTGCTGTTGGACTTCGAATTGTTCATCCACAAAACATCATTAATCAAGCACAATTTGGTACGGAAAATAGTCCAATTGATAAGGCTGCTGAATACAAGGTGACTTACACAACTAAGGAAAGCAATCGAGGCGTATATTCGTTTTGTATGTGTCCTGGTGGTTATGTTGTCAATGCATCCTCGCAAGCAGGAAAGCTGGCAGTCAATGGAATGAGCAATTATAAGCGTGATAGCCAATGTGCTAATTCTGCACTTGTTGTTACGATAAAGCCAGAGGATTATTTTAAAAACTCTCCGTTAGATGGAATGATTTTTCAAGAGAAATTAGAAGAAGTGGCATTTGATTTGGCAAAAGGAAAGATTCCAATTCAATCCTACGAATCTTTTGCAAATCACATACCAACAAAAGAACCATTTTCATATCCATTGTGTATTAAGGGAGAGTATGAAGCCTGTGATTTGTATCACGCATTTCCAACCTTTATTATGGAGTCAATTCGTGAAGCGATGGAACATTTTGGACAGCGCATTAATGGATTTGATAATCCAGAAGCTTGTTTTGCTGGAATCGAAAGTAGGACTTCCTCACCAATTCGAATTAATCGAAGTGATGATGGTGAGTCAAATATACGTGGCTTGTATCCATGTGGAGAGGGTGCTGGTTATGCAGGCGGGATCATGTCGGCAGCTTGTGATGGACTTAGACTATCAAAACTCATTATTGAAAAATACCGCGATTTGTTGTAGTATTTAGAGAGTAGATTATTTTAATTAGGAGATGTTTGTTGTGAATCATAGAGAAACGTTTAAACATAAAAAACGCATTGTTGTGAAAATAGGATCTTCATCTTTGACACACAAGGAAACGGGTAATATCAATTATTCGAAATTAGATCATTTAACGCGTGTTTTAAGCGATATCCATAGCAAGGGAATTGATGTTGTATTAGTTTCTTCGGGTGCTATCGCAGTTGGTAGAAAAGCTATGAATCTTGCGCCAAGAACGATTGGTGAAAAACAAGCCTTGGCTGCTATTGGACAAGCAAAATTGATGCGCGTGTACGAAAAAATGTTTGCAACCTATAATCAAGTCGCTGCACAAATTTTATTGACAAAAAACACATTGCTAAATGGATTAAATAAAAGTTTGGCATTTAATACATTTGACGAATTATTTAAGCTAGGAGCAATCCCAATTGTAAATGAAAACGATACGATTTCTACTTATGAAATTGAAGACACGTTTGGTGATAATGATCGCTTATCGGCTATTGTGTCAAGCTTAATACATGCCGATTTACTCATACTATTATCGGATATTGATGGATTATATTCAGATGATCCTCATACAAACCCCGATGCAAAATTTATTTCAGTCGTTGAAAAAGTGACACCAGAATTATTTGGTATGGGCAAAAACACATCTTCAAGTGCGATTGGTACAGGAGGTATGAAGGCAAAATTGGAAGCGGCTCAAATTGCTACCAATGCAGGTGCTGACATGGTGATTTGTAATAGTGATAATGTAGACATTATTTTTGATATTATTGAAGGAAAAGAAGTAGGAACGGTTTTATTAAAACAAGAATCAGAGGATTTTGACTTAGTAAGCTGTTTGATAGATTAGTAAATTGCTGATAGAAAGGATACCTTATTGTGGATATTCGTATAATTAAAATTGCATCCGATGAAAAATGTATCGGTTTAGAAAAGGATAATGTGCTAAGTGTTCAAAAAATTCATAACCCTGAATCAAAAGCACCTTTTTCTAAAGTACGTATGTTTCTTTATCAAGTAGATACAAATCAAAGAACTGAGATCGCCCCAGAAATACCAAAATATAATGTGGGTGAATTAAAATTCGGCGAAAAACAAAAGAATCTAGTGTATTT
The DNA here is from genome assembly GCA_964566025.1 of uncultured Lachnospiraceae bacterium. Classification (GTDB taxonomy): domain Bacteria; phylum Bacillota; class Clostridia; order Lachnospirales; family Lachnospiraceae; genus RGIG8306. The sequence goes on along the minus strand of CAZMHF010000001.1, from coordinate 84,235 downwards.
TTTTAGTATTACAAAAACACAAAATCATGGCGAGATGATGATTAATTTACACGCATATGATATTTATGAAAACACAAATGTGATTATTTTTTCTTTTATCGATGATATTGTAAAATATAAAAAACACAAACAACTAAAGATATTTATTTTGAATGAGACATATATTTATGTTCAATTTGCGCGACTAGTTGAAAATTATCCGCAAACCTGTGAGGATTTTCTTGCATTTGAAAAGTTTTTATACGATGTACATGACAAAATCCAATACGATATTGTTGACAATGCATTTTTAAAGCATGGTATTGATGATATGATACCAATTACGAATAATGTATGTGCGCTCAAACAAGGGTTTTCATTGCATGTTAAAGACCGATTTGAAACATTAACAAAAGCAGATGCTCCGATTGAAACAGTATGTCTTATTTCAATCACGCAATTTATTTCTGAAATTACAGTACCAACACGCAATTTTACGATGGAAATCATTGATCAGTCCTATTTTGAAAATACCATTGCTTACTTAAAAAGAAAAGGAACGTATTTGATTTATTCAAAAATCAACCGCGATACATTGCATGAAGAAGTATGTTATTATAACTTTCTCACGAAAGAGGTTTTTTCGTGCATTAATCAATCTTATGCAAAAACAAATGAACATGCGCAAGCATTAATTCTAAAAAAGAATCCTTACATTGTTAATAATAATGATTATGTTGAATTGTATAACTTAAGCACGAACACGACCGACGTACGCTTTATTGCCAATACTGAAATTTGTGCAACAGAATTTGATCTTATTATTACACACATTAATAGGAAAAAGAGATTCACAAAAAAAATAACACCAATCTATGAGATCTATCGATATCCTAAAATGCAGTTTTTAAACTACGGAAAAGGCACCTCTGTGCAGTGCATCCGAAATAAAAAAGATGCTTTTTATATGTTTGTTCAGTACGATAAATAAAGGAGTGTTATACAATGAGTATTGGTTTAGTATTAGAAGGTGGCGGCAATCGTGGTGTTTTCACTGGTGGCGTATTAGACAAATTCTTAGAAGAAGAATTGTTTTTTGATTATGTTGTTGGTGTTTCCGCAGGAGCGTGTAATGCAATTGATTTTCTTTCAAAACAACAAGGAAGAACCTTGGATGTGTTTTCGTACAATCCTAAAAAAATGTTAAAGGATTATTCTTATATTTTACGAGATAAAGAATTATTGAATATGACGGAATTATTTGTTGATTATCCTGAACGATTATTTCCATTTGATTATGATACCTATTTTGCATCCCCTTCAAAATGCGAATTGGTTGTGACAAATTGCATTACGGGAAAAGCAGAATATATGGAGGCTAAGGATGATAAGGAGATGCTTTATTTATATTGTAAAGCATCTAGCACGATGCCTTTTTACTGTCAACCTGTTGAGATAAATGGTATGCCTTATTTTGATGGCGGTATTGCCGATTCCATTCCAGTTGCGCGCTCCATTAAGCAAGGAAACAAAAAACACATCATTATTCTTACGCAACCAGAAGGATTTATAAAAGAGCGCAACCAAGTGATGGAGAAGTTGGCGATTGTTTTATATAAAAAATATCCGTATCTTGTTCGTCGTATACATTGTAGGCATCTCGAATATAATCGTTCGCTTGCTCTAGTGAAAAAGCTAGAAGAAAAAGGTCTTGCCTATGTTATTCGACCAACACTTCCTTCCATCAAGCGTCTTAATACACCAGAGAAGGAGTTGTTTGACTATTATCAAAGTGGCTATGATTTTGCCGTAGAACATATTGCTCAAATTAAAGAATTTATGAAACAGGAGATAGAATGATTACCGAAAAAACAATTAATCGGATTAATGAGTTGTACCATAAAAAGAAAGCAACTGGATTAACATCTGAGGAAGAAAAGGAGCAAATCTTGCTTCGCAAAGAGTATATTACTGCCTTTCGAGAAAATCTACGTGGCAGTCTTGAATCAATTAAAATTCAAGAAGAAGATGGAACGGTTATTGATGTCAAAGAGCGTCATGATAAAAAATTCAAAAAGGAAATTTGATGATGCATAAATCAAGCTGGCGAAAAAGGCTATTACAAAATCGTTCTTTGCTTGGAAAAGAAAAGAGAGAAGAGCTTTCATTAATCATTACGAAGAAAGTAATTGAGCATCCTCTTTTTAAAGAAGCGAATACTATTTTTATTTATTTATCAACAGATGAAGAAGTTGGAACAAATCTTATTATACAAGAAGCTTTACAGCAGAAAAAAACAGTCGCAGTACCAAGTTGTGAAAACAAACGGAGAATGCATTTCTACAAACTAAACTCCTTAGAGGATTGTGTTATTGGGAAATGGGGAATTCGTCAACCATGTAAAATGACAACGTTGATGATACCAAATGATACAACCTTGATAATTGTTCCGTGCTTAGGTATTCGAGAGGATCACTATCGGATTGGCTATGGTGGTGGTTATTACGATACATATATTCAGCAATATATATCAACAAAAACAATGGGCTTATCATTTTCCATTAATAAAAACAATGCGATTCCCATTGAAGAACACGATTGTCGATTAACCGATTATCTTACGGATTAGTATCGTTAGAAAGGGGTTTTATGTTTGAAAATGAAAAAACACTAGTTCCAATCAAGGAACCAGAGAGACAATATTATTTTATAAATGAAGCAAAAAAACATATATATACGCTTGAACACGCATTAGGCCGTCCGCTAAAGGTATTTAATTTAGTGGTTGGCTGTCAAATGAATGCAAAAGATTCTGAAAAATTATTAGGGATTTTAACGCAAATTGGATACGAAGAGACAACGAAGGAAGAAGAGGCAGATTTAATTGTTTATAATACATGTACGGTTCGAGAAAATGCGAACCAAAAGGTTTTTGGACGATTAGGATTTCTAAATAGTTTGAAACGAAAAAATCCTAATTTGATGATTGCGTTATGTGGTTGCATGATGCAAGAAGAAGCCGTTGTTGAAAAGATAAAAAAAAGCTATCGTTTTGTTGATATTATATTTGGAACACATAATATATTTAAGATAGCGGAGTTACTATTTGAACGTTTCACAACAAAAAAAATGGTGATTGATATTTGGAAAGACACGACGCAGATTGTTGAAGAATTACCTGCAAAACGAAAATATCATTTTAAATCAGGAGTTAATATTATGTTCGGATGCAATAATTTTTGTAGTTATTGCATTGTTCCTTATGTAAGAGGAAGAGAGAGAAGTCGAGAAAAGGAAGATATTTTAAAAGAGATACATAAGCTTGTTGGTGAGGGTGTTGTTGAAATTATGCTTCTTGGACAAAATGTAAACTCTTATGGAAAAAATCTTTCCACACCAATAACCTTTGCACAATTACTTGAAGAGATTGTTCAAATAGAGGGAATAAAACGAGTTCGTTTTATGACTTCACATCCTAAAGATTTGTCAGATGAATTAATTGAGGTGATGAAACGTTCACCGAAAATATGTCGACATTTACATTTGCCACTTCAATCAGGAAGTAGTTCAATGCTAGAAAAAATGAATCGCCGTTATACAAAAGAGGATTTTATTTTACTAGCACAAAAAATTAAAGATGCTATACCAGAGATTTCGCTGACAACGGATATTATTGTTGGTTTTCCTGGTGAAACAGACGAAGATTTTTTAGAGACAATTGATGTTGTTAAAAAGGTTCGTTTTGATAGTGCTTTTACGTTTATTTATTCGAAGCGGACAGGAACGCCTGCGGCAATCATGGAAGAACAAGTGCCTTCTGAAATAGTTCATAAGCGATTTGATCAATTATTAGATACCATTAGCGAGCTATCAAAGAAGAGATGTGATGATTTTGTAAAAGGTATTGCAGAGGTGTTAGTAGAAGGAACAAGCGAGTTCGACGAGACCTTATTATCGGGACGTTTATCCAATAATATGCTCGTGCATTTTAAAGGAGAACCTTCGCTGATTGGCACATTCCAAAGCGTATCCTTAGATGAATTAAAAGGATTTTATTACTATGGTACATTAGTAAATAACGGATAAATTTAAAGAGAACAGGGAAAAGTATGGCAACATTATCTCCAATGATGCAACATTATGTTGACACAAAAGAAAACTACAAGGACTGCATTATTTTTTATCGATTAGGTGATTTTTATGAAATGTTTTTTGAAGACGCGCTTGTCGCTTCGAAAGAGTTAGAGATTACGTTAACAGGAAGAGATTGTGGCCTTAAAGAAAAGGCGCCCATGTGTGGCGTTCCTTATCATGCTGCCGAAAATTATTTGGATCGTCTTGTTCAAAAGGGGTACAAAGTTGCGATTGTAGAGCAAATTGAAGACCCTAAATTTGCAAAAGGGATTGTTAAAAGAGATGTTGTGCGTATTGTTACGCCAGGTACAAACATTGCCTCACAAAGTCTTGATGAAAAAAAGAATCACTACATAATGGATGTTTTTTTCTACAACAATCAATTTGGAATGGCTATTTGCGATATTACCACAGGTGAGTTTTTAGTGACGCAAGCGATGACAAAGGAACAATTAAGTGATGCAATTAATCGCTTTGCACCACTTGAAATTGTCTATAATGATTTGTTTTTATTAAGTGGTATTGATTTAGAGGCCATAAAAGAGAAAATATCATTTGTGTCAAGTCAACTACCGACGCATTATTACGATGATATTTCTTGTAAACAAGCGATTATGAAACAATTTCATGCGTCTTCTTACGAGGCTCTTGGAATTGATGAACAATTTAATGCAATTTTTGCAAGTGGATCATTGTTGCAATATTTATATCAAACACAAAAAAATCACTTAGCTCACATTGCAACCCTGACACTGTATCAGGGAGATCAATATGTGTTGCTCGATTTGTCAACGAGACGTAATCTTGAATTAACCGAAACTATGCGTGAAAAACAAAAACGAGGATCGCTTTTGTGGGTGCTTGATCAAACGAAAACGGCTATGGGAGCTCGTTTGCTTCGTAAATATATTGAACAACCTCTGTTAGATAGAAATGAAATTTTAAAAAGACAGGAGATTATTAGTGCATTCCTTGAACAATATATTAACCGCGAGGAAATGCGTGAATACTTATCATCCATATATGATTTGGAGCGTTTAATTAGTAAGATATGTTATGGTAGTGCTAATCCTAGAGATTTATTAGCGTTTAAATCGTCCCTATCCATGCTACCTCATATCAAAAATTTGTTAAGTAATTTCAAAGAAGAACCTATTGCAGAAATTTATCACGCATTTGATCCATTAGAAAGTATACATGATTTATTAGAAAAAGCTATTGATGAAGAGGCCCCTCTAGCCCTAAAAGAAAGTGGTATTATAAAAAGAGGCTTTCATGAAGAAGCGGATCGTTTATATATGTCCCGTACCGAGGGACGAAACTGGATACTAGATCTCGAACAACGAGAGCGCGAGCAATCAGGCATTAAGACATTAAAAATAAAATACAATAAAGTATTTGGTTATTATATTGAAGTAACGAATTCCTATAAGGATAGCGTTCCAGAACGTTATATAAGAAGACAAACACTTGCCTCTGCTGAACGATTCACAACACCTGAATTAAAAGAGCTTGAAGACACCATTCTAGGAGCACAGGATAAATTAAATGCACTTGAATACGAATTGTTTTGTCAAATTCGAGAATCCATTGCCAATGACGTAGAGCGAATCAAAAAAACAGCAAATGTCATTGCATTAATTGATTTATTTATTTCATTAGCCGTAGTTGCGGAACGTAATCACTATGTAAAACCTAAAATTAATAAAAGTGGCATAATTGACATTAAGCAAGGACGACATCCTGTTATCGAAAAGATGATGTCAAGCGATCAATTTGTTACAAATGACGTATATTTAGATCAACAACAGAATCGGATTGCGATTATTACTGGACCAAATATGGCTGGAAAGTCAACTTATATGCGCCAAACGGCTTTGATAGCCATCATGGCTCAAATTGGTTCTTTTGTTCCTGCACAAAGCGCGAATGTTTGCATTAGTGATCGTATTTTTACGCGAGTAGGGGCTTCGGATGATTTATCCTCTGGTCAAAGTACATTTATGGTGGAGATGACAGAGGTTGCAAATATTTTGCGCAATGCAACCGAAAAAAGCCTATTAATCTTAGATGAAATTGGTCGCGGCACATCCACAATTGATGGATTAAGCATCGCATGGGCAGTAACCGAATATATTGCCAACACAAAATTAATTGGTGCGAAAACGCTGTTTGCAACCCATTATCATGAATTAACAGAATTAGAAGGTATGATTAGTGGAGTGAATAATTTTTGCATCGCTGTGAAAGAGCAAGGCGAAGATATTATTTTTCTTCGGAAAATTATTAAAGGTAGTGCGGATAAAAGTTATGGAATACAAGTAGCCAAGCTTGCAGGTGTTCCTGAAATGGTTATTAATCGATCAAAAGAATTAGTACAGGAATTAATGGATGCTGAAATTGCACAAAATGTAAAAGCAATGACAACAAAGGATACACCAATTAAAAAACGCATTAAACCATTAGATGAAGTGGATAGTAATCAATTAACGATATTTGAAACGGTAAATGAAACAATGATTATTGATGAAATTATGGATTTGTCTCTTTCAAAAATGACACCCATTGATGCATTGAATACATTATATCAACTTCAAATAAAATTGAAAAATCGCATTCACATTAATGATGTAATTGACAAATAGGACAAGTAGGAGAAAACAAATATGCCAACAATCCAATTGTTAGATCAAAACACTATTTATCAAATTGCAGCGGGAGAGGTAATTGAAAAACCAGCTTCAATTGTGAAGGAATTATGTGAAAATTCCATTGATTCAGGCGCAAGTGCTATTACAATTGAAATAAAAGAGGGTGGAAAAAGCTATATCCGAGTTACTGACAATGGATGTGGTATTGCTTATGATGAAATTCCATTAGCCTTTTTAAGGCATGCAACTAGTAAAATTGCCAACGCGATGGATTTATTGACGGTAAAATCATTGGGTTTTCGTGGCGAGGCATTATCAAGTATTGCTGCGGTTGCTCAAGTTGAATTAATCACAAAGCCTGCTTCGGCAACATTAGGTGGCTCTTATCGAATAGAGGGCGGATTAGAGAGAGCTTATGAAGCAGTCGGTGCTCCAGATGGAACAACCATTATTGTTCGCAATTTATTTTTTAATACGCCAGCGCGAAAGGAATTTCTTAAAACAACATCAACGGAAGCGTCCTATATTGCAAATGTAGTAGAGAAATTAGCACTAAGTCATCCTTCCATTTCCTTTCGTTTGATTATTGATTCAAAATCAAAAATATTCACAACGGGAAAAAGCAACCTTAAAGATTTGATTTATATTGTATACGGAAGAAATATGGCAAACGAACTTATTAACATTGATTTTAAAAGTGATTTTTTTGAAGTCAAAGGTTATTTAGGGAATCCATCAATAGCACGTGCAAATAAATCATTTGAAACGTATTTTGTAAATGGTAGATATATTCGAAGCAAACTAATTGAAAAGGCAATTGAACAAGCATATAAGCCGTTTCTCATGCAACATCGGTTTCCATTTGTTATGTTATACTTTGATATTCCACAACAATTTATTGATGTTAATGTTCATCCAACAAAAATGGAAATTCGCTTTCAAAACGAGGATGTTTTATTTCACCAATTGTTATCCGTTGTTTCCGAATGTTTATCAAAAAAAGAACATATACCAACTGTCAAAGAAGAAAAACCAATTGTTTCTCAAGAACCAATCGTTTTAGAAAAAACATTTGAACCATTTGAACAAAAACGAATGGTTGATTATACGAATTTTAATACGGGGTACACCTATCAAAATACAGAATTTGCTGCAAGAGAAGATACACTCCCCTATGAGGAAAATAAAAAAGCTATCTCTGTTCAGGGAAATATATTCGATGAAAATAAATTGCTAACACCTACAGCACGAATACAACATAAATTAATTGGTCAATTATTTGATACATATTGTCTAATTGAATATGATAATCATTTGTTTATATGTGATCAGCATGCTGCACATGAAAAAGTCTTATATGAGCGTTTTTTATCTGCATTTAAACAAAAAACAATGGAAACACAATTATTAATTACACCATTAATTATTACATTAACATTGAGTGAATTTAATGTTTTCCATAAGCATAAGGCGGTATTTACGGCATTTGGATTTGAAATAGAAGAGTATGGAGATAGAGATGTTGCTATTCGTGGAATTCCAATGGCACTTCCTTCCTTAAAAAAGAAAGAGCTGTTCATAGAATTACTAGATGATTTAGGGGAAAGTAATTTGGCCAATACAAGCGAAATGATTGAAGCTAAATTTGCCTCGATTGCTTGTAAAGCGGCCGTAAAAGGTCACGATTCATTATCAATGATGGAATTAAATAAGTTAATTGATGAATTATTGCTTTGTGAAAATCCATATAGTTGTCCACATGGACGTCCTACTATTATTAAAATGTCACGTTATGAATTAGAAAAGAAGTTTAAGAGGGTTCTCTAAAATGAATAAAAAGCCACTTGTTATCCTTACTGGTCCAACCGCTATCGGAAAAACAAATCTCTCTATTTTGCTTGCAAAAGCATTAGATGGAGAGATTATTAGTGCTGATTCTATGCAAGTTTATAAAGAAATGAATATTGGCACAGCGAAAATAACAAAAGATGAACAACAAGGTGTTTTACATCATTTGATTGATTATATTGAACCCGAAGAAGATTACAATATTGCGCGTTTTAAAGAAGATGCGTCAAAAAGTATTGAGGAATGTTATCGTCGAGGACATTTGCCTATTATAGTAGGTGGAACGGGCTTTTATATACAATCGGTATTATACGATGTTGATTTTTCAAAAGGTAACGCACAAACTGATATACGCAATACACTTCAAAAAGTCTATGAAGAAAAAGGCGAGGCCTTTTTGCATGCACAGCTACAGCTAGTCGATCCAGAGAGTGCAAGCATCATTCATGCGAATAATGTGAAGAGAGTAATACGTGCACTAGAATATTATATGGAAACCAATGAAAAAATTTCGACGCATAACGCGCGTGAAAGAGAAAAGCCTCCTGCCTATCAATGCTTATATTATGTGTTAACAGCAAGCGATCGAAATATACTGTATGAGCGTATTGATAAACGAGTTGATGAGATGATTAAAGCAGGTTTAGTTGATGAAGTGAAACAATTAAAGAAACGAGGCCTAAATAAACATCATATTTCAATGAAAGGACTTGGATACAAAGAAATTTTGACCTATCTTGATGGTGAATGTACCTTAGAGGAAGCAATTTATACACTAAAACGTGACACACGACATTTTGCTAAACGACAGCTTACATGGTTTCAACGCGAAAAAAATGTGCGTTTTATCGACAAGGAAGCATTTGATATGGACGATTTATTGGTAAGCGAATTTTTAATAAAAGATATAAAAGAAAGATTATTAGGTAAAACAAATGAAGCAACTTAATATGTACCAACAATTAGGAATCGACGAGGATGTGTTTTTATTTGGTGAAGAAAAATTAAAAACACTAACAACAACGTTTCAAGAAATTGATGAAATCGCGGAATATAATCAATTAAAGGTTTTACATGCAATGCAAAAAAACCAGATTAGTGATATGCATTTTGCGGCAACAACGGGGTATGGTTATAATGACCAAGGCAGAGATGCTCTCGAATGCGTATATGCAGATGTTTTTCACACAGAAGCAGCATTAGTTCGTTTGCAAATTACATGTGGAACTCATGCATTAGCGATTGCTTTGTCAGCAGTGTTACGACCTGGAGATGAGCTTCTATCTATTTCTGGGAAACCATATGATACACTAGAAGAGGTAATTGGAATTCGTGAGAGTAGTGGCTCATTGAAAGAATTCAATATTTCGTATTCACAAGTCGATTTATTGGAAGATGGTTCTTTCGATTTTGAGAAAATTAAGAATGCTATTCTAGAAAATACCAAAGTAATTGCCATTCAACGTTCTAAAGGCTACCAAACAAGACCAACGTTGTCGGTTGCGGCAATAGGTGAGGTTATTGCCTATGTAAAATCGATTAAGCCATCACTAATTGTTATGGTAGATAATTGTTATGGAGAATTTGTTGAAACGATAGAACCATCTGATGTTGGAAGTGATATGACAGTAGGGTCATTAATCAAAAATCCAGGTGGTGGATTGGCGCCTATTGGTGGGTATATTGTCGGAACAAAAAAATGTATTGACATGTGTGCGTATCGTTTAAGTGCACCAGGATTAGGACAAGAGGTTGGTGCAAATTTAGGAATTATGCCATCCTTCTATCAAGGTCTTTTTCTAGCTCCAACAGTTGTTAGTGGCGCATTAAAGAGCGCTATTTTCGCCGCCTCTATTTATGAAGCTTTAGGATTTACAGTCATTCCTTCTTCAAAAGAAAAACGACATGATATTATTCAATCAATTATATTAGAAAAGCCAGAGCGCGTTATTGAATTTTGTCGTGGTATTCAGGCTGCGGCACCAGTTGATAGTTATGTCACACCAGAACCATGGGCAATGCCAGGGTATGATAGCGATGTCATTATGGCTGCCGGAACATTTATTCAAGGTTCTTCCATTGAGCTGAGCGCCGACGGTCCCATCAAACCTCCTTATGCAGTTTATTTTCAAGGCGGTCTTACATGGTATCATGGAAAAGTAGGCATACTAATGTCTCTTCAGAAATTGATAAATGCAAAACTAGTTAATCTATACAACGATTGATTTTTATGATATAATTACTCGTAATGATTTGTTGTAATCATTGATACTTGGAGAGTAGAAAAGAGAACAAAATCATGATCATGAAAGAAATTCCAACTTATGAGCGCCCTTATGAAAGATGTATACAAGATGGAGCGACTGCTTTATCCGACATCGAATTAATGGCCGTTATTTTGAGAAATGGCACAAAGGATATTAATTCCTTAGACTTGGCGAAAAACTTATTAACACTCACAGATAACCAAGGCGTTGTTGGACTAACTCAATTGTGCTACAGTGAGCTGATATCTATTAAGGGAATTGGACAAGTAAAGGCGATTCAAATTTTATGTGTCATTGAATTAGCTAAACGAATTTCACTAAATGAATTTAGTAAAGGGCATATTTTTCGCTCACCATATGATATTGCAAAATATTATATTGATAAGCTTCGTTTTAATGAAGTAGAAGAAGTATGGCTAATGATGCTAAACACTAAAAAGGCTTTGATTCATGAAACGCTTGTTTCAAGAGGAACGATTAATGCGTGCATTATATCGCCGCGTGAAATCTTAATCGAGAGTTTGCGTCAGAAAGCAGTTCATATTGTTATCGTGCATAACCATCCTAGCGGTGATGCTTCACCTAGCAAAGAAGACATTATGGTTACACGACAACTTAATGAAGCATCAAAAGTGGTCGGCGTTTCTTTATTAGACCATATTATTATCGGAGATAAATCCTTTGTTAGTTTGAAAGAACGAGGTTATTTGCCATAATGAAACGAAAACGATTGATCCGTAATCGCATAAAATACATTTTAATTGCTTTTACAATTCTTTGTTTAGGCATTATTGTTGTTACCTATGCGAGAGGATATACCATTCGTTTTTATAAGGACGCTGCAAATACATTGATATCTCCATTTCAAAAACAGCTTCTAAAATTGAATCATTGGGTAGATGATAAGGTTGACTTGTTAAAAAACAAGGAAAATTTATTAGATGAAGTAGAGGCATTAAAAAAGAGAAACGAAGAATTGGAAAATGCCGTATTGTCGTTTGCTAACGATCAACACGAATTAGAACGCTTAAAAGAATTGCTTGAACTAAAAGAAAATTATTCGAACTATTCGACGATATCTGCCAACATTATTGGAAAAGATCCTGGCAAATGGTATCACCGATTTAAAATTGACTGCGGAGCAAATGACGGTCTTGCCGTCGATATGAATGTCATTGCAAATGGTGGACTGGTTGGCATTATCACAGAAGTTGGCGAGAATTATGCAATGGTAACATCGATTATTGATGATACCATGAATGTATATTCTATGTCAGAAAAGACTTTAGACAATTGTATTGTTAGCGGCGATTTAGAGTTGCTATCAGAGGGACATATTCGTATATTACAAATGAATAAAGAAGCCAAGGTTGAGAATAATGATATCATTGTAACTTCTTCAATCAGTAGCAAGTTCTTACCTGGTTTACTAATTGGCTTTGTTCATGATCTATCAATTGATGCAAACAATATTACAAAATCAGGCCATTTAGTTCCTAAGGTGGATTTTCTGCATTTACAAGAGGTGTTGGTTATCACCGATTTAAAAAAATAGAAGGGTAAGAGAGATGTTAAGAGTTATTAGTACGGGTATCATTATTTTCATAACCTATTTACTACAGGTAACTCTTTTACCAAGTTTAGATTTTGTTGAAGTTGTGCCTAATTTATTGCTTATTGTTTGCTTTTCGATGGCACTACTAAGAGGTTCTTATAATGGCCTTATGACAGGTTTAGCATGTGGCATGTTTTTAGATTTGTTTTCATCAAACACGTTTGGCTTTTACACATTAATATATATGTATATGGGATATTTTACGGGATTATTTAATCAACGTATTACGGTCGATGTTCCTTATATTCCAATTATTTTTACGATTATCAGTGAGTTGTTTTATAATTTTTATATTTTCTTCTTTAGCTTTTTCTTGCGAGGAAGAATTAATTTTGTATATTATTTCAACACAATCGTATTACCAGAAATAACGATTACTATAATAGTTGCTTTGTTTTATTTTATTATATTATATAAGATAAATGATAAGATTGAGGAAAACGAAAAGCGAAGGGAGTTAAAGTTTGTTTAGAGAATTAAAAGATTTTGTTTTTGAACAACTTAAAAAAGCACTTCTATCACGCTTCTTTTATATAAGCGTTCTTTTTGTTGTGTTATTTTCAATCTTAATCGCTCGGTTATATGACCTACAAATCATTAAACAAAATATGTATGCATCAGAATATGAGCAAAAATCCTTTGCTACGATTTCCTTACCTCGTTCAAGAGGGAATATTTATGATAAAAACGGTGTGCTATTGGCCTACAATATATTAACCTATGCGGTGACACTTAATGATATTGGTGCCTATCCAAAGCATGCTCAAAAAAATGAAATGATTTATTCACTAATTCAATTGCTTGATACATTAGAAGAAGACATTGATTTAGTTATCCCTATTACATATTCTGAAAGTGATGGGTTTTCGTTTAATTCAGAAACGACTAAAAAACGTTTTTTGCGTGATTTATATGGCTTAAAATCAACAAATGATTTGGATGATGCGAACGGAAAATATCCATCAAGTATTACACCAGAAGAGACCATCACAAAATTAAAAAAATTGTTTCGTTTTGATACGTGGAAAGATGAACAGGGCGAATTAATAGAGCCAAATGCATTTGATACACTCCGAATCGTCAATATACGATGGGCGCTTAAGGAAAAGGAATATCAAAAATACAAGTCAATTACCATTGTTTCTAATATAAAAGAAACTTCTCTTGCAACATTAACCGAAACATTATCTGCATTTAAGGGATTAGATATTACAGAATCTTATATTCGAACATATCCTGAAGGCTCTTATTTCGCATCAATTATTGGCTATACTGGAAAACCTTCCGTAGAAGAATTGGCAAAACTTCAATTAGAAGATAGCACATATGATCAAGATGATATTGTGGGAAAGAGTGGCGTAGAAGCATTGCTCGAATTGGAGTTAAACGGGACGCGTGGCAGTCAATCTATGTACAAAGACAGCACAGGTAAGGTGCTCAAAATTATTGAGCGCGAAGAGCCACAAGTCGGAAATGATGTCTCACTAACGATTCTTCATGACTTGCAAATCGCTACGTATCATTTGATCGAACAAACCCTAGCTGGTATTTTAACCGACAAAATCGTATTTTCATCAGCCGAGATAGAAGATAGCAGTGATATTCTAATTCCAATCAATAAGGTCTATTTTCAGTTGTTTAACAATAATATTATATCCATTCAGATGCTTAATCGAGAAGATGCAGATGAGAATGAACAATCAATTTATCGGACATACCAGAACTACCTTTCTACAATTATTGAAAAAACAAATAAAATTTGCTTTAATCTAGAGATTCCATACGAAGATTTAACAGAACAAATGAAACGAATTTCAGATTATATTTATGCAGAATTATTAAGCGAAACTGGCTTTGGGATTGTTGACACAAAATCAATTGATAAAGAGAATGAATTATTTAAAAAATGGTCTCAAAAATCTATCTCAATAAAAGAATTTTTATATGGCCTAATTGAAAACCGTTGGATTATAACAACGGCATTAGAAATAGAAGATGAATATATCGAAAGCAATGAGCTATATGATTTTTGTGTAACGATACTTACCCAAAAACTTGCTAATGATAATAAATTCGCAAAAATACTTTTTGAATTTATTATTAATGATGGACTAATTAAGCCACATGAAATATGCCAAGTCCTTTTTACACAAAATATTCTTACATATGAGGATAATGAATATAACAAGCAGTATCATTCGATAAAGAATGCTTCTGATGAAGATTGTTTTGATTTTATGCTAGATCTTGTTAAAAAAATCAAAATTACACCTGCACAGTTAGCCCTAGATCCTTGTTCGGCTTCTACGGTTATAACAGAAGTGAATTCTGGGAAGGTACTCGCCTTAGTCTCTTATCCAAGTTATGATAACAACAAATTTTCAGGCTCTGTTGACCCTCTTTATTACAATCAATTAGTAGAGGATCAAAGTAAGCCACTGTTTAATTATGCAACACAAGCACGTTCGGCACCAGGCTCGACCTACAAAATGCTAACTTGTATTGCAGGTTTAGAAGAAGGCGTTGTTTCATACACAGATAAAATAGAATGCTTAGGTGTCTTTGATAAAGTTAGCGATAAACCCAAGTGTTGGATTCATGCTTACGAATCTAGTCAGCATGGTTTACTTACCATGATGGGCGGATTAGCGAACTCATGCAATTGTTATTTTTATGAAGTGGGTTATCGCTTGAGTTTAGACAATGACGGTAATTATAACGAAAAGCTAGGTATTGATCACTTAACGCATTACGCAAAATTATTAGGATTTGATTCATTAACAGGCGTAGAAATGAATGAATATGTTCCGCAAATTTCAACTCAATATCCGATCGTTACAGCGATTGGACAAGGAAAAAACAATTATACTGCTGTTCAATTGGCACGATATATATCGACCATTGCAAATGGTGGAACATTATATCCGCTTTCATTGTTAAATCAAATCACCCAACAAGATGGTACCGTTGTAAAAAGCTATAATCAAGTTGGTCAAAAAGTGCAAGGGATTTCTGAATCGACATGGAGTAAAGTACAAGAAAGTACTAAAAGTGTAATTACAGAAGGTACGGTTCGTGATATTTTTAAGGATTCCACTGTTTTAATTGCTGGAAAAACAGGTTCAGCTGAAGAGGATTTTTCTAGGCCAAATCATGCGCTTTTTGTAAGCTATGCGCCAGCAAATGATCCGGAGATTTCCATTACGACAACAATCCGAAATGGTTACACATCGGCCAACACAGCCTTATTAGCAAAAGAGATATATGAATATTATTATGGAGATACAACGCTTGAGGATATATTAAGTAACCATGCGCTATCAGGCAGCGATACTGTTGTAAATGATTAATCCATAACGAATGAATTATAGAGGGAATTATGACAAATGAAGTAATTGTAATAACATCAGGTAAGGGTGGTGTGGGGAAAACACTCTCAACTGCTAATATAGGAGCTGGATTGGCGAAACTAGGTCAAAAGGTTGTTTTAGTTGATATGGACATAGGACTACGTAAATTGGACCTTTTTGTGGGGTTTGAAAATCAAATTGTATATAATGTCATTGATGTGATTGAGGACAATTGCTCATTAGAACAAGCATTGATTTATGACGAAAAAAACCCCAATTTATGTTTGCTTGCTTCTGCACAGACAAGAGAAAAATCTAGTGTGACACCTGAACAAATGGTACGCCTAACAAATAAGCTTCGCAAACGATTTAATTATATTCTAATTGATTGTCCCACTGGGATAGAGCAAGGTTTTCGAAATGCAATTTCAGCGGCGGATAGAGCAATCGTTGTTATGACACCTGAAAATGCTTCCATAAGAGATGCAGATCGTATTATCGGGCTATTAGAAGCAAACGATATAAAGATTGTTGATCTAATAATCAATCGAATACGCATGGATATGATAAAAAAAGGCTATATGACTTCAATAGAGGACATAGAAGAATTGTTGCCTGTTCAAATAATTGGTATGTTACTAGAACAAGATGATATGATGATTGCTGCGAATACTGGTATCCCTTTAACTGGTGATGAATCATTTTCCGGACAAGCTTATATGAATATTTCAAAAAGAATAATGGGAGAGGATGTTTCTTTCTTAAATCTAAAAGAACCATTCACAAAAACAAAAAAAACACTATTTCACCGTAAAAACAAATAACAAAAAGGGAAGGGAGCTCAAATGAATAAATATTCGTGGAAAACATTTAATTTTCGTATTGTTATTTATGTTGGGATTTTGAGTTTTCTAGGCCTTTTAGTTATTCGGAGCGCCTCATTAAACTCCTCTGTTTATGCAGGGATTGTTAATAAACAAATTATGGGCATTTGTGTCGGTATATTTTTGATGGCGATTTTATCATTTGTTGATTACCATTTTCTAGTGAAAATAACACCACTTATTTATCTACTAAACTTAGCACTATTACTTGCGGTGAAGATATTCGGTGAAAATGTAAAAGGCGCACAGCGATGGGTCGTTCTGCCTTTGATTGGTCAATTACAACCTTCGGAGTTTAGTAAGATTGCAATCATTTTCACGACAGCAGTGATATTGGGGCATTTTAAAAATCAAATTAATTCCCCTATTGTATTAGGCTTTTTAGGCGTTTCTTTAATTCCACCAATGTTTTTAATTTATAAGCAGCCAGATTTGTCAACGACGATGCTTATACTCTTTGTTTTAGTTGTGATTATTATTATGGCTGGAATCAGCATGAAAATCATTGCGATTATTAGTAGCATCTTAATTCCAGCGTTTACCGTTTTTATTTACATGCTACTTAATCATTATGATAAAATTACATTTCTTGAAGTTTATCAAAAGAACAGAATTCTAACGTTTATCAATCCTGAAAAATACCTAAGTGGTGCTTATCAGCAAGAAAATTCGCTTATTGCAATTGGTAGCGGAGGCCTTTGGGGAAAAGGCTTGAATAACACAACGTTCGAATCAGTAAAAACAGGGAATTTCATATCAGAATCGCATACAGATTTTATATTTGCGATTGTTGGTGAGGAACTTGGTTTTATGGGAACGTGTCTAGTTGTTTTGCTATTGCTACTCATTGTATTTGAATGCTTTTTAGTTGCCAAAAAAGCAGATTCGCAAGTAGGCAAGCTATACGCTATTGGTGCAGGTGCATTAATTGGTTTCCAATCGTTTATTAACATTGCTGTTGCAACATTTTTGATGCCTAATACAGGAATCTCACTTCCATTTTTAAGCTATGGTGTTAGCTCGTTACTAAGTGTATATATATTAATTGGAATCGTACTTAACATTGGAATGCACCGAAAAAAGAAACAAAAGGATGATTTTCGTCAT
This sequence comes from uncultured Lachnospiraceae bacterium, assembly GCA_964566025.1. Lineage (GTDB taxonomy): Bacteria > Bacillota > Clostridia > Lachnospirales > Lachnospiraceae > RGIG8306. The sequence continues at coordinate 66,400 of CAZMHF010000001.1, read as the reverse complement.
CTGTAAAGGAGAGTATTATGAAGATTGCGCTAATTGCACATGATGCAAAAAAGAATTTAATACAAAATTTTTGTGTTGCCTATTTTTACATATTATCGAAACATTCGATTTGTTCGACGGCCACTACGGGACACAGTATTGAAAAGGTGACAAATTTAAGTGTTCATAAATATTTAGCAGGTCATCTTGGTGGTGAAAAACAATTGGGCGCTGAAATTGAAAATAATCAGATAGACTTAGTGATTTTTTTGCGCGATCCTCGTTCTAAAAAACTGACGGAGCCTGACGAGGATTATATTTTTAGATTATGCGATTTGCATAGCATTCCACTTGCAACCAATATTGCAATGGCTGAAATACTAATAAAAGCACTACATAGAGGAGACTTAGCATGGCGAGAAATTCAACATCAATAATAACTAATTTTTATAAAAAAATAATAGCCCTCATTCTTTGTTGTTGTATGCTGCCTAGTTTTACTGCGTGTCAAATGAAAGAACAGATTAAACCATTTGATTTTGATATAGGTGATGATGAGATGAATCAAAATAATCCATTATTAACGGGAGTTTATAATCCTGATAATACGCCTGAATTACCTGAAGAAATGGAGACGGTTATTTACGAACAAGTAGATGCTCTTTCTTTTGTTAGTCCTTCTAATAATGATGACCAAGCGAATATATATTACACTGACTTAGAAAAAATTCATCCAGGTATATTTACAAAGTTGTTTTTTGCGTATATGGTACTTGAAAAGCTAAATCCAAGTGATTTTGTTCAAATTGTAAACTATCCAATCGGCGAGAATACGAAAACATCACTCACTTTTTTCCCAGTTAATACATATATAACGGTTGAAACCGCCTTAACACTAATGCTTCTTGATGAGTATGAAGATATTCCTGTTTCATTAGCCGCAAGCATTTCAGGATCAGAGTATAATTTTCTTGAATATATGAATTTATATATTAATGAAGTATTAGGCATTAAGAACACCAAGTTCGAAGATTTAACGGGAGAGGCTGAAAGTTCGTATACAACAATAACGGATTTGTCAAAAATGATATCATTAGTTTTTTCCACAGATTCTATTAAGAAAATACTTGCTATCAATGAATTCACACCTACTTATTATACAAGTATTGATGTGGAAACAATTGAGACTAGTCAAGTTGTCACAAATGTTGTCATAACAAATAAGCTTCCGCACGTAACAGGTGATCTATTATTAAATACATTATCGTCTGTTTATACATATTGTGATGTCACAAAGGAGTCTATTTCGGATATTATCGTCTATGGCGCTAATGAAATTAATCAACAATATATAGCCATATTAATTGGTATGACAAGCTTCGAAGAAGGTTTTGCATTATTAGAAGAGTTATTCATAAATACACCTTAAAAACGATTGCATTTTGCAGTGATCTGTACTATAATTTATATAAGAAAATGTTCGATATCATAATAATAGGAGGTAATCATATGGTTGAACTAATATCAGGTAGAAAAGGGAAGGGTAAAACAAAATACTTGTTAGATGAGGCAAACAAAAAAGTTGTTGATGCTACAGGAACTATCGTTTATTTAGACAAATCCTCGAAGCATATGTACGAACTAAACAATAAAGTGCGTTTGATCAATGTATTCGACTACAAGCTTGATTCTTGCGATGCCTTTATTGGATTCTTATGCGGTGTAACCTCACAAGATCATGACCTTACACATATTTATATTGACAGCTTTTTAAAGCTAGCACATCTTGAAGATACCGATATAACCATTGTTATCGAAAAACTAGAAGAGCTTTCAAACATGTTTCATGTAGATTTTACGATAAGTATATCGCTTGACAACGTGGATCTACCTGAAGCAATCAGACAAAAAGTAATTATTGCTTTATAATTTCAAAGTTGGTCTAGTTTAGCGCTAGACCAACTTTTTATCATACCCCTCAAAGTGATCCCTTGACTTCTAATTGAAGCAAATGTAGCTTGAGGGCTATACAGACTTGAAGCGGATTTTAACTGTCCACTTGATTATCAATTATAGGAGTATATAACGTGAACAATCAACGAGATAACAACAATAATGTATTTGGCGGGCGGCATTTAGGCGGAACGCTAGTTGTTATTGTTGTTTTTGTTGTCTTGACGATATTTATGCTTGTTCATATTTTTCGTTCCTACAAAGAAATCAATACAGCTGTCTATCAGGTGATACCGTCTGTCAATTATCCACCAGAAGTATATGTTGGTTTGATTTTGCGCGATGAAGAATTGATTTATTCGTCGTACAATGGAGAGGTTACCTATTTCACAAGAGAAGCTGAGCGCATTAGCAAATCACAAATCGTTTGCATGATCGATGAATCAGGAGCACTAAGAAATCTTATGGAGGGATTTGATGCTCCAACGGAATTTTCGGAAGATGATTTCCTTCGATTTGAAGCATCCCTAAATTCCTTTGTTTCAGAGTTTTCATTATCCTCATTTGAAAATGCGTATACATACAAGAATTCATTATTGCGCACATTGATGGATAGTTATAATTCATACATGCTTGATGTGTTAGAACCTATGATCAATGAATTGAACTGCTCTGAGGTATTATCAGAAAAAAGCGGTATTATAAAATTTTCATATGATAACTATGAAGCATTGTCAATTGATGATATTATCACAAACCCCTCAAAGTATTTAACCTTTGATTTTACAGAGAGTGCAAAAAATGAACTCATTAAGACGCATAATATGTTTACATTGGACAACGGCATTACCGTCGATACGCAAACACCGATTTATCGTATTCTTACTAGCCATGAGTGGGATTTAGTCTTTCCTATGTCGTTAGATGATTATAAAAATCATATCGGCGATACAAAACTGAGTATTGATTTTTACGAAAAAAATATCATTCTTACAGGTGATTTTAAATGCGAACGACTAGAGGGAGATGTGTTTCTAGGCTACGTTCATTTCGATTCTGGAGTAAATCAGTTCGAAGATTTGCGTTATACCTCTTTTAGAATCGAAAAAAATTATATTGAAGGATTAAAAGTGCCACAAAGTTCTGTAATTGATATAGATGCTTATAAAATTCCATTAACACATGCATCAATTAATACAGGAAAATCAACATGCGAATTAATTCCGTATAATGCAGACAATAATCTTCCTGAAAAAACAACCTATCCTATTATATTTTTAGATGATGAATTTGTATATATTTCTTCTGGGGAAATAAAAGAAGGAACGCTTATTTCAAAAATCGAGTCTGAAAATGCCACACAATCTACAGAGGAAAAGGTTATTAATGAATTAAATTCTATGCATATAGTAAAAGATAAAACTCCTTTCAAGGGTGTATTTGTTTTAAATAAGGGATTTACGCAATTTCGAATCGTCAATATTCTGGTTGCACAAACAGGTGGTTTTTATATTATTGAAAACAAGAATCCTTATAGCATTACCGTATACGATAGAATTGCTTTAAATGGACAAAAAATGAGTGAAGGAGAGTTTGCTTTTAAATGATTACTGAAAACCTAAGATTAATTCACGAAAACATTGAAAATGCGTGCAAAAAAAGCAAAAGAGATCCTAATGAAATCACCTTAATTGCTGTTAGCAAAACATACCCAACCGCTTCGATTGAAGAAGCTTTAAGCACGGGACAAATTGCTTTTGGTGAGAATAAAGTACAAGAATTATTACAAAAAAAATTGTATTTCGACCAAAACAGTGTGCCTATCGAATGGCATTTGATTGGACATTTGCAAACCAATAAAGTAAAGAGCATTATTGGGAAAACAAAACTCATTCATTCAGTTGATAGCTTAAAATTGGCCATGATCATTCAAAAAGAGTCCCAAAAACAAAATATTTGTACAGATATTTTACTTGAAGTTAATATGGCAAACGAAGAAACAAAATATGGATTTACGATAAGTGAAATAGATGCTGCTTGTCGTGAAATTTCTCAATTATCAAACTTACATATCAAAGGTCTTATGACGATTGCGCCATTTGTTGATAATCCAGAAGATAATCGTTTGATTTTTAAAAAAATGAAAAAATTATCGGTTGACATAATGGCTCAAAACAACGATAATACTAGTATGCAAATTCTGTCAATGGGAATGAGCAATGATTATCAAGTTGCTATAGAAGAAGGGGCAACCATGATACGCATCGGAACAGATATATTTGGAAAACGAAATTACAATATTTAATTAGTATGATACATAAAAGGAGATAGCTATGGCATTTTGGGATATTGACGCTACAGAATATGATGATGATGACTTAGAAGCGTTTACAGATGATAACGAAGATGAGGATTTTGAAGAAGGACGATTTTCTTTTCGAAAATTATTAACTAGTTTTAAAAAGAATAAATCAAATTCCGATCAAGACTATGATGATAGTGAGGATGAGATTAGTGAAGAGACCGTTTTATTGAAACCGAGTTCTTCAACGTCAAAAATGGTTCAAACACCAACCATGAAAGAGACGAATTATCCAAAGAAACTAAAAAATACACACAATGAAGGGAAGGTTTTATCTATGCGTGGAAACACTTCATCAAAAGAAACTAAAAATCCAGTCATTAGTCGAATTGTACCAACATCATTAAATGATGCTTGCCTAATCATTGATTATTTACAAGAGGGAACAGCGGTATTGCTAATCTTAGCAGGTGTTCCTAGCGGTTTAGCACAACGCATTTTCGATGTTGCAAACGGTGGATGTTATACGTTAAATGGCAGCAATAAAGAAATCGCTGATGGCGTATTTTTGTTAGCACCAAACAACTTCCAAATCGAAGGCGATTTTGATGAAAAAGAGTACAATGACGGTTTTTCAAATGTCATAAAATAACATGATTCTATCAAAAGAAGATTTATTTTTTATTAATCATATTAAAGATTTGCAAAATACAGCCAAGCTACATTCGTATATGACGCATTCGGATTTTTTGAGTGAATACGAACAAAGCCTGGCTTGTTCTGTTTCAAAAGGTGATTTGTTATGTCGCTGTTATGGTGGCTATGAATTTGCAGAAAGAAAAATGGTATTGTTTTATCCAGATACATCCTATGATTATGGCGATTTAGCTATCCCTATTTCCGTTTTGCATATTGAACCATTGCAAGTGAAGTTTATGGAGAAACTAACGCATCGCGACTACCTAGGTGCTTTATTGAATTTAGGGATTGACCGAGGTAAGATCGGTGATATACTTGTGTTTGAAGCGTATTGTGATGTCTTTTGCTTAGAAAGCATAGCAGATTTTATCGTAGATGAATTAGTACGAATAAAACACACCAATATAAAAACGACCATTATAGACACATTAACAACACCTGATTATAAGCCTAATTTAAAAGAAAAGAGTGGTAGTATTCATTCGCTTAGATTAGATGTTGTCATTGCATTTGCCTATCATATGAGTCGTACAAAAGCAACAGACTTAATTTTGCAAGAAAAAGTCCTTGTCAATCATCAAATTCAAACGAATACGTCCTATCAACTAAAAGAAAACGACACCATTTCAACAAGAGGGTTTGGAAAGTTCAAATTTGAAAATGTTATTCACCATACAAAAAAAGAACGCCTCTACGTGCGAATTTGGTTATATCAATAAATAGAAAGTCGAGGATGCCTTATGTCATCTGTGTTAAATGTTTCATTTCAACAAGAACCAGCCTATTCAATTTATTATGAAAATCATTTTGAGCAATTACCAATCGCTTTCAATGAAGCAGGGTTATCCTGCGATAAAATATGTATTATAACAGATAGTAATGTATCGAAATTGTATTTGCAATCGGTAACCAAAGCCTTATCTAGCTGTTGTCGTTATATTTGTCATTTTGTATTTGAAGCAGGAGAGGAACAAAAAAATCTTACGACAATTACTTCTTTTTATGAGTTTTTAATCAATGAACACTTTGACCGTAAGGATATATTAGTGGCACTTGGTGGCGGTGTTACCGGCGATATGACGGGATTTGTAGCAGCAACTTATTTGCGTGGGATTCGCTTTATTCAAATTCCTACAACATTATTGGCACAAGTGGATAGTAGTATTGGTGGAAAAACTGGTGTTGATTATCTTGCCTATAAAAATATGATTGGTGCGTTCCATATGCCTTCACTAGTGTATATGAACTTAGCCACACTTCATTCGTTGCCTAAGAGAGAATTTAGTGCAGGAATAAGCGAATTAATTAAAACGGGGCTTATCAAGGATGAATCGCTTTTTGAAAAACTAGAGAATCATGCTACATTAATTAATGCGTTAGACTATGCAAGTTTACAAGAGGTGATTTTTGAAAGTTGTTCTATAAAAAAAGACGTTGTCGAAAAAGATCCATTTGAAAAGGGAGAGCGGGCCATTTTGAATTTTGGTCATACACTAGGTCATGCGATTGAGCGTTATTATAATTTCACTCTTTTACACGGAGAGTGTGTTAGTTTAGGAAGTGTTGCGAGCGCCTATATTTCTTTTCAAAAAGGTTTGATTACGCAGGAAGATTTGCAACGTATTGAAAAAACATTTTCCTTATTTAATTTGCCGATTCAACTTGAAGATCTTACGGAACGGGATTATGATGAAATTCTAAAAATCGTGTATCTTGATAAGAAAATGGAAGCTGGAAAAATCAAATATATTTTATTAAATAAAATTGGTGAAGCTTTGATTTCAACGAACATCAATCAAGCAGATATGAAAAATGCTCTTATCTATCTAACCAAAAAGGAGTTCCTATGAAAAAAATCAAAAGCCTATTGATCGCCTTACTCGGTTTCATTGTGCTTGTTGCCCTTGATCAAATAACAAAAATACTAGCGATTACGCATTTGAAAAACAAATCCCCCTACGTGATATGGGAGAATGTTTTTGAATTGCATTACGCTGAAAATCGAGGTGCTGCCTTTAGCATATTACAAGACCAAATCGTTTTCTTTATTATTTCTACAAGCGTTTTAATTTGTTTAATCAGTTTTTTCTTTTACAAACTAATTGGACACAAAAAATATCGACCAATCAATTGCTTATTAGTATTTTTACTAGCAGGTGCAATGGGCAATTTTATCGACCGTATTCGACTAGGCTATGTCATTGACTTTCTATATTTCAAATTAATTGATTTTCCGATTTTCAATGTAGCCGATTCTTATATTACGGTATCACTGGTATTACTTGTGATTTTATTACTTTTTGTCTACAAGGAAGATGATTTTGCGATTTTCTTCAAGCAAAAAAAAGAAGAGTTAATTACCGAGAATGAAGAGGATGAGGATGCCCACTTATAATTTTGAAGTAGATTTTATTCATGAAGATGAACGAATTGATTCGTTTTTGGCCGCAGTTGTTCCAGATTGTACGCGATCCTATCTTCAAAAAATCATTAAGCAAGGTAATGTCATTATTAACAATAAACCTTGTGTAAAAGCTGGAACAAAGCTTTCAGAAGGCGATCAGATAGAAATTGATGTCCCTTGTGCAATGCCATTAGATATTGTTTCAGAAAACATTCCATTATCTATTTTATTTGAAGATCGAGATTTTATTATTGTAGATAAACCAAAACAGATGGTTGTTCACCCTTCAGCAGGGCATCAAACAGGAACATTAGTGAATGCACTTTTATATTATTGCAAGGATGAACTATCGGGTATTAATGGTGTATTAAGGCCAGGAATTGTCCATCGTATTGATCAAAATACGACAGGGGCACTTGTTGTATGCAAAAATGATGTAGCCCACAAATATGTTGCCGAATTATTAAAAGAACATACGGTGACGAGGCGTTATTATGCAATTTGTCATGGGAATTTAAAATCAGAAAGTGGAACGATTGATTTGCCAATTGGACGAAGCTTTCATGATCGAAAGAAAATGGCCGTTAATTATGCAAATGGCCGTAATGCCGTTACGCACTATCGTGTCATTGAACATCTTAAGGGCTATGATTTTATAGAGTGCGAACTAGAAACGGGCAGAACCCATCAAATTCGCGTTCATATGGCACATATCGGACATCCATTATTGGGGGACGATATATATTGCTCGTTAAAATCAAAATTCAATTTAACGGGGCAAACATTGCATGCCTATGTAATTGGTTTTGTTCATCCAACAACGCATGAATACTTAGAAGTAAATGCGCCATTGCCAGACTATTTCGAAAAACTATTAAAAATTTTAAGACAATAGTTATCTCTTTCGTTGATACTTTATCCTTTTTGTGCTATACTATGACTAATGAATTACGGTTAAGGAGTCATTTGTATGAGTAGAAATATTGCAATTATGGGTGCAGGGAATATTGCCACAATGATGGCAAATACCATCAACAAATTAGATGATGTAACATTATATGCAATTGCTTCTCGCGATATCAATAAAGCGAAAGCGTTTGCAGAAGAATTTCATGTACAACATTATTATGGTTCTTATGAAGATCTTGTTAAAGATGACAAGGTCGATTTGGTGTATATAGCTACACCACATTCACACCATTTTGAACAAGCCAAGCTTTGTATTTTGCATAATAAACCTATCCTTTGCGAAAAAGCGTTTATGGCAAATGCTAAGCAAGCAAAAGAAATCCTTTCCTTATCAAAAGAAAAGAAAATATTTGTTACAGAAGCCATTTGGCCACGCTATATGCCATTGCTATTTACTGTTAGAAAACTATTAGAAGAAGATATGATAGGAGAAATTACATCCCTTACCGCTAATTTAGGATATCCGATTTCAGATGTCCCACGTGTGCAAGATCCTGCACTAGCAGGTGGCGCTTTACTTGATTTAGGTGTGTATTGCTTGCATTTTTCCTCGATGATTTTAGGAGATGAAATAGAAGAACTAAGTGGATATTCTACTAAATTTACGACGGGTGTGGATTCACAAAGTGCCATCACGATAAAATATAAAAACCAAGCACTTGCTCTATTACTAAATACTTCTTTATCAGAAACGACAAAACAAGGTATCATTTACGGAACAAAAGGCTATGTTGTTATGGATAATATCAATAACTTCGAAGGGTTTACAGTTTATAAAAATGGACAAATAATTCTTCAAGAAAAAGCTCCTCAACAAATTACGGGGTTTGAATACCAAGTGCTCGAATCCTTTCAACAGATTGAAAATGGCGAAATCGAGTGTACCAGTGTTACTCACGCACAAATTCTCTCTGTGATGGAGCAGATGGATGCACTTCGTAAAGCATGGAATATTTCTTATCCTTTTGAAGTAGAAGAGGAGTGTCTATGAGAAGAATTGCTCGATTTGAAAAAGTAAGCTATGCGGAATTTGAAAAAGCATGGATGGATACATTTCCTGATATAGTATTTTATTTAGAGGATTGTACGGCCTTGTCGATTAAGGCGATTTACGATGCTATTTCCCTACCGTTACGTGCAACAAGTGGTAGTGCGGGTTATGATTTTTTTGCACCTGCGACATTTCACATTGAACCTGGTAAGAACATAAAAATTCCAACAGGTATTCGTGCTTGGATGGAAGAGGATTATGTCCTGCAAATTTATCCACGAAGTAGCCTAGGTTTTAAATATCGCTTACAAGCGGATAATACCGTTGGCATTATTGATAGCGATTATTATAATTCAGACAATGAAGGGCACATTTTTGTAAAATTAACAAACCATTCAATCAAAAATGAAACAGTGACGCTTCCTATGGGAGCAGGTTTTATACAAGGATTGTTCATTCAATATGGGATTACCATTGATGATGACGTTTCCACTATACGAAATGGTGGGATTGGAAGCACAACAAAAAAATAGGAGGGATTTATTATGACAAAACAATTTGTAATTACAATTGCAAGAGAAAGTGGAAGTGGCGGTCGCATGATCGGTCAACTACTGGCACAAAAATTAGGCATTAAGTGTTATGACAAAGAATTGTTGTCGCTCGCTGCAAAAGAAAGCGGAATGAGCGAAGAAATCATGGAACAGCATGACGAAAAAAAAGCAAATAGTTTAATCTATTCGCTCGTAATGGATACTTATGCGTTAAGTTATAATAACTCTAATATGTTTGATATGCCACTTAATCATAAGGTGTTTTTAGCACAATTTGAGACAATTAAACGACTAGCAGATCAAGAATCTTGTGTAATTATTGGTCGTTGTGCAGATTATGCGTTATCAGAGCACAAAAATGTTGTTTCTATATTCATTCACGCAAATCAAGATTACAAAATCAATAATATGGTAAATGACTATGGACATCCGGCTGATAAAGCGAAATCTTTGATTTCAAAATCGGATAAACGTCGTGCAAGTTATTATAGTTATCACACAGGACTAAAATGGGGAGACCCCAAAAACTATAACCTTTGCATTGATAGCTCTAAGCTTGGAACGGATAAAACAGCGGATGTAATTATCGCGTATATGAAAGAACTTGAATTAATTGATTAGACATAAAACAAAATATGCATGCCGTTAATCTTCACGAAGCTTAACGGCATTTCTTGCGCGTTTTCGACGATCCTCGTCGATTGCTGCATAGTGCTTCTTTGTTGTATTCACATCACTGTGCCCAAGTGCATCTGCAACAAGATAAATATCGCCTGTTTCTTGATATAATGCAGTACCAAAGGTACTTCGAAGCTTATGTGGTGTAATGTTTTTAAAGGTTGTAACCATCATCGAATATTTTTTTACTAATTTTTCTACTGAGCGAACGGATAATCGTTTCTTTTGTAGCGATAAAAATAATGCATGTTCATCACTCGGAAAGGCCGCTATTTTCTCGCGTTCTTCGAGGTAGAAGAGTAGCGCCTCATAAACTTCGTCACCGAAATAAACAGATGCCTCTTTACCACCTTTTCGAACCACCTTGATGCAATAGTTGTTAAAATCAACGTCTTGAATATTCAATCCAACACACTCTGAAACTCGAATTCCTGTGCCAAGCAATAATGTAATTAACGCCAAGTCTCTGACACGTGTTTTTTCATGATAAACCTTTTGTTTTTCGGTTAAATTTTCTCCGCCCTCTACTTGATCAAGTAACAGTGCAATTTCATCAATATCTAATCGAATAATCGTTTTATCATGCAATTTAGGAAGTGGAACCAATGTCGTCGGATTTTTTTCAATGCGTTCTAATTGAAGATAATAATTATAAAATGAGCGTAGTGAAGCAAGCTTTCGCATAACACCACGTTCTTGATTGCTTTTTTCATCATTATTTTTTTTGTATAGCTTTAAAAAATCCATATAATCATATATATCGCCTGCAGATAAATTTTCTAAATCACTTAGCGAGATATCAAGAATATCTTTGTGTTGTAAGCAGTTTGATGAGGTTGATAAAAATGTATAAAAAATAGTTAAATCATAAGCATATGCAATACGCGTGCGTGATGCTGTGCGGTATTCAATACCACGAAAAAAGTCTTTTACATAAGGAGGTAATGGCGCCAATAATTCGCGCAATTTTTCTGTATTTTGGCGATCCATCTGATCTTTATAAGTAAGTTCGGCCATTATTTGCTCCTTTCATCAACTTAGGGGTGAATATCCTCATACCCTTTAATATTGCTCTTTAAAATCGCTGTAAACATACAGTTTTTGGCGGTATTGCTTTCATTTTGTATATCAGAAATCAGTTTTTTTGCATATTCTCGTTTGGTATATCCATTGGCGGGACAAGGACTTTTAAATACGGGGAGCTTGTATGAATCTTTAAACGATATCACGTCTTGCTCTGTAACATACATAAGAGGCCTAATAACTGTTAAATCTGTACGGTCTAAATAGGTAACGGGGGCAAATGTATGAATTCTACCTTCAAAAATCAAGGACATCATTAATGTTTCAATAATATCATCTTTATGGTGTGCATAAGCGATTTTATTGATCCCCAATTGATTCATTGCGTCATTTAAAGCACCTTTTCGCATTTTTGCGCATAATGAGCATGGATTTTTCTCAGAACGCTCTGTAAAGACGATATCATATATTTGTGTATCCACAATCGTATAGTGAACATCTAAATCCGCGCATAATTGCTTGATTGGTTTAAATCCCTCTTGAAATGAAATGCCTTGTTCAGTTGTAGGGAAACCTAAATTCACAGTAACAGCATACAAATCGAATTTCTTTGGATAAAATCTACGTAAGCCAGCAAGTGCATAAAGTAAGGTTAAGGAATCTTTACCACCAGAAATTCCAATTGCAATTTTGTCGTTTTCCTCAATCATATGAAATGTATCAATTGCTTTTCGTGTATAGCTATATAAAAGTTGAAGATTCATAATAAAATAGTATTTCCTTTAATGATGTGACTTAACGCTATTATAACAGTCAATACGAACAAACACAATAAAAGAATGTGTTTTACACTATTAACTATTCGTTAAACTATTCTTTAGCGAATAGTTGGATTGAATAAATATCGTCCTTTATACTGCTATTTCATGCATTTGTTAGTCGCAAATTTGCATTATAATGGCCACTATGCTATAATCACTTCATCGATTATCATTGGAGGAATAACCGAGTAAAACTTAGAAGTTAGCGCCAAGCGCCTAGTTAAACAAAATAAATTAGGCTAACGAGGAAAAAGGTTATCGAGAATTCGGCGGATGCCTTTTCGTAGATATAATGGCTGCGTAATGTATTGACAAAACCTTTGGCAACAAAGAAACAAAATCAATACAACCATTATTAATTCAATTCGGATACTCAAAATACATATCGTATTGTTATTTAAACTTTAAAATAAAGGAGTTATTTTTATGTGCGGAATTATAGGTTATACAGGTACGCTACCTGTAAAAGATATATTAATTGATGGCTTAAAAAAATTAGAATATCGTGGTTATGATAGTGCTGGAATCGCTTTAAGCACAAATGATCATAAAATCAAGCTTTATAAAAAAGCTGGTAAAGTACAAGAACTTGAAACACTCGTGCGGGAATTAGAGAACTCTTCTACTTGTGGAATTGGCCATACACGTTGGGCAACACATGGTGGTGTTTCTGATTTTAATTCGCATCCACATATGTGTGGCAAAGTTGCATTGATTCATAATGGTATCATTGAAAACTATCATGCATTAATTGAGCAATTTCATTTGGAAGGTACATTAAACAGTGAAACAGACAGCGAAGTTGCTTGTGCAGTCATTAATCAATTGTATGATGGAAATCCAACAGAAACTATTACAAAAGCGGTTGCACAATTTGAAGGTTCCTTTGCATTTTGCATTTTATTTAGTGATTTTCCGAATCAATTTTTTTGTGTACGCAATGTAAGCCCAATGGTTGCAGCTATCTCTCCTACTGGTACATTGGTGGCATCGGATTTAACAGCACTAATTGCTCATACAAACGAATATTTTGTAATCCCGGAGCATCATATTGTGATTCTTAACGAAACTAAAATTGAAATCGTTGATTTTGATAACGTTCCATTTACACCAAAATTTCAAACAGTTACATGGAATATCGAAGATGCTAAAAAAGGTGGTTATGAATACTATATGCTCAAAGAAATTATGGAGCAACCAGAGAAGCTTTCCGCTACTATCTCGGCGCGACTAGTAAATCAACTTCCAGATTTGTCAATAGTAGACCATATTACTGATGAGGATTTAATGGATTTTAATAAAATTCAGGTGATTGCTTGTGGAACAGCTATGTATGCTGGAATGGTTTTTAAATCAATGATTGAATCCATCATTCAAATTCCAATTACCGTATCCATTGCCTCCGAATATCGTTATGACAAACCAATCGTTGATGATAAAACATTGATTGTTGTTATCTCTCAATCAGGTGAAACAATTGATACATTAGAAGCACTTCGTCTTTCAAAAACATATGGTGCAAAATCAATTGCCGTAGTTAATTCAAAAGGCTCTACAATTGCACGTGAAAGCGACCATATTATGTATATGTATACAGGTCCAGAAATCGCCGTAGCAAGTACAAAAGCTTATACAGCACAAGTAATGACATTGGCTATGCTTGGTTGCAAAATCGCCTTAGTAAGAAAGCGTTTTTCAAAAGATGAAGCCATTCAATTTATGAAAGAATTAACACGTGTTCCTGAGTTATTGACGCAAGTATTACAAAATCAAGATACGATCATAGAAGTGGCTGATTATCTCAAAAAATGTACAAGTACGTTTTTTATAGGTCGAGGTATAGACTACTCTCTTGCGATGGAAGGCTCATTAAAATTAAAAGAAATATCGTATATTCATGCAGAGGCTTATGCTGCTGGTGAATTAAAGCATGGAACGATCGCGTTAATCGAAAAGGATGTTCCTGTTATTGCTATTGCAACACAAGAAACTATCTATAGTAAAACGATTTCAAATATAGAGGAAGTGAAGGCACGTGGAGCCTATGTTATCTTAATTACAAAAGAATCAGCTTTAGTCAATGCAGAAACATACGATATCCATCTTACCGTTCCTGATATAGATGATCGATTTACGAGTTTCTTAGTTGCAGGAATTGTCCAATTAATTGCATACCACACATCTTACAAAAAAGGCCTTGATGTGGATATGCCAAGAAATCTAGCTAAATCGGTAACCGTAGAATAAAGCGGATTACGAGTATCCTATTTCAAAACACGGTACAATTCAATCAAGAATTGTACCGTGTTGTAATATGTTGAGGAAATACCTTTACTAATCAATCGGCATAGTAAAATGCAAGAAGCTTTTCTCCAGCACGAATCGCGCCACCATATCCAATTTTATTTAAGGTCTTTAGCTCTTTCACATAATCATTAATACTTGTGTACTCTTCTGATGTATAACGCTCTGCAATGCTCCACAATGTATCACCAGGTTTAATCGTAATGCTGATATATGTTTTCTCACGATTTGTCTTTGGATGACCGCCTGAAAATGCATTTGAACGAACAGTGATAACAATAAGAAAAATAAAAACAAGACTAATAAATGCAATTTGGAGAGCTCGTTTATGTGTCATAACGTTTGATGTGATCTGTTTCATAATATAACCTCCTTTTAACCTAAAAAAACAATCAAGAACATATGTTCTGCTATAAGTATAGTACATATGTTCGATTGTGTCAACCGTTTTTAGCAAAAAAATCGAACAGATTTTCGAAAAACATCTTTTCAATCGTAAAATTCTGTGTTATACTATTTTTAGATTACAAAAAGGAGGGCATATTATGTCTGAGAAACTTTCAAAAAAACAATTAGAGGTTCTTAATTGCCTTAAAGATTATATACGTGAAAAGGGCTATCCGCCTACAGTTAGAGAAATTGGCGAAGCAGTTAATTTAAAATCGACATCTAGTGTACATGCTCATATTGAGACGCTAGAGAAGCTTGGTTACATTAAGAAAGACCCATCAAAGACAAGAGCCATGTTGATCAATGACGAAAGCTTCTACCACACTTCTGTCCCTTCAGAAGCTTCCATTGATACTAGCGTTATTCAAGTTCCCGTTGTTGGTGATGTCGCTGCCGGGATGCCTATGTTAGCCGAAGAAAACATTGTGAACTATATTGCGCTGAACGAAGAGTTTTTACCACAAGGAAAAGAAATATTCTCCCTACGTATTAAGGGCGAAAGTATGATTAATATTGGCTTTTATCCAGGCGACTATTTGCTCGTTCAAAAGCAATCTACTGCATCAAATGGCGATGTTGTTGTCGCTCTAATTGGTGAAGAAGCGACCGTCAAGACATTTTACAAGGAAAATGGTCATTTCCGCTTACAACCAGAAAACGATTTTATGGATCCTATTATCGTAAAACATGTCGAAATCATTGGAAAAGCAGTTGGTCTTTTCCGTTACTTCACATAATGCAAAAAGGGTATGATGCTAATTTGGCATCATACCCTTTTTATTAGTTTTCGTTTTCAAATGTTGTTTCGATTCCATCACGCCATATTCTTTCAATATCATAAAATAGACGATCTTCACGATTAAATACGTGAATAATAATATCTTGATAATCTAGCAAGATCCAATTTGCAGATTGATAACCTTCAATTGCTCTCGCATCATAACCTGCTTCATGTAACTTATCCTGTACATTATCCGCCAATGCTTGTACTTGATTGACATTATCGCCACTTACGATAATAAAATAATCGGCAATCGTTGTGATTTTTTCGATATTTAATACCTTTATATCATTGCCCTTTTTGTCCTCAAGCGCCTCGAACGCTATTTTCGCCATTTTTTTAGAAATGTCCATCTTCTATCCTCCTTGTTAGTTGCCTTTTCATAGAAATCCAATACTTTTTTTGAAGTTTCCGATTGATCAACACCTTTGGTTTTCAGATATTGATTCGTACGATATAATGAAAGATATATTGCCTGATCCAAATTCTCAAAAGCGGCATATCGTAATTCTTCTAGTCCTTCCAAAGCTTTTCGATTTAGTTCGATTTTATCAGCTATAAAAATGATTTTCTCAAATGTGGTCATATTTTTTTTAGCGAGTGTATGCCAACGAATCGCCGATAAAATCTCCTCATCTTCTACGCCATATACTGTCTTGGCATAATAGGCACCTAACGGTGCATGAGGTAATTTGATGCTCTTTTTCTCTTCATCTAACAATTCAATGCCAACTTTATCACATATTTCGAAATGATTCTCTTGATCATATTTTGCGCAATCATGCAATAAGCCCGCCAAATATAATCGATCAATGTTTATGTTGTATTTCATGCCCAAACAGGCAGCCGTATACGCAACACTAATGGAGTGACCTAATCGTTTTTTTGTTAAATGTTCATATAGCTTTTTTTGATATTCTTTATCATACATAATTAAGACCTTTTCTTATAAATGTTATTTTTCATAATGTATTCAATCACATCGTTACTAATATACTCTCTAAAAGAACAATCTGAAAGATCTTCATTGTGATTACTTGAAAAATATGCGCGAATTTCACTCGACGAAATAGGGATTTCCTTTGATGTAATCGTTTGAATATGAGCATCATAGGTGTTCTCTAGTTTTGAAATAGCTTCATCAACAGTCTCTTTATCGTGTGTATTTCGAATCGCTACTAAAATGGAAGTAAGATTAAAAATTCGCTCTGGTTGATACCATTTATCCATATAACAAAGAGAATCGGCACCAACGATATAAAACCATTCAACCAACGGAAATTTTTCAACTAACAATTCAAATGTATCCGCCGTATAGGTTGTCGTTAGTCTTTGTAATTCAAAATCTGAATACACAAACTGTGGAAAATCCCGAATAGCCATTTGAATCATTTCACCGCGAAAACGCTCATTCGAAATAATACTCTTTTGTTTATGTGGCGGTATTTTTGTTGGCATAAACCACACTTCATCAAGCTGTGCTTTCATAAGTGCATTTTGAGCAATAAAAATGTGTCCGTCATGGATTGGGTCAAAGGTTCCGCCTAAAATACCAATCTTTCTGTTCATATCTACTCCTTTTGTAGATTCTGCGCTTTAGGTAAAATGATCTTTCTCTTTTCTACTTCCTTAAAAGGTTTGTATAATACGATTTTTTTCCCGATTATTTGAACAACCTCGCTATGTGTACGTTCCGCTATAATAGAAGCCATTTCCCTTGGATCATCACTCGCATTTTGCAAAATAGATAATTTAATTAGTTCTCTGCGAAAAAAGGTCTCATCAATTGCCTTTACTAATTCAGGTGTTAAATTTGATTTGCCAATTTGCATAATTGGCTCAATATTCATGGCAAGCCCTTTTAGGTAAGCTCTTTGTTTTGTTGTCATGTAAGTTCCCTTTCTTTTATCTCGTTCTTTATGGATAATAACTAAATTCCCAACCATACATTTTAACCGTATCGCCCTCTTCTATTCCGAGTGCCACTAATTCATTAAGAATTCCTGTTTCGCGAAGGAACTTTTGGAAAAACTCAAATCCTTTTTCGGTATCAAGATTTGTATAGCCAAGCATTTTTTCAATACGTGGGCCTTCCACGCAATATACACCATCTTCAAGTTTCTCGACAGTATGCGCCAAAACTTCTGCTTCCTTCTCGATATAATCTGGTTCATAGACAACAGGTTTTGTATCAATCGTTGATAAAATATTTTTAACGAAATATAGTAATTCCTTTATGCCCATACCTGTAACGGCTGAAATAGGAAAAACCTCTATTCCTTTTGGCGAAAATGTTTCTTTCATTTTTTGTATAATATCGTTGCCGTCTTCATAATAAGCATCCATTTTATTGGCAGCGATAATTTGTGGTAGTTCTAATAACTGAGGGTTATATGCCTCTAATTCAGAATTGATTTTTAAAATATCCTCAATTGGATCGCGGCCTTCGACAGAAGCTGCGTCAACAATATGAATTAGAACCTTTGTGCGCTCGATATGACGCAAAAACTGATGACCGAGACCAATTCCATCAGAAGCTCCCTCAATAAGTCCAGGAATGTCAGCAATGACAAAATCCGTAATACCATTGTAATCAACAACGCCCAAATTAGGATTGATGGTTGTGAAATGATAATTGGCTATTTTGGGGCGTGCATTTGTTACTGTCGATAAAAATGTGGACTTTCCAACATTCGGGAAACCAACTAAACCAACATCTGCAATTACTTTCAATTCTAAAATAATTGATAATTCTTTTGCGCTTTGTCCTGGTTGTGCATATTTGGGAGCCTGCATAGTAGGAGTTGCGAAATTCATATTGCCCAAACCGCCTTTTCCACCACGAAGAATCTGTTTCCTTGTGCATTCACCTGACATATCGGCAATAATGCGCCCGCTCTCCTCGTCTTTAATGATGGTTCCTTCAGGAACTTTAATAATCAAGTCCGCAGCATTTGCACCATGGCAACGTTTCTTTCCACCATTTTCGCCACTGTCTGCGACAAACTTACGCTGATAACGGAAATTGCTTAATGTATTAAGGCCACGATCCACTTCGAAAATAATGGAACCACCTTTTCCACCATCGCCACCATCAGGACCACCATTTGGCACGTAAAGTTCACGACGAAAACTTACATGTCCGTCGCCACCTTTTCCTGATTTAATAAAAACTTTTGCATGATCTGCAAACATATACATCCTCACTATTCTTTTGATTGAGTTAAAAGAAGGTCCCCAAATCTAATAAAGATTTAGAGACCTTAAAAAACATCATTATTCTGCAACTACTGGATAAATAGAAACTTGTTTTTTGTCTCTACCTTTTCTTTCGAAACGAACAACACCATCTACTAATGCAAATAATGTATCATCTCCACCACGACCTACGTTTGTACCTGGGTGGATTTTAGTTCCGCGTTGTCTATAAAGAATATTGCCAGCTTTTACGAACTGACCATCTGCTCTTTTAGCACCTAATCTTTTTGATTCGGAATCTCTACCATTCTTTGTAGAACCAACTCCCTTTTTATGAGCGAATAATTGAAGGTTCATTCTTAACATTATGCTATACCTCCTTATAAAGTATGTGTATATATTGGGATGAATACTCTTTGTTAATAGCCTTCAAACCAATTTCTAATGATTGTAGTAATAGATTAGCCTCGTTTGAAGGCTTATCTGTTAGTTTGAACTTTATAGTGCCTGTTGTCTCATCTACTAATGCACAACCAGAATCGCTACAAAGCTCTTCAATACTATTAATTGTATTGAGTGATAAAGCAGATACGGCAGAACATATAATATCGTAACCGCTGCTAGCATAACCAGCATGACCCGTAATCATAAAACCGTAAAGTGCTTTTTGTTTGTTATGAACAAAATACGCGCGAATCATATAAATAATCCTTAAGCGTTAATCTTGTCGATTTTAACTTCTGTGTACTGTTGTCTGTGACCATTTTTCTTATGGTAACCGCTTTTTCTTTTATACTTATAAACGATAACCTTTTTAGCTTTTCCATCACCAATTACAGTTGCTGATACAGTTGCACCACTTACTGTAGGATTTCCGGCTTTTAATTCCTTATCACTTACAACAAGGACTTGGTCAAATGTAAACTTCTCTCCAGCTTCTACTCCAAGTTTTTCAACTCTGATTACATCGCCTTCGCTAACCTTATACTGTTTTCCACCTGTTGCTATAATTGCGTACATAAGGCACCTCCTATTTATCATTACTCGCCAGCTTTGGTGTTCTAACGAAACTTTACGAACCTAGCTGTGCGGCATACCGTAATAGCTTAGCATAATCAAGAATGCGTGTCAACTACTTTTTGTTTAAGTTGTTCTTGAAGCGACTGTCTTTTTTTCTGTCTTGAAATCTCCATCAATTTTAGCTTTGTAAATCCATGAACAATGGTTTTTGTCGAATCATGATTGAATTTTTCTTTTGTTATCTTCAGCAAAGACTCTTCCTCTATATCAGAAGGCATATTAATAAAATCAATCATAATAATACCCGATAATTCACGCAAATGAATTTGGCGAACAATTTCATTGACAGCCTCTTTATTAATTTCAAAAAAGAAATCAGCACTTTTTTTATGAATGGCCTTTCCTGTATTTACGTCAATTGCGACTAATGATTCTGTTTGTTCAATTACCAAATAGGCTCCTGATGATAACCAAACCTTTTTTTGAAGCAATTGTTCTAACTCGTGCTCTAAATTGTAGAGTGCTTTTAATGAATAGGAATCCTTATACAATCTTGTCTTTAAAAAAAGTCGTTCATACCCTTTTAGCGCTAAATAAATAGCCTCTTCATCTGTTATGATTTCTTCAAGTGTATCATATTCGTTTTGAAGGGTGGTGATATATTCTGGGATGCCCTCATGGATTTTAATACCACCCATTCGATATAGGCTTGTTTCTAATATAGCCTCTAGTGCCTTCTTTAAATCAATCATTTCTTGTAAAAGCTGATTGTTATCACACAACAACGCTTCCGTTCGGACGATAAATCCAATATTTTTGGACAAAAGCGCCTTCGTATTCTCTCGTATCGTTTCCTTAAATGTAGAATCATTTATTTTGCTAGAAAATCGAATAGTATTCATTCCATAAACAGCAACTGCATATTGACCAGCAAGTGTAAGTTCATCGGTTACCGTAGCGGATTTTGTTTTAATGCGCTCGCGATTTAGTTGAACGACAATTTCATCTCCAATACAAATTTTATGTGGCGACATACGTTTAATAAAAAATGGATTCGCATTTTTCAATGAATAGTGACAGATCTCACCGTTTTCAATTTCAACAAAAGCCGATTGGATATTGGGAACAATATTTTTAATGGTTGCCGAATAAATGCTATTCATTCGGCCTTGATTGGTTTCATCAATATATTGAATTGCTTTTAATGTTTGTTTTTCAAAAGAAAAGCTAAATAGCTTTTCGTGAACACGTGTAATAATTCGTTTCATCATACAATGTCAATTCCTGTTTCTTCTAGAGGCAATAATGTTTCATTCCCGTCTTCGTCAACAATAGTTGTATATAATTCATGTCTTGCAATCGTAAAGTGGACGTCCTCTTTAAAAATTGCTTCCATCACATAGGATGGATTTAAATTTCCACTACTTCCTGTTGCTAAGCGCATAGAAATTTTGTCAGGTGCAATGGCATAAATTGAATAAATCATTGGCTTTAGATCCATCATCATTTCGCTACGCTTTGTTTTTTTCATAATCATAATGGTTTCTTGTTGCATGCAAGAATTGATTTTATCTTGTAGCTGTTCTTGTGATGCTTCAGCTTGTTGCAAAGTGAGTTCATAATCACCCGCTGTAATTAAGGACATAGATGTTTTTGCGCTATCTTCCAATAGCTTTACGGCAAGAATTTGATTGCCTTCTGTCATAACAGCATTTAATTGATCTGTTATTTGTTTGCTCGGAAGTAGTTTGCTCACTTCAATATCAAAATATTCACCATAACCTTCAACGCCAATACCTAGTGGTTGCGCAAATGACATAATTTGATGTGGATTAAATCCTTGTGAATACATAATTGGAATCTGCGCACGTCGAATGGCTTTTTGATAATATCGCATCAAATCAAGATGTCCAACATACACCATTGAACCCGTTTTTGAAAATTTAATTCGTAGCTTCAAGACAAATCCCTCCGTTAAAACTCATAATACCGCACCCATTGCACTTTTCCTTGCAATTCAATGTAACAATGCCCTCTTTGGCATTATGCCATTCACGCAACAAAAATTTCTTTGTAACACCGCAGTCAATGATATCCCAAGGAAATACTTCTGTTTCACTTCGCTCGCGTATTGTATAAAAATCCATATCAATTTGACACGCTGTAAAGCTTTCAAGCCACATTGCATAGTTAAAACATTCTGACCAAGAATCGAATAAACAACCTTTGTTATAGGCAGTCATTAACACCTGCGAAAGTTTCCGATCTCCACGTGCAAAAATCCCTTCTAAAATGGTTAGATCCTCTTCGTGCCAATTATACTTCAAGCTTTTTTTATTGATTTGCTCATTAATTTTCATTTTTGTCAATTTGGCTTTCTCACGAAAACTTTGTTGTGTGTCCATCTTTGCCCATTGAAATGGCGTAAAAGGCTTTGGCACGAAAAAGGAAGTGCTGACAACAATTTGACACTTACCATTACGCTCTTCTTTAGGAATTTCGTAATATTTTTTAGCAATCTCATTGGCTAAAATAGCAATGCCTTCAATGTCTTCTTCATTTTCTGTTGGTAGTCCAAGCATAAAATAAAGCTTCACTCGATTCCAACCACCGCAAAAAGCCATGCTAGCTCCATTTAAAATAGTTTCTTCGGTTAATCCTTTATTGATGACATTACGAAGACGTTGTGTGCCTGCTTCGGGAGCAAAAGTTAAACTACTCTTTCGAATATCCTGAACTTTTTTCATGATTTCTAATGAAAAAGCATCAATTCTAAGCGATGGCAGAGATATATTAATAGCCTCTCCCTCTAACTCACTAATCAAATAGGTTAATAATTCTTCTAAATGCGAATAATCGCTTGAGCTTAAAGAACTTAATGAGATTTCTTCATGACCACTATTTCGAAGCATTTTTATTGCCTTATCTTTTAAAAACTCAATACCACGCTCGCGAACAGGACGATAGATCATACCTGCTTGACAAAAACGACATCCTCGCATGCAGCCACGTTGAATTTCAAGAACGACACGATCTTGTACAGCCTTTATATAAGGAACGATTGGTTTTTCGGGATAATACGTATGATCTAAATCCAAAACGATTTCTTTTCTCACCTTTAGGGGCACTATCGCGTCTTTTGGTTTATATTCTTTAACCGTTCCATCTTCATGGTAACTAACCTCGTATAAAGAAGGCACATAAATGCCCGGTATTTGAGAGGCAGACAGTAAAAATTGCGAACGACTCTTATGTTGTTGTTTGCAATCTATATATAATTCAAATAATTCTTGATAACGTGTTTCACCTTCTCCGATATAGAACAAATCAAAAAAATCAGCCAAAGGCTCTGGATTGTACGTGCAAGGACCACCTCCGATAACAATGGGATCCTCTTCTCCTCTTTCGGCTTGCAATAAGGGGATATTGGACAAATCAAGAATTTGCAATATATTGGTATAACACATTTCGTATTGAATGGTAATGCCTAGAAAATCAAAATCTTTGATAGGTCTTTGTGATTCCACAGCAAATAACGGAATGTTTTGTTCTTTCATAATTTTCGTTAAATCTGTCCAAGGCGAATAGAGACGATCGCAATAAACGTTTGGCATTTGATTAAACATATCATATAAAATTTGCATACCCAAATGTGACATGCCAATTTCATAAAGATCAGGGAAGCACATGCAAAAATTCAGAGCGGTCTCATCCATATTTTTTTGATAAGAATTCACTTCATTTCCAATATAACGTGCTGGTTTTTCTACTTTAAGTAAAATCTCTTGTGATAGTGCTAATTTTCTCATATATATTACGTACTCCTTACTAGTTGCCCAACAAATATCATAGCATAGAAAACAAAAAAAAGCACCTTTCTTTCGAAAAGTGCTTTTGGAAATCATCCTGTTGTAATTCAATTAATTTACAAAAAAGAATGGAATAACAGCATCAACTACTATATTGAGAATTTCAAAGAAGTCTGTATATTCTGGAACATCAATTTCTGTTTCCTTAACTTCATCAATTGCAAATGCCATTGCAAATTCAGCATCTTCGTTCGTAGACGCTATTTCAATTTCAAAAGAACCTAATCCATCATTATCTTTTGTAAATGTTGAAACAAAAGATACGCCTGTTTCTTCGTCTTTTGCTTCATTAAGGCTTTCAATTTCATCTTTAATTTCGCTCTTTATATCCTCAATACTCATTGCGTCATATGCTGACTCAAGTCCTGCATTAAGCCCCACTTCAAAGCCTTCAATGAATTCTTTTTTAAAAGAATCGTCTTTAATCATTCCACTGATAAGGTCTTTCATACTTTGGTTTTCTAGTTTACTTAAGATCATATCTGCAATTTTCATAATTGCATCATACATTTTCTCTGCTGTAACATCTTTTAGCATAGATTCCTGATAAGTCATAAGTGCATTCATTAAATTTTCGATATTATCATGAACGGCTGTAAGAACAGCGTTTGCAAATTGTTTGTCTATTTTTACATTGATTTCATCATTTTCTTTTGAGAAATTTTCTTCTTTGATCTCTTTTACTAAGCTATCTGCAAATGCCTTAATCGCTTTTTCTAAATCAGCGGTTGCTTTTTCATCAGCTTTAAATCCTAAATCAAGATCGCTAAAACCTACAAATCCAATAGTGGATAAAAGATCGACATCTATCTCTTCCGATAAATTAGCTTGTTCTATAAGGCCCTCAAGCATATCGCCCAATGTTGTACCTTCTTCAACTTCCATAGAAAGAACGCCATCAATATCGATATACAAATTTCCTTCTAGTAGTGTAAACGTAAATAAATCAGAGTTATTAGAAGTAGCTGTCATTTCAATTGCTGAGTTTTTTTTGTCAATGACACCTTCAAATTGAATTTCTTGATCATTTGCCTCTACAGCAATATCGAATTCAAATGCTTCAAATTTAGATACAGCGTCAAGATTGCTTATAAATTCATCTTTTGGTGATTGGGTAACAGGTGCCGTTGTTCCTTCTGTCACACCTGGTTTTGCTTGTGTTGATCCTTTTGAATCATTTTTCTTGCTGCATCCTACAAATGCTGTTGTAAGCATCATGCAAACAAGTAAAACGGCAAGTACTCTTTTCGTGATTTTTTTCATCATTTCCTCCTCGTCCCCTTACAGGATGTGTTCATTTTTAGTAACAACTTAAATTATAACGTATAATGTGCTAGACCGCAAGATGCTTTTTTTAAAGAATTCTTTTCGATTTTCTTAATAATCTGTACAAATTCACTAAAATTAGCGGTTCGCTAGCTCCATCATCACTTCATCTAATGTAATATCCTTATCAGCCATTAGTACCATAACATGATACAAAAAGTCTGCAATCTCATATTTGATTTCTTCTTTGTCTGGATTTTTAGCAGCAATAATAATTTCGCCTGCTTCTTCAGCCACTTTTTTTAAAATTTTATCGACACCTTTATCAAAGAGATAATTCGTATAAGAACCTTGTTTTGGGTTTGCTTTACGATCCATAATCACATTCATTGTATCGGTTAATATATCGTTAGGATTTTTCTTGCTTTCTTTTTTGTTGAAAATTTCATTGTAAAAACATGAATACGCTCCCGTATGACAAGCATTACCGACTTGAAAGACTTTTGCCAACAATGCATCCTGATCACAATCACTATGAAGCGATTTTACATATTGAAAATGACTACTTGTAAGTCCTTTTATCCACAATTCTTGGCGACTACGACTATAATATGTCATACGTCCCGTTTCAAGTGTTTTATAATAGGCTTCTTCGTTCATATAGGCTTGCATCAAAACTTGGTTTGTTCGATAATCTTGCACAATCACACTGATTAATCCATTCTCGTCTTTTTTGAAATCAGAAAATGGAATGGTTGTTTTCGTAGATGGTTCAAGCCTTCCTTCATTTTCTAATTGAACGCGCAGTTCATAAAAATTAACAGAAGGATCCTCCACCATAAAATCATCTTGACTAAATAGCACGATTTTATCTTCTCCAAATCGAACAAGCGCTTCCGAATATCCTGGAGATGTCTTTGCTTCCATTGGATAAAAAACTTTTGTAGCACCTGCATACAAATATTTTTTAGCATCTTCGAAACGTTTTAGCGCTCCAGTCACATATAGAGGAATATCAATTATGCGATTAATCGCTTTAATTGTATGAAAAGTGTCTTCTTGTTGTGCATCATTTGTTGAACAATCAACTAATAACAGTGCATCCATTCCTTCATGCGAATACGTTTGTAATAGTTCAACAGCTTCTTGATTGTTCGAAAAATCTTCTGTGAAAGAAATCATCGTTTCTCTTAAGTATAACTTCGCAATAATTGTTAGCATAGTGTCTCCGTTTTCGTATTTACTCAAATCTTGCTATAGCCTCACGCAAATCAATTCGTTTTTCATATAAGGCTTTGCCAATGATAGCGCCATGAATATTCGCCGTCTGTATAGCTTCCAAATCGCGCATGGTCGTTACGCCACCTGAAGCAATAATATCAATACCTGACGCATCCGATAATTCCTGAGTCGCTTCTACATTTGGCCCCATCAACATACCATCTTTTGATATATCCGTGTACACAATTGTTTGAATGCCTAAATCTTTCATTTGAATAACTAAATCGATTGCTTTTAATTCACTAACTTGCTCCCATCCTGCAATGGCAACTTTTCCGTATTTGGCATCCACACCAATTACAAGGTGTTCTGCTCCAAATTGACGAATTGCTTCTTCTATAAACTGTGGTGATTCAACTGCTTTTGTTCCGATAATGGCACGATAAACACCCATATCAAGAACCATTTCAATATCCTTTAGTGTACGAATTCCACCACCTAATTGAATCGGACAATCAATTTGTGTCGCCGTTTCTTTGATGACATCTCGATTAACACCACGACCTTTTAGCGCACCATCCAAATCTACCATATGTATAAAAGAAGCGTTGCACGCTTTCCATTTTAGTGCCATATTCACAGGATTATCGTCATAAACGATTACTTGATCAAATGCCCCTTGTGTTAAACGAACACATTTTCCATCCTTAATATCGATTGCTGGATATAATTGCATAAGCTCTCCTTTATAATGTTCCTTTTGTCGAAAGAACATCACTAATTCTACCATCTAATTTTGTTGCTTCATCTAGCGCTTTCGCAAATGCTTTGAAAATACATTCACAAATATGATGATTATTTTCTCCTGCCAATTGCTTAATATGCAAATTCATACCAGCACTATAACTAATCGCATAGAAAAATTCTTTTACCATTTCCAAATCAAAATCACCAATTGCATCTGCACTAAAACTCGCATCAAAGGCAAGATAAGGACGTCCAGACAAATCAATACTAACAAGCACTAGAGCGTCATCCATTGGTAATATAACCGATCCGTAACGCTTAATAGAAAGCTTTTCACCAAGTGCTTCTGCAATTGCCTTTCCAAGAACAATTCCCGTATCCTCAATTGTATGATGGGAGTCCACATACGTATCGCCATCTACCGATACATTCAGATCAAAAAAACCATGTCTAGCAAAGCTATTTAACATATGGTCAAGAAAACCAATTCCTGTATCAATGTCCGCAATGCCACTTCCATCTACATCTAGTATCATTGAAATTTTTGTTTCTTTTGTTGAGCGGTTTATTTCAGAAAAACGATCCATAGCTCCCTCCTAATCTTCAAATCGTATTGCGACAGCATTTGCATGAGCCGTTAATTGCTCTGATGATGCAAACTGTACAATATCTTTGTATACAGGTTGTAATGCCTCTTTTGAATAATATATCACACTTGATTTTTTAATGAAATCATCTACCGATAATGGCGAAAAGAATTTAGCCGTTCCATTGGTTGGTAAAACGTGATTCGGACCAGCAAAATAATCACCAACAGGTTCACAGCTATACTCACCTAAGAAAATAGCACCTGCATTTTTGATCTTCGTCATCACGTAAAATGGTTCTTTTGTCAAAATCTCTAAATGCTCTGAAGCAATTTCATTTGCTAAATCAATTGCTTCTTCTAGTGTATCACACACAAGGATATATCCATAGTTATCTAATGATTTTTGCATAATTTCTGTGCGTGGTAATGTTTTTAAGAATGTATCAACTTCATTAGATACTTGCTTTGCCAATTCCATACTAGTCGTAACAAGAATGGAGGATGCTAGTTCATCATGCTCTGCTTGCGATAATAAATCCGCCGCAACAAATCGTGGATTAGCACTTTCATCAGCGATAATCAAAATCTCACTAGGTCCTGCGGTACTATCAATATTGACATGACCATACACCGCTTTTTTAGCAAGCGTTACATAGATATTTCCTGGGCCAACGATTTTATTAACCTTTTTAATACTCTCTGTACCAAATGCTAATCCCGCAATAGCCTGCGCTCCACCTACTTTATACATCTCCGTAGCACCAGCTAAATGAGCGGCTGCCAATGTAGCTGGATTGACTTTTCCATCTTTTCCAGGTGGTGTTACCATAGTGATACGAGGAACGCCTGCTACTTTTGCTGGAATAATATTCATCAATACAGAAGAAGGATACGCTGCTTTTCCGCCAGGAACATATACGCCAACATCTGAAATCGCAGAAACCTTTTGACCTAGTAAAACACCATTTTCTTCGGTATTAAACCAACTATTTTGCAATTGTTTTTCATGAAAACGTTTAATGTTTTCAATGGATTTTTGCATTACCTCCAAAAGAGATTCATCACAAAGCTGTAATGCTTCTTGAATTTCATCTTCTGTTACGCGAATCGTGGATTCATCTATAACGGCTCCATCAAATTTTTCGGTATATTCAAATAATGCCATATCCTTTCGAAGCTTAACATCATCAATAATCCCCTGCACCGTATTTGCATATTGTGTATATTGATTAGGATCTCTTTTTAATAATGTTGCAATGATATCAACTTTTGTTTGCTCATCAGATTGTATAATACGCATAGTAACTCCTGCCTTTCTTGCTCTAGTTATGATAAATTTAAATTCCGTAAGTCTTGTATAATCTTTGTAATGCGTTCGCTTTCCATCTTCATGCTAACACGATTCACAACCATGCGTGCCGATAGCGAACAAATTTCCTCTAATACATCTAGTCCATTTTCGCGCAATGTGGAACCCGTCTCCACAATATCCACAATGACTTCCGACAATCCTACTATTGGCGCTAATTCAATAGAGCCATTTAGCTTAATAATTTCAACGGTTTGATGTTTTTTGTTGAAAAAATAATCTTTTGCAATTGAAGGGTACTTTGTCGCAACACGAATTTGTGCATGATTGGTAAGCTGCTCTTTTGCAGATAGCGGCCCCGCTACACACATTTTGCACTTTCCAAATCCCAAATCTAACACTTCATATAAACGTTTATTTTCTTCTAAAATGGTATCTTTTCCAACAATTCCGATATCCGCTGCCCCATATTCAACATAGGTAGGGACATCCGTTGCCTTTGCTAAGAAAAACTTTAATTTTAATTCTTCATTGACGAAAATGAGTTTTCTTGTTTTCTCATCCTTCATTTCTTCGCAAGTAATACCAATTTCCTCAAAAATCGATAATGCTGTTTTTGCTAATCGTCCTTTTGCTAATGCAAATGTTATATAACGCATAGAAACCTCACTTATTGTAAAAATTGTTGGATAGAAACACTTGTTTTTTCTCCATCCATGGGAATCACCTCTACCGTTTCTCCACTTTCGTCAAGATACAAAATGCCACCGATAAAGCTTCGTTTTGCCAATGCCATATAATCCTCTAGCGAATACTCGTGAAACTTTTTCATAAGCTGTATAGCATCGCCCGCTTTTCGTAAATGGCGTGCTAACTTAATGGCCATCTCTTTTTGATTTCGTTCATATAATAAAATTGTACCAACTATATCGGTCTCAACTTCAATTTTTTGTCGTTCCATCGCTAGTAACAATTGATCGACATTAATAGCAAATCCAACACTAGGTGCTTTCTTTCCGAATTGTTCAATCAAATTGTCATATCGACCACCTCGAACAATTTGCTCACCCGTTCCATGTGTATAGGCTTGAAAAATAATTCCCGTATAGTAACGATAACGACCAAGCATTGATAAA
Source organism: uncultured Lachnospiraceae bacterium (assembly GCA_964566025.1). Classification (GTDB taxonomy): domain Bacteria; phylum Bacillota; class Clostridia; order Lachnospirales; family Lachnospiraceae; genus RGIG8306. Next base: position 36,137 of record CAZMHF010000001.1, on the reverse strand, counting down.
TCAAATGTTACATATGATTCGAAACCATAGTATGTGAGAATTTGATACAATTTCTCAAGATGAACAATTGCTTGTTTGGCCTTTTCGCCATGTGCATATTGTTTTGCTTCAAGGATTTGTTCTAGTGAACCAAACATTTGTGTAACGGATAAAATTCCTTCTCTTACATAAGGCACTACATCCTTTGATGAAAGGAGATCCTCAATGCCAAAATGGTTCTTATTCTCAATTAATTCACGTAAAAGCATCTCGTCTTCTTCAAGTAAATTGGCTTCTTCAATTAGTCCATCTAAGTAATCCACTTGTCCAATCTCAACTTGGAAGTCCTTTAATCCGCTTGCTAACAAGCAATCAATAACACAAGCAATCATCTCTGCATCTGCATCACTTGTTTCATCTAATACAAGCTCCGCTCCGATTTGTGTAACCTCTTTTAGTTTTCCTTGATAGTCAGAATTATTGTAAAATGTGTTTCCACCATAGCTTAGACGAATAGGCATCTCTTCTTGCGAATAATATTTTGCAATACTTCTGGCAATGGACGGCGTGATATCTGGTCGTAATACTAATGTATTATTGTCTTTATCAAAAAACTTATACATATCATTTGAAGCAACACTACCTCGCTCCTTATTAAAAATATCGAAAAACTCAAATGTAGGTGTCTCAATATCGCGAAAGCCATACGTATAAATCGTCTTGCGAATCGCCTTCTCAATTGTGTGCTTTCTAGCACAATCTAAATTATATAAATCCCGAACACCATTCGGCGTATGTAATAATTGATTTGTCATAGTAACTCCTTACTGATCGCTAACACTTTAGCATGCTAACATGGTATCATGCTACAAGCTAAAAGAATTATACCAACCATCCTTCTACATGTCAAGCATTTTTATCGCTCATTTAAATCAAGCTGCAAGGCCTCTAAAAATTGAACAATAAAACTGTTCTTCAATGGCACTTGATATTCGCGCGGTAATTCATCATAGGTAAAGCTTTTTCGACCATTATTTTGACTGCGCGCAAAAAAATGTTCGATCAATCGAAATGGAACATAAAAAATCTCATTAAGTTCCGTATAATAAATCAAAATAAACGATATGCCACCTTGTTTTTCAAAGTCTCTCATAAACTCATATTGATGTTCATGAATATTCGATAATGGATATGTTTTTATTTTCGATTCCTTCGCATCAAAGCAAACAGGATTTCCTTGTACAACACCAATATAATCGACCGTACTCTTTTGCTCGAAATAAGCCAATGTAATATGCCTTGTATTCTTTTCAAATTCAACTGGTGTAATCGGTGTTGGAATTTTCTGAATAAGGGCAAGGTTGTTTTGTCGATATTGTTCTATGGTCATATTAATCATTTCTTCAAATGTGGAGCCGCGAAGCCCTCTACTACCCCATGTTGCCATCTAAATTCTCACTTTGCAAAATATTTTTCATATTGTATGGCATCTCTGCCAAAAAAAATTGTGTCGATATATCATGAAACATCGAATCCTCGATAAATGGAAAATTAATTTGAACCGCATGTAATAGTTGATTCCTTACGCCATACTTCTCTTTGAAAATTCGATTTTGTTGTCGATTGCCATATTTGTAATCGCCAATCACTGGATGATTAATGGAGGCTAAATGTGCGCGAATTTGATGGCTTTTTCCTGTAATCAAATGAACCTTCAAAAAAGACAATGTATCCGTCGTTGCAAGCACTTCATAATCGGTTGCAATATAAGTCGCCTCATGATTTAATGGAGTTTTTTCAATGGAAACGGTGTTAGTCGTTTCATTTTTTGTCAAATACCCACGCAATTTTATATGTTTCTCTAACAGTCTTCCTTTTACGATGCAATAATAATATTTTTGTAGGTTGTGGGACTTAATCAATGAATTGACTAGCTGTGCACCTTTCAAGCTCTTTGTACCAATGACAATACCACTTGTATTTCTATCTAGGCGATTGCAGATTCCCGATTGAAATACACTCCCTTTTGTACTAGATGTTTTTGTTAAATACAAATTCATATATTCAATCAAAGAAATATCCGATTCCGTTGCTTTTTGTGATAACATTTCTTGTGGCTTATTCATTAACAAGATATGTTCATTTTCAAAAATAATAATTTGTTTAAAAAGCGTTACAAAATCAATCGTTAGACTCTTGTTTTCGCAAGGAAAATACTTATAAAACTCTTGATAGATATGCTCTTCGTTAAGTGTTTTTGTCGCTTGATTTTTATTCGAAAGATTCAAAAATGTTTCTTCACTCAAATACATCTTAACACAATCCCCGACAACAAGCTCATAATTAGGATCCACTTTTTTGTCATTAACAACAATTGTTTTTTTTCGTAATGCTTTATAAGCGAAACTCCCAGATGAATTTGCAAGAACCAGGGAAATATATTTATGTACTTTACGCCCTGCTTCTTGCGGGCCGATAATAAATTCTCTCATAGTTATACCGCCATTGCTAAAAGGATTTTTTTGATTTCGTCGGTAGAAATGTGTTCCTTGCTATGTGTTGATATTTCCACTTGATTTTGTAATTGGTTTTTATATTGCTTCGCATCGCTTTGAAAGGAAACACGATAGTCTTGTAAAGCTTCTGGTATTCTAAAAAACGAAGTCCAATATTCTATTTCTTTTGCATTTAAGGCAATTGGTGTATAAATAAGTAGCTCTTTATTACCAACATACATAAACTGAAAATGTTTTGTTTTTTCAACGGACGATGTTATGACTAAATCAACCATTAACTCATGTGGTGTAGCGCTTTGGACAAACTCCTTATACAACAACGAGGTTTCCTCCGTCGCTTTAAAGGGGACGATACAAATATAACCGACAATAAAATGTCCTAACGGAAAGGCGGACAAAACGGCCATCAGCATACACACATAATGATCTAACACGTGAAAAACATCCAATAACACAAACGTAATAATCACCGCTGCGATTACTATGACACTCCGTAGATATAGTGCCTTTCGATACGATAAATAACCTAGATTACCTTTTTCGCTTCTTGTAAGCTTTAGATTTAGCTTTAGCTTTAGCATGGTGATTCTCCTAATAAAAATTCTTCATTATTTTTAGCAACAGTTTTTGTGGACTTATCTTTGTTATACCATGTACCAATTTCATCATAGGGCTGTATACGGATACACTTAGCCCCATTGCGCTATCTCGAATGGCTTTTTCAACAACGCCATCTACCGCTGAATTAAACATCTCTTTATAGGACGTCTTTTTATGTGATGTTTCAGCAATAATAAAAAACTCTGTATTCATAGGACCAGGACATACAGCCGTTACATAAATACCACGATTGATTAACTCCTCATTAATAGCTCTTGAAAAGCTCAATACATAAGCCTTTGTTGCAGCGTATATACCAAAGCAAGGCTGTGGTACAAAAGCAGCGACACTAGCGATATTGATAATGCGACTATTGGTAGGCATATAATTAAGCACTAAATGCGTCATTTTTGTCAAGGCTTCCATATTGATATGAAGCATTGGCAATTGTTCTTCTATCGTAAGTTCAGCAAATCTTCCGATTTTGCCAAGACCTGCACTATTGACCAATATGCGAACGTTAGCATGTTCCTCGTCCAATTTATGCTTTAACTCATCAAATGCTTCTTTTTTTGATAAATCAAGAGGTATTGCCTTGACTTTTTTAGGATATTTTTCTTCCAAACGCTCTAAGCGATCCACTCTTCGAGCAATCGCCCATATTTCATCCAAACGAGGATATTTTTCAATAAGCTGCTTAATAAATTCTTCGCCAACACCTGACGATGCTCCTGTTACAATCGCAATGTTCATACGTTACCTCTCCTTTAATAAATCCTTCAATTCAAAAAAACTATGAATATAGTAATCCGCTACTTCCTTCATCTCTTCCCTTGTGTGATGGCAAAAGGCATCCTCTACGCCACAAACCGTCATTCCAGCTGATTTTCCAGCCAATACTCCCACGATAATGTCTTCAAAAACCAAACATGTCGTTGGCTCAACTGTCAGTTTTCTGGACGCTTCTAAATAAACATCTGGATGTGGTTTTCCTTTTTTTACTTCACAAGAAGTCACAATGCAATCAAAAAAATGATTAATTTTTAGATTCTCTAAAACAACCTTCACCAATTCAATTGAATTTGATGTCGCAATCCCCATTTTAACGCGGTTATTTTTCAAATAGGTTAGAAAGTCATAAACACCTTCTTTTAGTGGAACCTCATGACGATATTTATAAAATGCCATTTGGTTAAACTCCTCTTTTATTTGTTCTATTTCCATCTCCAACGAAAAATGCTCTTTAAAATATATTGCTGTTTCTGTAAAACTCATTCCTTCAATTGTCTTTTGTAAGGTAGAAGGAAGCTCATGTCCATATTTTGAAAGATACGCAATATCAATATCATGCCAAATCCCCATCGAATCAATTAATGTGCCATCCAAATCAAAAATAACAGCCTTTTTATTTTGTAACACTATCAATCTCCTCCTTTGTCAAATAACGATATTCGCCAGGAGCTAACGCTTCATCTAATCGAATCTCTCCAATTTGAATTCGCTTTAGAAATAACACCTCATTTCCTACCGCTTCTAACATGCGCTTTACTTGATGAAATTTCCCTTCCGTAATATGCAATAAGATTTTTTTCGTATCAATGATATCTACTTTGGCTGGTCGAGTGATTTCATATTCACCAATATCGATGCCATTTTCAAGTTTCTTTTGATCAACGCTCGTTAGTGGATGCTTAATCGTTACCTCATAGGTTTTGTAAATATTCTTTTTAGGTGACAATAACATATGCGCGAAATGTCCATCATTTGTTAAAAGCATCAATCCCTCTGTATCAATATCCAATCGTCCAACGGGAAATAAGTCATTTCTAAGCTTTGTATAAATACAATCAACAACTGTTTCGTGAACATTGTCCTTTGTAGCGCTAACAACATTTTGTGGCTTATTAAGCATATAATATTCAAACTTTGCATAATAAATTGGTCTCTCATCAAATTCTACATGTGCAACCTGTTCATCGATAACTTGTTCTGGCCGAGTTGCCACTTCGTTGTCAATACGAACGCGTCCAGCCTTTATATATTTCTTTATTTCACTTCTAGTGCCTACTTGCATTTCAGAAAGAAATTTATCAATCCTCATTATTGGTACCTCCAACCTGCTATATACTTATTTTTAACCTCCCAAGGAAGTCCCCCGCCTCTTAGGCGGTGGGTGGAACTTCCTTGTTTCAGTGGGAGTTTAAATAAAAGATGAGGCAACATACCTCATCTTTGTAATCATCTTAATATTCATCATCCTCTTCAAAATCGATTGGAATATGCGTTTCATCGCTTACTTCCACTTTTTCTACCTCATCTATGGACTGTTGATGCAATTCTTTTCGGTTTTCAACAACAAGATTTAGTTTATCGCTTAATGCTTTTGCTAAATGCTCATAATGACTAGTCGTTGTGTTCAACGAATTTTGTAAAATCTCTTGGATTTTCATAAGAGTATCATCTGTATAACAAACCATGTTTTCCTTAATACCATCTGCTTGTAAAACAGCTTCATCAATGATTTGTTTAGCAACCTCTTGCGCTTGCTCTAAAATCATTTGGCGTTGAGCATTCGCCTCTTTGACGATTTCATGCTCCATAATAAATGTTTCTTTTTCTTGTGCAGCAGATTCGGTGATTCGGCTTGCCTCTTGCTTCGCTTCTTGAATAATACGATTGTAATTATGATTCATTTTAATACAACGCTTAATTTCTTCTGGCGTTTTTTTTCGTAATTCTAATAACATCTCTTCGATTTTTGTTCGATCAACGGTAATGCTATTGGAAGAAAAGGCAGCTTTCTTACAACTTTTAAGATATTGCTCGATTTCGTCGATCAGACGTTCATACGTATTTTGCATTTGCATATGCGTCACCCCTTTGTTTCTCTTATTTTGTCCATTTTTTTATATACTTCATCTACAATTTCAGAAGATACGAATTTATCAATATTGCCTTTGAAAAATCCAACCTCTTTTACAACGCTAGAGCTTAAATACGCATATTCAAGATTTGTTGTCATAAAAATTGTATCAATATTCGGATTCATAATATGATTCGTTTGTGCTAATTGCAATTCATATTCAAAATCAGTAACAGCTCGTAATCCTCGAATAATAATATTTGCCTTCATCTCTTTTGCAAAATCAATCGTAAGACCTGAAAAGGAAACGATTTCAATATTCGGAATATGCTTTGTCACTTTCCGTAACATTGTAACACGTTCGTTGGCAGAAAACAATGGCGTTTTTGTATTGTTATTTAATACACCTACGATTAATTTATCCACCACTTTTACGGAACGTTCAATAATATCAAGATGGCCAAAGGTAACTGGATCAAAACTACCAGGGTAAATTCCTATATGCATTCGCTACTCCTCTCTAAAAAAACATGCTTGTTTGTTTTGTAGTTCTTAGATTTAATAATATGATATCCGATAGATTCAACATAATCAAATGATGTTTCTAATGCCGCCTCTATAATAATCAAAGTTTGTTCATCCACATAATCGCACGTTGCCAATGTGAGTAATACAGACTCTTCTATCCCCAAATCATAAGGCGGATCTAAAAAAATAATATCCGAAAGGATTTTTTTATGATGCAATGATTTCAATGCCGTAACAACATCTTTAGAGATGACAGTCGCCTTATTTGCTAATTTTGTTTTCTCTAAATTCTTATGAATACACGTAATGGCTTTGGGGTTATTGTCAATAAAATAGGATTCCTTCGCACCACGACTTAAGGCTTCAATGCCAATTGCCCCGCTACCGCTAAAACAATCGATAAACACACAACCTGGTATTTTTGTTTGAAGCATATTAAATAACGTTTCTTTAATTCGATCCGTTGTCGGTCTAGTTGCTAATCCCTCAACCGTCTTTAAGGCAATATGCCTTGCTATTCCTGAAATCACTCTCATAATCGATTATCTACCACAACATTGTTTGTATTTTTTACCACTGTTACAAGGACATGGATCATTACGTCCGATTTTTTTGTCTTTTACAATAGTGGTTGATATTTTTTGTTCTTTATATAGCTCTTTGCGTCTTTCGCTAGATAATAGTGGTTCCCACTCTTCTAAGTTGTATAACCAATCCGCTTTCGCACCAACCATATTGTAGTACAGCTTTTCTTTGTCATATGCAAGCGAAACAACGGTATCTTCTTTCATATTTTCGAGATCATTTTCTTTTATGAGACTTTCATTAATTCCATCTAGGAAACCAACCATCGATAAGATTTTGACATCAAATGTTTTTGCAAGATTTTCAACGGTATCTTCATACATCGTATCACTTGCAAGAATTTTTTGATAAATTTCTTTTTCGATATTAAAGTAAGCACCCCAAAATGTATTCGCTTCTTTTTCTGTTGTGTGTGCTTCATACGCTATCTGGTTCCATTGTTCTAGTAAAGTCATTTTCATTACTCCTTAAATAATATTTTTCGTTTAAATTATTTATGTTCAATTGCTTTGGATGCTTTTAATAAAATTGCATGGTCTTGATAAATATTCGCCAATTTAAAAGAAATTTCGCCACTTTGTCGAACCCCCATCAAATCGCCAGGTCCTCTTAATTTCAAATCCTCTTGTGCAATATAAAAGCCATCGTCGAATTTACATAATACGTCTAGTCGATCATTAATTGTACTTTTATTTGTTTGAACTAATATGCAATACGAAGGCAAATTACTTCGTCCAACCCTGCCTCTAAGCTGGTGAAGTGTTGCCAGTCCAAATCGCTGTGCATCTTCAACAACCATTACCGTTGCATTTGCAACATCAATACCGACTTCAATTACCGTTGTGGCAACTAAAATGGAAATTTTATTTTGTGCAAACTCCTGCATAATTCGGTTTTTTTCTTTTGCATTCATTTGACCATGAATACAAGCAATGGAATGTTCGTTTTTAAAAAAACGGTTTAGTTGCTTTGCATAATCAACAACATTCTCTCCATCCATTTCCTCATTCGCTTCTACCATCGGACAAACGATATACGCCTGATGTCCTGCATCAACTTGCTTTTTAATAAATTGGTACATGCTTGTTCGTGCGGCTGGTTTAATCACGCACGTTTCAATGGTTTTCCGTTTTGAAGGCTTGTCTTTTATAATGGAAACATCTAATTCTGCATATAGCACTCTAGCAAGTGAACGTGGAATTGGTGTGGCACTTAATATAATTCTATGAGGATATTTTGATTTTTCTTGCAATTGTTCACGCTGTTTCACGCCAAAACGATGCTGCTCGTCGGTAATAACTAATGCAAGATTATGAAATACGGTAGATTCCTCAAATAAAGCATGTGTACCAAATAGTACCGATATTTCATTGCCTTGAAGTTTTTCTTTTAGCGTGGTCTTTTCTCTCATTGACATACCACCGACTAATAAATCCGCTTGAACGCAAATGCCTGCTTGTTTTGTAAGAGCCATAAAATTTTCATAGTGTTGTTTGGCTAACAATTCAGTTGGCGCCATCATTACACTTTGATACCCTTGAAAATGACTAAGTAACATAGCCAAAAAACAAACAATTGTCTTTCCGCTTCCCACATCACCTTGAATCAATCGATTCATAATATGATGAGATGCCATATCCTTGTATATATCATCAAATGCTTCTAATTGACCATTTGTCAATGTGTAAGGGAGTGTTTTAATAAACGCCTCTACCATTTGCTTGTTCGAACATATATACTGATTGGGAATTTGGGCATTATGTTGCTTTAATTCCTTAATTTGTAGCATAAATTGATAAAATTCTTCAAAAACAATTCTCTCTCGTGCCGATTGAAAAGTCTCTTCATTTTCAGGGAAATGAATTTGGTTGATCGCTTTTTTATAAGGCATCAGATTATGCTCTTTTTCAAAAACGTTCGTTAAACACGAGTTCAATTGCAATTCATCTGTGGAAAGCTTGGCAAGAAGTGTCTCGATCTGTTTTCGTATAGCATTTTGTGAGATGCCCGCAGTTAACGCATATACGGGCAATAATTTCTTGCGCAGTTTTTCATATTCCTCGTAATGATAAAGTGCTGGTTGTTCTAATACAAGACCTTGTTTTTTTAAAACGACTTTTCCCAAAAACACATACACATCATCTCTTTTTAAGGCTGTTTTCATATACGGCATATTGTACCAAACAACTTGAATATGCTGGCCATTTCCGTCATGAATCCTTCCCTCAACAATACTTTTGTAGCCAAATCGTCTAATGGTAAATGAGGCTGGCACAATACCTACTAAGGCTTGTATCTCACCCACATTTATCTCATGATACGGAATTGGCTTTGTGAATTTCTTGTATTCACGCGGATAATGTGTCAATAAATTGGCAATCGTATCAATTTGTAGTTTTTTATATTGTTGTTCTGTTTTTGGTCCTATTCCTTTTAAAACAGTAATCGTATCGGTTAATTTCATCACGTTATTATTCGACAGATACAAAATAGTAGTAAATTGGCTGTCCGCCATAATGCACATCAATATCTACATTAGGGAATCTCTCAGCAATTTGTTCTTCTAATACACTCGCTTCATCTTCTTTAATTTCACTTCCGTAATATACGCAAATAATTTCCGAATCATCATCCACCATATTGGCAATCGTATCAATTGTCGTTTCGTTAATCGATTGGCCAACTGCTAGAATTCCTGCATCACCAATACCCATAATATCGTTTTCATGAATTTCTTTGCCATCAATGCTCGTATTGCGTACAGCATAGGTTACTTGCCCTGATTTTACATTGGCAAGCTCGCCACTCATAATCGCAAAGTTTTCATCTGAATTTGAAACATATGAAAAACTAATCAATGCTGTAATCCCTTGAGGAATCGTCTTTGAAGGAATCACATATATTTTTTTGTCTTTTGTTAGTTTAGCAGCTTGTTCTGCGGCTAAAATAATATTTTTATTGTTTGGTAGCAAATAAATCACATCCGCATGTACTTTTTCAATCGCCAATAAGAAATCTTCTGTACTCGGATTCATCGTTTGACCACCCTCAATTAGATAATCAACACCAAGTCCGCTAAAAATTTCTGATAAGCCTTCGCCGACAGATACGGCAATAAATCCAAATTCCTTATTTTCGATTGGAGCTGCTTGTGCCTCGGCTACTTTTTGTGCATCCATAATCACACGTTCTTGATGCTCTTCACGCATATTGTCAATTTTCATACTAGTTAATGAACCATAAGTTAGTGCTTTCTCAATTGCAAGGCCAGGATTGTTCGTATGAACATGAACCTTCACGATATCGTCATCACTTACCACAACAATCGAATCACCAATACCCGTTAAATATTCTTTGAATTGATTTTCATTCATCAAGGAGAATTCTTTCTCAAGTTGAACAATAAACTCTGTGCAATATCCAAATTTAATATCAGAGGTATCAATTTGATCTTTTGTTAAGGTAGCGGTTTTTGGGGAAGTACTTTCCATATCAAAAAACACTTCTTTTCCCATTAATGCTTCATAAGCGCCTTTTAAAACAACCATCAAACCTTGACCACCCGAATCAACCACACCCGCTTGTTTGAGAACAGGTAATAATTCTGGTGTATTTTCAAGCGTTATATCACCTTCTTTGATCACTAATTCAATGAATTCGTCAATCTGTGTAACTTTATTTGTTTTTACTAATGAGCTTGCTTTGTCAGACATACCTCTTGCAACCGTTAAGATGGTACCTTCTTTTGGTTTCATAACGGCTTTATACGCTGTTTCTGTCGCTCTCTTTAACGCTTCTGCTAGCAATGGAATATCAATCTCTTCTTTTTCGCGAATCACTTTCGTGAACCCACGAAATAGCTGCGAAAGAATAACGCCTGAATTACCTCTTGCTCCACGCAAAGAACCAGAAGAAATCGCTTTTGCTACTTCTTCCATCGTCGGATTTTGCATAGATGCCACGTCTTTTGCTGCTGACATAATCGTCAATGTCATATTTGTTCCTGTATCGCCATCTGGTACTGGGAATACATTTAATTCATTAATCCATTCTTTTTTTGCTTCTAAAGCATTTGCACCCGCCAAAAACATCTTGCTTAATAACTGTGCATCTATTGTTGTGACTGCCACTCTTTTTTCCTCCTATTAGTCGATGATACGAATTCCGTCTATAAATATTCTGATCTTCCCAACTGTCATGCCGGTGAATTCTTCGACCTTATAAGATACATTTGTAATAAGATTCTTGGCAACGGCAGAAATACTTACACCATAAGAAACAATCACATGGAAATCAAGAAAAATTTGATTATCCTCAATTCGTACATTAATACCATGTGTCAAGCTTTCCTTCTTCAGAAGTTTAGCAATTCCATCTTTCATACTTACGGCAGCCATTCCAATGATACCAAAGCATTCGATTGCTGTTGCTCCAGCATACATTCCAATCACTTCAGGATCAATAAAGATTTTGCCTTGTTTGTTCGTTAATTGTCCGTCCATACAAAACCTCGCTCTTTCTTTAATTAATTATACGAATCTATTATACCATTATATTCGAAAATGTGTTAGTAAATTTTTATTACGATATTTTTAAAAAAACCGCTTGCATTGCTTGCAAACTTCTGTTATTATATTCGTGTTGCGGTCATGCGTCAAGTAAATATAAATTGACCAAACAAACGATTAAGGAGGTGCAATCATGGCTAGATGTGTAATTTGTGATAAGGCTACTCATTTTGGAAACGCTGTAAGTCATTCTCACAGAAGATCCAACAAAATGTGGAGAGCAAATATAAAGTCTGTTAAGGTTAAAGTTGATGGTGGTGCAAAAAAAATTAAAATTTGTACATCATGTTTACGATCAGGAGTTGTTGAAAGAGCATAAGTTATATGCTCTTTTTTTTTGTTAAAACAACAACAGTATATCTAATCATAAAAAAGCAGTTGTGGCGTTCAAACCACAACTGCTTTTTATTTCTTTTATTCTTGTACTTCTTGTTCTTTTACTTGTTCCATCACTTCATCCGTAATATCTTCATCGGTATCGCTCTTTGTAACATATTTTTTAATTAATTCTGGAATCATATCAATATATTTTGATAATCCAGCTCCAGAACCTTGTTGTAGTGGAAGTAAGTTTGCTTCACCATCTTTAATAACAATAATGGCACTTGGTGATAACTTTCCACTCATACCACCGCCACCTTTATCGGATTTTTCAGAAGAAAATGCACCAGCACCAACACCAAATTGTACATCCATAAGTGGCAATATAATTGTGTCATTTACTTTGATTGGCTCACCAACAACACTTTTTGTCGTTAAGTAACCTTCCATTCCTTTAAAAAGGGTATTAACTGTTTGTACTAGCTTATCATTTGTCATTTGCGCTCATCTCCTTAAAATCTTTGATTGTTTCTTTAAACTCTGTATTCCATAACAATGGCAATACAATGATAACGATTCTTCCTAATTGTATATAGCCTTTGCCTGATAATGAAAAATTCAATACCTTTTTTTCAAAATCCGCTTTAATATCAATATGCTTTCCATATACTCCATACAAGATTCCTAAATAACAAAGTGCTTGTCCTGTTTTATATGGATCGCCTCCTCCATACAGAATATCACCTTTAAGCTTGTTTGGCAATATATGCTTTACAATTCGCCACAATCTTTTTAGCACATTTGCAATAACGGCTTTTGTTTTTTCTCTTAGTAAAAACTCTTTATAGTTTTTGATTTTCAATAAAATGGCGATTATTTTTTCGCGAATTGCTATAAGCTTTTGTTTGATTGTATCAATCATACCTTTGATTTTGTCTAGTAATGATACCTTTTCGTTTGTTTCTTTATCTGCCGTATTTTTTTTGACTGTATCTTCTTCAATTACGGCTTCTTCGATAACATGCTCTTTTTCATAAATGTTTAAGTCATCACTCTGGTTTATAATAGTTTGTTGAGGTACTGGTTCCTCGTTCTCTTTTTTGTTTTTCTTCTTTTTTGTTTTTTTCTTTCGTTTTTTTAGTGGAATACCAAAAATCTTAATACAAAGTTCGCCATCTATCAGTTTTATCATAAAAATGCGTAACCAAATATGAATTTTAACGCGATAGGAAAGGGACTCTTTTTTTTCGACCAAAAAATTATAACGAATAGGTGTAATCAGAACAATTACTATCAACAAAAGCACGACAAGAAGTAAAATTCCAATAATGGCAAAAACCCACCCTATAATAGATAAGGCAATTTTGCCGATAGTTAATAATGAAAACGCAAGAATCGGCATATTATTCCTCCTTAAAAAATGTTTTTGCGTCAAATTGATTCGTTATGCAATACATATCCTTCACAATCGATAACAAAAGCATTTCCATTTCGTTTTTTCCTAGAGCAAGTCCTATAATATGCAAATCAATATACGATTCAATATTGGCAAGCAGTGCATATGCAGGATAAATATCTATGCAATCCCCCTCATTCAAAGGCAACGCAAACACATATAAGTCTGGTTGAAATTTATGTTTTTTCAGACTCTTAATAAGTTTGCGTTTTTTCTTTTTTGCTTTTTCTCCATAATAAAGATTATGAGCAAATTGCATAGTCATCTCCTATTGATTGATAAGTTCTTGAATAATTTCATAACAAGCAAGCTTTTCTGCCACATCACGACAATTACTTAGGCTTGTCATAATATATACTTGTATTTCTTCTTTTGTTCGTAAAAATGGAGGCATCAAATGTAGCAAACGCGACATAATGGCTCTTCTTTCGATTTTTGATACCGATTGGAATTTCTCCATCAAATCAGTAGCAATTTTCTCGTATGCATCATTGATATAAGCTTCATCAGCGATTGTAACCTCAGCCTCTTCTTCAAGACAAATAAAACGACTAACTGACATTAGTTTTATGATTTTTATTATCTCATCAATCTGCTCAACTGTCTCTTCTGACTCAATTTCATCAATCATCTTCGATTCAAATTGTCTAAACTTATAAATCGTCTTTTCGCTTCGCTCAGTGATTTGATCCAAATATTTTATCACTAGGGGATTCGACTCGAAATCCTCTGCAAAATGAGAATTTTTATAGGCAATCACACTTCGAGAAGCATTAATTGCTTTCACATTTTCCACTTCAAGCAAAGATTGTACAATTAAAATCACATACATACTATTAATCAATTCAGCTAAAAAGTAAAATTGGTCAACTTCTTCATCAATTTCTTTTGAAGCATGTTTTAGTATAGCGAGTTGTTTTTCAAACGTGTCTTTTGAAATTTCTTTGAAATCAATATTGGATAGCTGTTGATAATCCTTTTCGTATCGAATAAAGGCTACTGATGATGGATTAGGCGTCTCCAATAATGCAGAGTTTCGCATGAAATCAATTGTTTTATCAATAGAATCGGTATCACCACCTTGATAAATTGACATGGCATCTTTAATCAATTCCAAAAACTTTGTTTTTGTAAAACGAATTGGAAGCTGCTCTAATACCTCTGAGTAACTCGAAAGCGTAATTCTCTCCTCGTTATTGGTATCTTCTTCAATAATATAGTTCATGATTTGGTTTAAAAATGCTTCATCCGAATAATTGCTCGGTAATTTCATTTCACTAAAGCGATGTTCTATTCGATTTAGCACATATTCATAAAATAAAAAGCGTTCATAATAAATCATTGTTTGTGTCAAGGCTTCTGAAATTTGATTTCGAAAGGTTTCAACTTCTAAAATCGTTACTCGTTGTTCTCCCTCTAATAAAAATCGCTCACATATTGATCGAAGTTGTGTTTGATAACAATACAGTGGGTGTTTTTCATCTAATGCAGGAAAAGACAAATAATTGAGCGCAAATGTAATATATGCATGCTCGTATGTGCTTTTAAGAAAATTCTCTTGTAAACTCTTCATAAAACTCCTATTCGTCCTCGTTGATTAATGCCATTCTAAGTTGATTAAGGGCTTTTGTAACAGCTTGCTCTCGCACCTTTTGACGATGACCGTTTAAATGATATTCACATACATTAATTATTCCTTTAATGTAAATCGCAACAAATACGGTTCCAGCTGGTTTTGCATGTTCATCGTCAATCGGACTTGCCATACCAGTAATTGCAACGGCTACATCCGCATTTGCCTCTTGCGCAGCTCCTAGCGCCATTTCATAAGCAACCTCTTTGCTAACTGCACTAAACTGTGCTAATGTTTCTTTTTTTACATGAAGTCGTTTGTGTTTCTCGTCATCTGAATAGGTAATAAAGCCTAGATGAAATCGTGTGGAAACACCAGCTACATTGACAAAACGAGCTGCAAATTGTCCCGCTGTAATGGATTCCGCCGTCGTGATAGAATAGTTCTTCTCTTTTAACAACGCAACCACACAATCTTCTAGTTGAACCATTTCATCAATGGTATATATATAGTCACCAAAACGCTCTTTTAATTTTCCGACGCTCGGCGCAATTAGCATGCGAGCTTCTTCTTTTGAACGTGCTTTGGCTGTAATGCGAAAATGCATTTCTCCTGTTTTTGCATAAGGCGCAATGGTAGGGTTTGTTTGTTCATGAATGATATCTAAAACCATTGATTCAGCCATACTTTCGCCAATTCCACAAAGTTTCACCGTAACCGATTCAATCACCTCATCCGATAAACTTTGAAGATACGGTAGTACATCGTTTTGAAACATCGGAATTAACTCAACAGGAGGTCCTGGTAATAGAATTGCTATCGAATCGTCTCCCTTAATGGCAAGTCCAGGCGCTGTCCCATTTTGGTTATCAAAAACAATGCTTCCTTTTGGAATTAAGGCCTGTTTCCAATTGTTAGTGGAAATCTTCGCATTTGTAAAATCAAAATACTCTTGAATACGTTTTTTCGTATGTGCATCTTCTATTAATGGCAAATCATAAGCTTTTGCTGTCGTTTCTTTTGTTAAGTCATCTTCTGTAGGCCCTAATCCACCTGTTAAAATGATAATGTCACTTCGACTTTTCGCCAATTTAATAACGTCAAACAAGCGGCTCTCATTATCGCCTACAACACTTTGATAAAATATGCTATAGCCAAGCTTCGCACACTCTAAGGACAAAAAATGGGCATTGGTATTAACAATGTTTCCTAACAATATTTCCGTTCCTACGCTAATTAATTCAACGACCATTGTTACTCCTCTATTTTTTATTTTCGCTAGATAAAACCGCCTTGTTTTTGACCAAATAATCAACTAGTGAAACAATCGTTAGAACAAGTGATGCATAAATAAATACGGTTTCTACAATGCGTACAACCGAATAATCGATATTGGCAATCATAAGTGGAACCATAATCATCTGAACGATCGTTTTTAGTTTTCCCCAAAAACCAGCAGCAATCACGATTTGTTGCTCCGCAGCTACTAAGCGAAAACCACTTATAATAAATTCACGCGCAATAATAATAATGACAATCCAAACGGGAATCATATGCTTTTCAACGAAACAAATAAGGGCAGAGCATACAAGCAATTTGTCTGCTAGTGGATCCATAAACTTGCCAAAATTCGTTATTAGATTGTATTTTCGTGCGATATGTCCGTCAAGAGCATCTGTCAATGCTGCAACGATAAACAAAATGAGCGCAATATAATTATTCCCCGGAATTTTATCGTACAAAAAGAAAAAAACAAAAAACGGAATCATACAAACGCGCAGTATCGTTAATTTATTTGGTAAATTCATGGCAAATACTCTCCTACAAAATCATATTCATTTACACCAATTATTTCAGCTTTAATAAAATCACCACTCATAAATGGCTCGTCAGATTGAATAAATATCAAACCATCTACATTTGGCGCATCCATATAGGTTCGTCCAACAAAGACACCACCATCTGGAATAAATCCTTCAATCATTACATCAACAATCGTGCCAATGTATGTTTGCATTTTTTCAAAAACGATTTCTTGTTGCAATAACATAATTTCATTTTTGCGATATTCTTTTGTTTCTTCATCAATTTGGTCTATGAACGAGGCTGCTGGTGTGCCTTCTTCTGGTGAATAAGAAAATACGCCTAATCGCTCAAATTTCATCTCGCGCACAAATGCTAAATTTTCTTCAAAAGCCTCCTCTGACTCGCCAGGAAAACCTGTAATCAAGGTTGTTCGAAGAACTATATCGGGAATTTCTTCTCGTAAACGCTTAATTAGTTCGCTAATTTCTTCTTTTGTCGTATGGCGCCCCATTCTTTTTAGAATATCATTGTTAGCGTTTTGTATCGGAATATCAAGATAATGACAAACTTTTGGTAATGTTTTTATCGCCATAATCAGTTCTTCGTTAATCTCTTCTGGATAACAATACATAATTCGTATACGATATAGGCCTTTTATCAATGACAATTGTTCCAATAAGGCGGGCAATGTTTTTTTACCATAACAATCGATTCCGTACATTGATGTTTCTTGTGCGACTAAAATCAGTTCGCGAACTCCATTTTCAACTAATTCATTCGCTTCAAGAATCAGCTTTTCCATAGGAACACTACGATAATTTCCACGAACACTTGGAATAACACAATACGTGCAATGTTTATTGCAACCCTCTGCAATTTTTAAATAGGCATAATGGCCACCAGTGGTTAGTGTACGTTTTGTTAGAGAAGGTAATTCTTCTAAATCGTCAAATCGACTAATGTGGGCATCCGTTTTTGGCAATGAGAATGCTTCGATTAGTTGGACAATGTGTGGATACGAAGAAATTCCTAACATCCCATCGACTTCTGGTAATTCCTTTGTGATTTCATCCTGATATCGTTGAGCTAAGCATCCTGTGACTAATAACAGCTGGCACTTTCCCGTTTCTTTTAATAACGCCATCTCTAAAATACTTTGAATACTTTCTTCTTTTGCATCTCCAATAAAACAACACGTATTAATGATGATAATTTCTGCTTCATATTCATCATCAACAATGGTGTAATTTGCTTTTTGTAAAACCGCCAACATTTTCTCGGAATCTACTAAATTCTTATCGCAACCTAATGATATAAAAAACACATTTTTCATAAGATAAAATTATTCCTCTGTTTTTCCAATAAGGCGATCAGCTTGTTCCCTTAATCTGTCAAAATCAAGTTCTTGATCATTAATATCAATCGTATCATCCATATCATCAATGATTTCATCGTCTTCAATTTCGTCTAATGTATCTTCTCCATCGACAATATCTTCTTCGTCGTCTTCATCTGCAACTAGATCGTCTTTCGTCGCTTCTCTTTCAGCATTCATTTGTTTTTCTTCAAGAGCCAATAATTCTTTTTCTTCGTTTAACAACACTTCTTTTGTTTCTTCTTCGTTTAGAATACGAACATCACCTTTAAAAAATTCTTTGACAGCAACAGAAAGTGGTTTTACAATTTTAGAATCACCTTCTAAGTCTTGCTCTTTTTGGGATTGTTCAACAATTTGAAGGGCTCTTCTTGCCGTAGCAAGCACAATAGAATAACGACTCTTAACGATTGGTTGGTCAATGGTTGTGTCGTGATTAGCAATATCAATTAGCTCATTATAAGATGGATGTAACATGGTTAGGTCCTCGCTTTCTTATTCTTCGATCATGTTTTTTAATTCGTTTTGAATTTGTTTTGTGAAATTTATATTATGTGATGTTGCCATATGAAGTGATTGAATTAGTGAATGTAATTCCATAACGCACTCTTCTAATACATCATTAATAACAACATAATCATAGCGTGAAATAAAATGGGATTCCTCTTGTGCACGCAAAATTCGTTTTTGAATCGTGCAGTCATCTTCTGTCCCACGGCATTTAAGCCTCTTTTTTAATTCAAATGCATTTGGTGGTGTCATAAACACCAAAACGGAATCTGGATATTTTTCTTTTACTTGAAGTGCACCTTGTACTTCAATTTCTAAAATAACATCCTTGCCGTCCTCAAGCTGTTTGGTTACATAATCTGCAGGGGTTCCATAATAATTATCCACATATTTTGCATATTCAATCAATTCATCGTTTTGAATTTTCAACTCAAATTCATCGTTTGAAATGAAAAAGTAATGAATCCCCTCTTCCTCGCCTACACGTGGTAATCTTGATGTTGCAGAAATCGATAGTGAATAACAATCATAATCTGCTACTAGTTTTTTTGTTACGGTTCCTTTTCCAGCGCCCGAAAACCCTGAAATAATAATCAAAAGACCTTTTTCCTTAATCATCTTTTTCACTCCCTTCTAATTGTCCAAGTCGATTGGCAATCGTCTCTGGCAATAACGCTGATAAAATAACTCTTCCATCGGAAGCGATAATGACTGATTTGGTTTTTCTTCCTTGTGTTGCATCTACAGAAGTTTGTTTGTCTTTTGCTTGTGAAACAAGTCGTTTAATTGGGGCGGAATCCGCACGCACAATAGAAATAATATGACTTGCTTGAACGAAATTCCCAAAACCGATATGAATAAATGTGTTCATTGCTTTTTCACCTACTCTACATTCTGAATTTGTTCGCGAACCTTTTCGATTTCCGTTTTAATTTCAATCGCAATGTCGGCTAATTTAGGATCATTTGTTTTGGAAAGCATAGTATTGGCTTCACGATTAAATTCTTGTGTGATAAAATCCAATTTTCGTCCAATGCTTTCATGTGATTGTAAGCATTCTTTCATTTGGACAATATGGCTTTTTATTCGAACAATTTCTTCGTCCACACAAATCTTATCTGCATAAAGTACAATTTCTGTCGCAATGCGATTTTCATCAATCGTTGTGTTGTCTAGTAATTCGTGTACTTTCGCTTCAAGGCGATTGCGATAATTTTCTAGTACATTCGGATACCACTCTTCTACTTGTAAAACCAACTCATAAATATGGTCTAATTTTGTCACTAGATCTTTTTCAAGCTGTGAACCTTCTAGGAAACGAGCACTAA
Source organism: uncultured Lachnospiraceae bacterium (assembly GCA_964566025.1). Lineage (GTDB taxonomy): Bacteria > Bacillota > Clostridia > Lachnospirales > Lachnospiraceae > RGIG8306. The sequence goes on along the minus strand of CAZMHF010000001.1, from coordinate 16,129 downwards.
TAAAATGTTCAATCGCATCATCCAGCGCAACGGCTAAGCACTCCCAGATTTTTTCATCATCTAATTCCTTTTGTTCTAAGGACAATACTTCTGGCATTCTTGATAATGTAACGGCATTGACGTCGGCCGAAATCGCAAAACGTTCTTGCATCTTTGTAAAACAATCCAAATAGCTTTTTGCTAAGTTCTCGTTGTAGTTTAATGCAAAACCATTTTCCTGCGCTTGTTCGTAAGAAATGTATACATCTACTTTTCCTCGAATAATTTTTTCTTTTAATTTATTGCGAATCGTTGCCTCTAAAAAATTGAATTTTCTAGGCAATTTCACTCCTAAATCAAGGTAGCGATGATTAACCGCTTTAATCTCAACAGAAATGGAGCCAAATTCATTGTTCGCTTCTCCTCGACCGTAGCCGGTCATACTTTTTATCATACTAGCTCTCCTTATTAGTAAGTTTGTAAGCCTACTAATCATTATATAATACAACAAATCAGTTAGCAAGAAGAACTTTATTTTCTTACGTATTTATGATACATTAGACACATTACAGAAAACGAGGTATTTACTCATGGCATTTGACGGTGTTGTAATTGCAGCATTAACAAGCGAATTAAATCATACGATACTAGGTGGTCGCATTTCAAAAATCGCTCAACCTGAAACGGATGAATTATTACTTACGATAAAAAACAACAAAGAAACGTATAAGCTTATTTTAAATGCATCGGCATCCTTATCGTTTTTATATTTGACAGAAGAAAACAAAATAAGCCCTCTAACAGCGCCTGCATTTTGTATGGTGCTTCGAAAGCATTTGCAAAACGGCAAAATCATTTCCGTTACACAACCTGGACTTGAACGCATTGTCAAAATTGAAATTGAGCATTTTGATGAAATGAATGATTTATGCTCTCATACACTCATTATTGAAATCATGGGCAAACATAGCAATATCGTTTTGGTCAACAAAGATTCCATCATTATTGATAGCATTAAGCGAATCCCTGCTCATATTAGTTCTATTCGTGAGGTGTTACCAGGACGCGAATATTTTATACCAAACACACAAAACAAGGCAGATCCGTTAACATGCGATGAAGCTTTATTTAGTGAACTAATTCATCAACCGTATTCGCTTACCAAATCCCTGTCTCAAGCCTTTACAGGCATTAGTACACCTACCGCTGAAGAGATTCTTGAGCAAGCAAAAATTGACAACCAAAAACCAGCCAACACCCTATCCGATTTAGAAAAAGTACATCTCTATCATACATTCGAACGATTTATCAACCAAATTGCACGTGGCGATTTTGTGCCGACCTTGTACTACAAAGGTGATAAACCACTTGATTTTTCTGCATTTAAGATGCTTCTTTATCAAGATTGTCCTTCTGTTTCGTTTGATAGTATGAGTTTATTGCTAGAAACATTTTATGCACAAAAAAGTGTGTATACAAGAATGCAAACGAAATCTGCCGACCTTAGAAGGATTGTTTCAAATGCACTTGAGCGTACAAAGAAAAAACTCGACCTTCAAGAAAAACAACTTCGCGATACAACTACACGTGAAAAACACAAGCTCTATGGTGATTTGCTAACTACCTATGCCTACGAGCTAACAAGCGGCGCTAGCGTGGCGCACGTTACAAATTATTATGATAACACCCTCATTGACATTCCACTAAATTCAGAGGATAGCATCATTGACAACGCAAAGCGTTATTATGAAAAATATGCAAAAGCAAAACGAACTTTTGATGCGCTAACTACCCAAATCGAAGAAACGAAAAATGAGCTCTCTCATTTGATTTCCGTTGAAGAATCGCTCAAAAACGCGCTAAATGAAATTGATTTAAAGCAAATTAAGCTTGAATTAACTCGTTGTGGATACTGCAAGAAAAACGCAATGATTCAAAAGGGCAATAAAAAAGCAGAAAAACAAGCCAAGATTGTTCCTCTGCATTATCTATCTTCAGATGGGTATGATATTTATGTCGGAAAAAATAATATCCAAAATGAATTTGTGACATTCGAACTTGCCGCAGCAAATGATTTTTGGTTTCATGTAAAAGGTGTCCCCGGCTCTCATGTTATTTTAAAAACAAAGGGCGAGGAAATTCCTGATAGAGCATTCGAAGAAGCTGGCGCTGTTGCTGCCTATTACTCGCAAAATCGAAATAGTGACAAAGTTGAAGTGGATTACATTGAAAAGAAGTTCATCAAAAAACCATCTGGTGGAAAACCTGGCTTTGTTATTTACCATAACAATTACTCACTAATAGCGATTCCCGATATTAGTTCTTTAAAATCATTATAGTGAAATTCAATCGTATCATATAGTTCTTTATTTAACTCAATAGGACTCTTCTCTAACAATGAATAGCATTGCTCCGTATAAAACTCAATTCGTTTTTTATGGAGCAATTCTTCTTTGTTTTTTTGTGAATGCAACTCATCTTTCATATCCACGACAAAAAACACATAATAGACACTATAGTAATCGACAATGCTACTACACTCACCTTGATCAAGTTTCAAAACAGCCTCTTTAAAAACCTTTGGTGCATCACTATTGGCCGAAATATAATATTCAAGATTCGTTGTAATTGATTCATTTTTAGCAATGGCGTAAAAATCTTGCCCACTTAAAACTTTTTCATGAAAACGTTTTGCTTGTGCTAAATCCTTTGTTGCATAACGATACGCTTTGACAACTCGTGCCTCTTCATCGCTCACTTCAATACGAACATCTGATAATACGTTTTCAATTTTCTTTTGTGCCACCATATAATGTTTCATGATTTTCTGTATGTCATCTTGCGTTATTTGAATCGTATTTTCTTCGTTTTGTAAAAAGTCTTGAAGCGCTCCATGATACTTGGCAGATTGCTTTATAATCGATTCTTCTTCCTCTTGCGTTAATGAAACATCTGTTTTTGGCAATTCATTTAATGAATATAGCAATAACAATTCATTATAAAAAACATATTCTTTAACATACTCATCAAAACACATTTTCTCATCTTCAAATAATGGAACCTTCCAAAAGTCATTTGAATAATCATTTGCATATTTTTCATTATAGAGTGTTTGCAAGTTCAAATATACTAAATAAGCTTGTGCATAGGTGTATGAATCATTTTTAAAGACTATAAACCGTTCTTGTGAATCGGCCTTTTCAGAATAACAACCATTTAAAGAAGTGCCGATTATTAAGATAATCAGCACGACTGTTATGTGTTTTATAAATCGTTTATGTCCATTATATTTTTCGTTTACCATGAAATATCACTATGCTCTATTTTTCTATCACGACTCATAAGATTATCCACCACCAAAGAAGGCGTGGTCTCGCCATTTAACATATCATTGATTGCTTCAATAATTGGCAATTGGACATGATATTTTGCGCCTAAGGCCAATGCAGCCTGCGCACTATTTAATCCTTCAATTACTTCGCCAACTTCTTTTTTTGTCTCTTCAATGGTTTTTCCTTCGCCAATTAAAATGCCTGCTCGACGATTTCGACTATGGCGACTGGAGCATGTCACAATTAAATCGCCCATCCCCGAAAGGCCTAAAAAGGTTAATTGTTGTCCACCCATTTTCATACCTAGCTTTGTAATTTCATTCATTCCTCTTGTCATAATGGCAGCTTTGGCATTGTCCCCATAGCCAAGTCCTTCGGAAATTCCGACCGCCAATGCAATGACATTTTTCAAAGAAGCTCCTGCTTCGATTCCCTTAATATCAGGGCTTGTATATACGCGAAATACGGAACTCATAAATATATTTTGTAGGTAATGTGCTGTTTCCTCTGTCGTAGCGCCAATCACAACCGTTGTTGGCAATGAGTACACCACTTCTTCAGCGTGACTTGGTCCAGACAACACAGCCACGTCCGCTACTGGACATTCTTCTTGAATAACTTCTGTTAAAAACAATAAGGTTCCTGGCTCTATCGCCTTTGATACATTAACGATAATTTGATTCTTTTTCAAAAAAGGATTTAACGCTTTGCAAACCTCACGCACAAATGGTGAGCTAATCGCAATGATAATAATATCGCATCCCGTTGTAGCTCTCTCTAAATCGGAGGTATAGATTGTTCCTTCTGGCAAAGTAACAGATGGAAATGCTTTGCATGAATTTGTATTTGTTAAATGCTCAATATCGGCCTCAAATTTCGACCAAATCGTAACGGAGTGTCCATTATTGGTTAGCAATTTTGATAGGGCAAACCCCCATGCACCAGCGCCTCCTAAAACGGCAACTTTCATTCGATAAACCTCCTAATTTTATTTTTTTCGTGAAAACTTATGTTCTGTTTTATTGAGTAGACGAACAATATTGGCACGATGGCGAACATAGGCCAAAATGGCAACTAGACATAATAAGATGACCATCTCTACTTCCGAACCTGAATCTACATGATAAAATCCTAACAATGTAAATGCACTTGCTAATGCTGTAATAACAGCAACAGCAATTAGCGACCCTAATGAAACATAACCTGTAATAAAAATAATCAATGCAAAAATAATAATACCAACCAAGGCAAGACGCGCATCAAACGCCAAATACAATGCACCTGTACAAGCAATACCTTTTCCGCCTTTGAAATTCAAATAAAACGGGAAGTTATGTCCTAAAATTGCCCCAAAGGCTGTATATAGCAAAAATAGCTTTCCATATCCATCATAAAAATGATTCGATACAAAATACACAATTAGTGCTGGGATTAAGCATTTTAAAACATCTAATAATAATACGACAGCACCTGCTTTTTTTCCCATAACACGAAGTGTATTCGTAGCGCCTGTATTGCCACTACCTTCTTTTGTTAAGTCGATATTTGCTTTTTTTCCGTAAAACAATCCAGACTCAAATGTCCCTAAGAAATATCCAATGATTAAGCATGCAATTCGCCAAATTATCATAATTATTGATCCTTTTCTTTTCTCTCTCTTGCGATAAATTTTAATGAAGTCCCTTTAAAACCGAATGTATTTCGTATGTTATTTTCAATATAGCGTGTATACGAAAAATGCATAAGCTCTTTGTCATTCACAAACAATACAAAGGTTGGTGGTTTTACAGCAACTTGTGTTACATAATAAATGCGCAACCGCTTTCCTTTATCAGATGGTGGTTGTTGCATCGCTACTGCTTCCGTAATAATTTCATTTAATACGCCAGTTGCAATACGCATTTGCTGATTTTGTTCAACAACTTCAATCACTTCAAATAATTGATTGAGTCGTTGCCCTGTCTTAGCCGAAATAAATACGATCTCTGCATATGTCATAAACGATAGCACATTTCGTACTTTTTCTGCAAAACGGTAAATCGTTTTATCGTCTTTTTCAATAGCATCCCATTTGTTTACGGCAACAATAAGACCTTTTCCGCGATCATGTGCAACACCTGCAATTTTCGCATCTTGCTCTGTAATTCCTTCCGTTGCATCAATAACGACAACGACAACGTCTGCTCGCTCTACTGCTCCAACGGTACGAATAACACTATATCTCTCTAAATCTTCCTTTACACGACTATGGCGACGTAAACCTGCCGTATCAATCAGAACATATTCTTTTTCTTTCCATTTGATTGGTGTATCAATTGCATCACGAGTCGTTCCTGCAATATTTGAAACAATCACTCGATTTTCACCGATAATTTTATTGATAATGGAGGATTTCCCAACGTTCGGTTTTCCAATGATAGCGATTCGTGTAATATGCTCTTCTTCTTCCTCTTCGTCTTGTGATGGAAAATGCTTTACTACCTCATCTAACATATCACCAAGCCCTAACATAGAAGCGGCCGAAACGGGCATTGGATCACCAATCCCTAATTGATAAAACTCATACACAGCTGGCATAAATTTCTCAAAATTATCAACCTTATTTACAACCAAAACGATTGGTTTTTTGGATTTACGAAGCATAGTTGCGACTTTATCATCAGCATCTTGCAAGCCTTGTCTGACATCCACAATAAACATAATGACATCTGCTGTATCGATTGCAATTTGTGCCTGCTCACGCATTTGCGCCAAAATAACATCACTTGATTCTGGCTCAATACCACCTGTATCAATTAATGTGAAGTTTTTATCTAGCCACGTGCAATCTGCATAAATTCGATCACGCGTTACCCCCGGTGTATCTTTAACAATTGAAATCTTCTCCCCTGCTAATACATTAAACAAGGTTGATTTTCCAACATTTGGTCTGCCTACAACAGCCACAATTGGTTTACTCATGATTTACCTTTCTTTCTTATTGCTCATACTTTCGAAATGGTTTTGTTATTGCCTCTTTGAAATGTTTTTTCTTTTTAGGCAACAACAGACCAAGGCAAGCAAAAATAAAATCCCGCCCGCTTGATTTTACAATACCACACGCCACTTGTAAAGCAGTTTCTAATTCATCAAGGGTGATATCATCCAAGAAAACAGCCTCATCCGCTCGCAATAAGTTGGATGGCAATAACACTGTTTCGCCTAATTCTTTGCCTTGTAATTGATTTATAATATCAACACCTGTTAATAGTCCACTCACCGTAATCTTATGACCAAAATAATCGTTTTGAATAGGGATAACGTCAAGGGAAAGTGCAGGAAAAACTTCCTCAATCATAGAAACATATTCTTTGATTTTTTCGCCCATCAACATACCCGTTACGAGTGTTGCATGATGTGTTTTTGCTTTTTGGCATTTTGAAAGAAGTCGCAAATATCGATCCTCGGGTTGATCAATGCGATATAGTTTTTTTAAATATTCTTTGATTTTATCCATTTCTAGCTTGAACTCATCTTCAAATAAACGAACCATCCCTACGCCGTTTTCATATTGCAAATAACCATCATATTGTTCCTCGTTCGGCATTGGCTTTTTCGCGAGCAAATAAAATTCATCACTTGCATGAATAAAATGCACTTGATACTTTTCATAAAATAGGTTTTGATATTTTTCAATAATCGCTAAATTAGCTAGTGCATCTTCTCTCGTAAATGGCTCAAGTGGTGCCAATCCATCTCTAAAATCCGTCAATCCTACTGGTACAACAGAAACACTTTTCATTAGTGGTATATATTTTTCTAAATCGATAATGCTTTTTTCTAATTGTTCTAAATCGTTATATCCTTTGCATAAAACAATTTGTCCATTCATCTCAATGCCTGCCGCAAATAAGGTGTCGATTTTTTTCAATGCTTCGCCTGCAAATCGATTGTGTAACATCTCACAGCGAAGAAGGGGATTTGTTGTGTGAATCGATATATTAATCGGTGCTAAATGATAGCGAATAATGCGTTCAATATCATGCTCGCTCATATTTGTTAACGTCACATAATTTCCTTGCAAAAAAGAAAGACGCGAATCATCATCTTTGAAATACAATGTCTCTCGCATACCTTTTGGCATTTGATCGATAAAACAAAAAATACATTGATTATGGCAAGAACGATAATCGTCTAGCAATCCATTTTCAAAAATGATACCTAAATCTTCATCCACATCTTTTTGAATAGAATGAGTCGTCTGTGTGCCATCTTTTTTTTGTATCGTTATCATTAGTTCTTCGTTTTGCACAAAATAATGATAATCAAAAATATCCTCTATCGTTTCGTTGTTTATGCTAATTAATCTATCACCTTCTGCAATATGTAATCGATTCGCAATACTTCCTTTTAAAACGTCTTTTATAATATGTGATTCCATCTTCCACTCCTTGTCCTTATCATATCAATAAGGATTAAGAAAGTAAAGCAATTTTATATTGAAAATGTTGTCCTTGACCGATTCGAAATTAACTCTTATAATCAAGTTGCAAACAACTATTGGAGGATACTATGAAATCGAATTGTACATTTGAAAACACCATTCCTATCGCCCCATTGAAAATCGCCGCGCTTGAAAGCTGTCGTGCATTGGCAGAAGAAGTTGACGCACATATCGTCTCTTTTCGTCAAAATGACCAAAAGCTTTTATCACAGCAGCACTCTTCTTCTTTAAACTTACGTGGTTATGATGCTTCTACCTATTTGCTAAATTGCGAGTGTCCACGTTTTGGTACAGGCGAAGCAAAAGGTGTAATGCTTGAATCTGTGCGTGGAAATGATGTATTTGTTATGGTAGATGTTATGAATTACAATCTAACCTATAAAGTATGTGGCCATACGAACCACATGTCACCAGATGATCATTATCAAGATTTAAAACGCATTATTGCTACAACGATTGGAACGGCAAGACGTGTCAATGTTATTATGCCATTTTTATATGAAAGTCGTCAGCACAAGCGCAATCGTCGCGAATCCCTAGACTGTGCGATGGCATTGGAAGAATTATCAGCACTAGGTGTCAATAACATCATTACCTTTGATGCACATGATCCACGTGTTCAAAACGCTATCCCGCTACATGGCTTCGATAATTTCACGCCACCTTATCAATTTATGAAAGCGCTTCTTCGAAAAGAAACGCATTTAAAAATCGACAAAGAACATTTGATGGTCATTAGTCCCGATGAAGGTGCGATGAATCGCTCCGTTTATTTTGCCAACAACCTAGGTGTCGATCTTGGTATGTTCTACAAGCGTCGTGACTATGCAACGGTTGTCAATGGGCGTAATCCCATTGTGGCACATGAATTTTTAGGTGCTGATGTAAAAGGAAAAACAGTTATCATCGTTGACGATATGATTTCATCTGGCGAAAGCATGCTTGATACAGCGCGCGAACTAAAAGAACGCCAAGCAGAACGTGTTATTATTTGTTGTACATTTGGTCTCTTTACAAATGGTATTGATTTATTTGATGAGTACCATCAAAAAGGCATTTTCGACTATGTTATTACAACAAATCTCAATTACCGTCCTGAAAAGCTTCTTGGCAAGCCTTGGTACTTAGAAGCAAATATGAGCAAATTCTTGGCATCCATTATCAATACACTTAACCATGACACCTCTATTAGTGACGTTATGGATCCAACCAATCGAATTCAAGCACTCGTTCAAAACTACAATGAAACACTAAAACTAAATCAATAAATGAAAAAGTTGCAAATCACGATATGACAGTGATTTGCAACTTTTTAACCTCCCACTGAAATAGCAGCGAAGCTGCTAGGATAGGTTACCAGCGCATTGTTGCACAATGCGCGAAAGTAGCGAAGCGGATTTCGAGTATCCGAATTGACTTAACACGCATTATCTTTAATATATTGAATCAATTCATCTACTTGTGTAAATGCTAAGGCAACAACTGTATCGGCTGCGCCATAATAAATAGCGATTCGTCCTGTTTGTGCATCATGTAATGTAGCACATGGGAATGTAACGTTTGGTACATCTCCAACACACTCATAATCCGTTGTAGGATGGAAAATATATGGCTTACAACGATATTTCACTTTCCAAGGCTCATCAATATCCAAAATTGCTGCTCCCATAGAATAAATCATACCATTGCAGGTTGTTCCAACACCATGGAAAATCAATAGCCATCCTTCATCCGTCTCAATAGGAATTGGGCCAGCGCCAAGTTTTGTCCATGACCATCCTTGCGCTTGCATAACATAACGATGATAGCCCCAATGCTCCATATCTGGACTTTGGCTAAGGAACATATCACCAAATGGTGTATGGCCATTGTCGCTTGGTCTTGAAAGCATCAAAAACTTTCCGTTAATTTTCTTTGGAAACATCACACCATTTCGATTAAATGGTAAAAATGCATTTTCTAATTGATAAAATGTTTTAAAATCATATGAATACGCTACTCCAATTGTCGCACCATGGAAGGAATTGCACCATGTTATATAGTAACGATCCTCTACCCAGCATACACGCGGATCATATCCACAAGCACTTCCGCAAGGATTGCCATTCTTATCAAGTAATTGAATTGGCTCATGCTCAATATCCCAATCAATTGCATTCTCGCTTTTTCCTAAAAATAGATGTTGCTCCATTGCCTTATCATCACTGCGGAATATTCCCACAAATGCGCCATCCTTTGCAACCACCGCACTGTTAAAAATGCTATTTGCACTCGGTATTTGATCGCGTTTAATAATAGGATTATTGCTGTAACGCCATACAATGTCGTTGCATCCTTCTGGTCGTTCTTGCCAAGGGATATTTGGTAAATTCTCTCCAATAATCATTTGATTACTCCTTTTGTTGTTATCCTTACTATTCATCAACTTCAACTACTTCTTCGTTTGTATTTTTTAATGCTTCATTTGACTGAGCACTTTCCATTGTTGCATTTGTATGGCGATGTGTAGCAACATGTCCACCAGCCATACCAGCTAATAAGGCTTGAATATCAATTCCTGTCGATTCCTTAACACCATCAATGACTTGATTGGCGCTTGACATAACATCTTTAATGATGCGTGTCGAATTTCCGTCACCATACATAACAATTTTTTCTGTTTGAGCAAGTGGTGATGCCGCATTTTTAACCACTTCTGGCAATGCTTCTAAGTACATTTCAATAACAGACGCTTCACCCATTTTTCGTTGTGCTTCTGCTTTTTTCTCAATCGCCTCAGCCTCTGCAATACCCTTTGCGCGAATACCTTCCGCTTCTTGTTCCATCGTAAAACGAAGTGCTTCTGCCTCAATTCGTTGTGCTTTTGCTTGTTGCTCTGCTTCATAACACTGTGCATCGGCATCTCTTTGACGACGAACTAAATCTGCTTCCGCTTCTTTTTCGACTTTGTATTTCATCGCATCTGCTTGCTTTCGAACTTCTGCATCTAATTGACGCTCTTTCAATTCAATTTCTTTTTCGGCAAGCTCTGCTTCTTTCATTTTCTTTGCAATATCTGCATCGGTACGAGCAATTTCGATTGTTTTACGTTGTTGCTCTTGTTGAATGGAATAGGCAGCATCTGCTTCAGCCTTTTTCGTATCAGCCTTAATTTGCATTTCACTTTGTTGAATCAACAATTCTGCATTTTGTTCTGAAATCAATTTTTCCGCTTGTACATGGACAACATTTGCCTCCTGCGTAGCGTTTGAATTGGCAATAGCAATATCGCGTTGCGCATTCGCTTTTGCAATAGCGGCATTTTTGCGAATTTGCTCGATATTATCAATACCCATATTTTCAATCGTTCCAGCGTTATCTTTGAAATTTTGAATATTAAAATTAACGACCTCGATACCTAGCTTATGCATATCCGGAACGACGTTTTCAGTGATTTTTTTTGCAACACCTTGACGATCTTGAACCATTTCCTTAAGTCCCACAGATCCTACGATTTCACGCATATTACCTTCAAGTACTTGTGTCACTAAGCTAATCATTTCGTCACGACGCATACCAAGCAATGACTCAGATGCTCTTGTAAGTAGTACAGGATCTGATGAAATCTTGATATTCGCCACACCATCTACAGAAACATTGATAAATTCATTTGTTGGAACTGCTTCACTAGTTTTTACATCGACCTGCATAACGCGCAATGTTAAACGATCTACTCGCTCAAAAAATGGTATACGCCATCCAGCCTTACCAATTAGAATGCGCTTTTTACGAAAACCAGATATAATGTACGCTGTATCTGGTGGTGCCTTGAGGTAGCCGACAAATAAGAAAATTAAAAATATTAAAACAGCTACACCAATCATAATCATTGTTTGAATTGATAATTCCATTTTTACCTCCATTAATTAAATAGTTTATAATCCAATCATAGCATATTGCGTATACGTATTCATAAATTTTTTTGTACTTTTTATGAAATCTTCTCTTACATTTTAGTTTTCATACGCTTTTGCTTTGCTTTTTTAGCGATTGACTTTGCTTCGTTAAAATGGAGCAAAATCGTACTTGGCGCAAACATCATAATAATCGGATATATCTCTAATCGACCAATCAACATACCAACACTCATCACCATTTTGCTAATTGGTGAAAAATCCGCATAATTGCCATTTGGGCCAGCCGCACCAAAAGCAGGGCCAATATTGTTAACCGTTGAAATGGTTGCCGAAAACGTTGTCATAAAATCAAATCCATCAATTGAAATGAGAGTGGTGGATAAAATAATCACCATAATATAAATAATAAAGAAGGTGGTAACTCCTCTTACTTGCTCATCATCAACCGTTTTCCCTGATACTCTAATGGGATGAACCAATCTAGGATGCGTGAGTTTTTCCACCTCACGTCTTGCTGTTTTAATTAAAATCAAGGAACGAATCGCTTTAAATCCACCTGATGTAGAACCAGCACATCCACCCATTATCATCAGTAATAATAACATTACTTTGGAGAAGGTCGGCCATAAATCAAAATTGGTTGTCGCAAACCCCGTCGTAGATATAATCGTCGATACTTGAAAAAAAGCATGCTCAATGGACTCAAATATCGAAGGGAATAAACGACTAATATTGGCGGTAATCGCAATGATCGAAATCAAAATAATGGATAGGTGAAATATCACTTCTGAATTTTTTAAAACTGCTTTAAATTGTCGTATAGCAAGATGGAAATACACCGTAAAGTTGATACTAAATAATATCATGGCAATTCCAAGAATATAATTGATTGCGGTACTATCATAAAAGGCAATCGATTGATTTTTGCACGAAAAACCACCTGTTCCAGCTGTTGCCCACGAATGCAAAACGGCATCATATACAGGCATTCCAGCAATCAATAAGGCGATAAAGGTAAGCAATGTTAATAAAAAATATAAGCTATATAGTATTTTCGCTGTTTGCGTCATCTTTGGTACGAGTTTTGACGTGGTTGGCCCTGGGGACTCTGCTCGCAACAAATGCAATGTACGCATATCCACTTCGCCAACAGGCATAATGGCTAGCAAAAAGACCAAAACGCCCATTCCACCGATCCAGTTAGTAAGACAACGCCACATAGAAATCCCGCGCGGTAAACTCTCTACCTCGCGCAATATACTTGCCCCTGTTGTTGTAAATCCTGAAATTGTTTCAAAAAGACAATCAATAAAGGAAGGGGACATCTTACATATAAAATAAGGAATCGCTCCGAAAATAGAAATGCCAATCCATATTGCGCCTGCAATAAACCATCCATCACGCGCATATAACACTTTCGTTGTTGGTTTAATCAACAACAACGGCACACTCACTATGGCAATCGCAACGATGGTCACGATATAGGGAATGATATCCTCGCCAATACACAATGCATAAATCATTGGGATGCATAGAAATAATGCTTCAATTAGAAAGCATAAAGAACATAAACGTAGAATCATTTTATAATTCATATCTGTTCACACCTTTTTACCCTTTTATGATATCATCAAATTCGTACAATGAACCTTTTTTACCAAATATCAGCACTTGATCCTTCGCCTTGATAACAACTTTTCCTGTTGGAATAATCACTTCCTTACCACGCACTAAGCCTGCAATCAAAATATCTTGTTTTAGGTTCAATTGGTCTAGGCTTTTCCCAACGGCAATACTGTTTTGTGGAACAATAAACTCGATCGCTTCTGCGTTGTCTCCAGCAATACGGTATAATTTTTTCATTGCTGTGTTTTTTGTATTCTTTAATGCATCAACATAGCGCATCATATGATCAGCAATGACAATTCGCGGTGCTATAATACTTTCAATCTCCAAGCTTTCCGTTAGATTCATATAGTTTTCACGATTGATTTTTGGTATCACCTTGATAACGCCTTGTTTTTTGGCATAAAATGCGGTGAGCAAATTTTCCTCATCACTATCCGTTAACGTAATAAAGGCATCCATTTTCTTTAAATCTTCCGAGAGCAACACCTCTTCATCGGTTCCGTCTCCATTTATAATCAAACAATCGTCTAACATCTCCGCCAACACTAAACATCTCTTCGGATCTCTTTCAATCAAACGAACGTTGATACTCATCTTGCGAGCCATTCTAGCTAAATATACAGCCATTCTACTTCCGCCGACAATCATAATATTTTTCGCTTTATGGCTCATATGACCAATATATTTGAAAAAATTATTTAATCCCATCAGCGTTCCAGACAAATAAATATTATCGCCTTCTTGACATATATAATCTCCACGCGTAATCATAAAATGACCATCACGTTCTGCCGCACAAAATAAGACATTTGGTGGTATCGATAATTGCGCCAATGATTTACCAACAATTAAATCGTCTTTTTCAATGGTGTATTCAATGATTTCTACACGCTCATTGGCAAAAGCATCTACGCGATTTGCTACAGGAAGGGCTAAAAGCCTTGAAATCTCAACTGCTGCCTCATATTCTGGATTGATAATTCGATCAATCCCCATCTTACTTTTAAACATTTCTAATTCAGAGTTATATTCTGGATTTCGAATACGTGATACGGTATTGGCAACGCCCATACTTTTTGCCATTACGCAAATAATAATATTAAGCTCGTCATTTCCCGTAACTGCAATTAATGATTCCGCTTCACTAATGCCTGCTTCTTTTAGTGTATCCATATGCATGCCATTTCCATGCAAGCAATTGGCATCTAGACGATTCGACGCATTTTCAATCACTTCTAGATCTGTGTCAATTAAGACTACGTCATGATGCTGCAAAGACAATTCCTTTGCTAAAACAAGACCAATCTTACCCCCACCAACAATTATAATATCCATGAAATCACCTCCATTGTTGCAACTAGTCAATTCGGATACTCGAAATCCGCGTTACTTCTTCATCTCATAATAGCTTGCTATATCTTCTTTTGTCGTTAGTCCAAATTTTTGTGGTGTTATAACATTTTTATCGTCTACAATCTGTCCTAATTCATTTATAAATGGTAAATCAAGCATCCGTTGATGCCAGCGAATCACCTCATCCATATACGGTGTTTTCACATCTCCAATCAACGCAAACCCCTTTAAAATGGAAAGTCCAAACGGAAAATCTTCTTGAAAATATCGTGATGAAAAATCAGGTATATAGCCCCCTTCAACAGCAATCATCGGCGATTGAATATCTTTAAGCGTTTCAATACTCGAGATTTTTTTCGTCATTGCACGAATGGTATATGCATTATAATGATCTTTTACAGAAACCACATCACGCAAATCTATATCTTGTAAGCTTTTGCATATCGACATCAATTCATCATCCATACCGATAAGCATATTGGATGCTTTGTCTGACCACTCGCGATAAAATCCAAAATTACGTCCATATACTTGTCCTTTTTTATAATTGTGAAACATGGCATATATTCTTGCCGTATGCAAAATAGGATTTGAAGGAGTAAATGTAACCGCTAAATAACTTTTTAATGGCAAACATTCCATCCCTAAAATCCTTGTGCATATATCACATATATGTAGTGTATCCCTTTCAGAAAAAGACGCAATGCGAACGCTTCGTTTTTTGGATTGATTCACACTTTTTCCATATTCGCCAACTCGACTAACACATGGTACGCGATCAAAGCCAAATACACTATGCCCTCTCGCCATTAAATCTTTCGCAAAAAATTCAGCGCCACCCGTTCCTGGAATGACACCAATCATTGTTTTTTTCTTTAAGACTTGATTAAGTTCTTTGAAAATATTCTCTATCATAAATGATGGATATGTTATAAAAATAATATCCACATCTTTTGTCGCAAGTTCTAAATTATTTGTAGCAGCATGAATGGGGGCAACAAATGATTCCTTTGTGAGCGAATCAATCGCTTGCAATTCATCACTAAACTCCTCGTATTTTGAAGCAAACACAGTGACCTGGCAATCATTTTTTCCAAGATATGTTGCCATTGCATGACCGACATTACCGCCACCAATAATACATGTATTCAACGTATTATAACTCCTCTTCATGATCCGTATTAGAAGGAGGATTACCTTCATGAAAATTATACCACTAGTTTTTATTCATTGCAATAAGTAACTCACCTAGTCAATACTAATAGTATTTGCCTACAATTACTGTATCAGCTTTGTTTTCATATTATCAATTACCTTTCGACATTCATCACAACTTAACCTCCCAAGGAAGTCCCCCGCCTCTTAGGCGGTGGGTGGAACTTCCTTGTTTCAGTGGGAGTTTAAGCTCCCACTGAAATAGCAGCGAAGCTGCTGGGATGGGTTACTAGCGCATTGTT